>NZ_JAZGZU010000008.1:0-191393 GCF_036347315.1 Flavobacterium sp. C4GT6
TTCCCGTTAAACCCATACCTATAATCTGTACCGTTATAGAAACGGTTTGGCATCTGCATTCCGAAAGGATAGTAATCTAATCCCCTCTTTCCCCTTTATATTTAAGAACGTATGGCTTTTTTTATGTTTATAATTTATGCCTAATAATGCTAAAATCGGCACAAAAAATACATTAATAAAGCACTTTTTTATTCGTTTTATTTATGCTAAAGATATAAAATAATCTCTGTTTTAGGTTACAAAAAATAGTTATATTGGCACAGCCAAAAAACCAACCACACAAATGCATAAATATTTATTACTCATAGCAGCTTTCTGCTGTTTTTCTTTTGGAGTTTCATTAAAAAAGAAAATTTCCGACCCTGATTTTCGTTACGAATTCTATACTACCGATAAAGTTGTTAAACCGGAGTCTGACAGACACTATTACTGGTTTAAAGGCGGACGTATTCACAGTAGTGAATATGGTACGGGCGGGGAACTGCTTCACGACGAATTTTTTAAATACTATCACAGCAATCAGTTAGCTGAAGCCGGTAAGTTTAAAAACGGTATAAAAGAAGGATACTGGAAGTCGTGGTTTGAAAACGGTACATTACAATCAAAGGCCTACTGGAACGACGGGCAACTTGACGGAAGTTATTATGCTTATGACGAAACAGGAAACCTTGTTGAAGAAGGTCGTTATAAAAACAATAAAAAGCACGGACGCTGGATTAACTATATTAAAGGCGATACCCTTAAATATAAACGTGGTGAACTGGTTGTAAAAAAGGTTAAAGCTAAAGATACACTTACCAACGGGAATAAAAAACCGGGATTCTTTAAGCGTTTGTTCAGTAAAAAGGATAAACCCGAGGATAAAGAGGTTAATAAAACCCAGCAGCAGGTTAAACCAAAGTCGGCAGTACAGCAGGCCGGTGAGCAAGATAAGCAGAGCTTCTTTGGCAGGCTGTTCTCAAAAAAAGATAAAGGAGACAAAACCAAGCAACCTAAGCAACAAAAAGTAAAAAAAGAAAAGGTTAAGAAGCAATCTCAGCCTAAGGATGATAAACCGGGTTTCTTTAAAAGACTCTTTGGAAAAAAAGATAAAAAGCAGGTAAGTAATGGTTAGGGCTCACAGTTTACTGTATGCCATTTTTGTATGCCTTATTGTAGCTGTATTATGTGCTGGGTTGCTCTATGCGGCAAACCTGTATAATCAACTCAATGTTTATTATAATACTCACGAAGAGCTTTATATCCATAATCAGTCTCTGGTAAATTATGCATTAGGTGAAATGCAGGAATCGGGTTCATTGCCGTTAGATGAAAACGAGGGGATAGAGTCGGCTTACGAAACTAAACCATACGGACTTTTACAGCTTATAATCGCTCATTCCTTTATAGAGGGAGATACGGTTACGTCATCTCATTTTGCCGTTCCTAATACTGTAGATAAGACGTGTGTTTTTTTAACAAATATAAACCGACCCCTCACTTATTCGGGCGATGTGGTACTTGTAGGTAATAAAAAACTGCCTTCAATTTTTATAAAACCGATACATATTGATAATCGCCCTAATCATCTGGAAAAAGATGTAGGGCTGGTTCAGGTTTCCGAGACTAAACTTCCAGATATGAACCAACAGCTAAAAGATGCTTTCTCGATTAATTCAGCACAAAGCTTTGAGTTGCAGGAAGTGGTTAAAAGCGATTCGGTATTTTTTAATTCATTTCGCAATCCATTGCTTGAACTCAGGTTAAAAGGTAATGAGCTTGGTAATGTAAATATAAAGGGTAATGTGCTTATTACGGGTACCGACTCTATTTTGATAAAAAAAACAGCAAGACTTGAAGATGTTATTATAAAGGCATCAAGAATATATTTTGAAGAAGGTTTTGAAGGCACACTCCAGGCTTTTGCAGGAACAAAAATAGAAACTGCAAAAGGGGTAAAGCTTAATTATCCTTCTGCATTGTGTGTAAATAATACCTATGCTAATAAGGGAGGTATTTTGCTAAAGGAGGGGAGCGTGGTTAACGGGGTATTGGTTTTATGCGGAAATGAAATGCAAATGTTAGAAAATAACATTATGTTTATTGAAAAGGAAGGGTTGATAACCGGTAGTATATATTGTACAGGCAGACTTGTATTGCAAAGCGACGTAAACGGATCTGTTTATACAAACTGGTTTGTACACAAAACAGCATCTACCGGATATGATAATTGCTTGGCCGATATTGAGATAAATATTTTAAAGCGACCACAATTCTTTATACCATTACCACTACTTGATAATAGTAATAAAAGCTATGAAACAATTAAAAAGGTTATGTAAAGTACCGGCAAATTCGTTACTGGAATCGGTTATAGCTCTTACTATAATATCGGTGTGCCTGTATATAGCAATAATGGTATATTCGGCTGTTTTTGCCCCTAATACATCAATGAAGTTTTACAGTTCTCAAAATAAGATACAGGCTGCTTTTTTTGATATGCAGATAGGGCTTGATTCTTTAAAAGAAAAATATGATAATGAAAACTGGAGTATAGAAGAGGAGTTTACCGAAGGGAGTAAAAAAATTATCATTAAATACAGTGACAGTATTACTGAATACCCTGAAAAAGTTTTTTATGTACCCTGAGAGAAATAAAATACCGGCGTTTACTATTGTAGAAGCTGTGGTAAGTATGGCTGTAACGGCTATTATACTTACTATAGTATTTATCATATTTTCTGTTACATCACAGCGTTTAGACGATTTTAAAAAACAAAACGAAGGCATATCGGACCTTAACAGAATGAGCTATAGTTTAAATAAAGCTGTTTTTGAAAGTAGTAGCATGCAAATGCCTTCGGGAGATAGGTTAGTGTTTTCTGATTATAAAGAGAATGATGTAACATATTTTATTATGAAGGAATACTTTGTGAGAGCGCAGGGAGATTTTACAGATACCTTTCATTTACAAACAAAAAGAGTGTTTATAGAAGAATTACAGTCAGAAAACAAACCTTTTCGCTACCAGCGACTACATTGGGAACTTATAGTAGATCAACAAAAAACAGATATGTTTTTTTATAAAAAAGTATATCCTGAAGAACTTTTAAAGCCTTACCAAAAAAATGAGTTTTGATTTAAGTACATATAAGAAAGAAGAAAAAAAGCAACAGGGGTTCAATTTAAATACACAGGTAACTTTTGGAAAGAAGTTCTCAGATAAGAAAAAAGAACTTTTTTACCGTGAACTTGGTATGCTTTTAAAAGCAGGGGTTGATTTTAAAAAAGCCCTTGAGATACTTAGTAATCAAAACAAAAATAAATTTGAAAAAGATATTATTGATACTATAAAAGATAAAGTAGTTGACGGTAAAGGAGTTTATGAGGCAATGAAGGTTTCGGGACATTTTTCTCCTTATGAATATTATAGCATACAAATAGGTGAAGAAACCAGGAAACTGGAGGATGTACTTACTGAACTACAAAAGTTTTTTAGCCGAAAAATACAAATGCGGAGGCAAATAGTTAGTGTGCTTACTTATCCTGTAATTGTTTTACTGGTAACTTTTTTAGTGCTGTATTTTATGCTCACAAAAGTAGTACCTATGTTTAGTTCGGTATTCCGTCAGTTTGGTAGTGAGTTGCCTAAAAGTACTCAGTATATTATTAAACTGTCAAACAACTCAGGTTATCTTTTTACTGTAATTGCTATTGTGATTGCCGGTTTGGTAGCAGGACACTATTATTTAAAAAATAAAAATAGCTACCGGGGGCTTATGGCATCGTTGGTATTGAAAATTCCATATTTTGGGAGCCTTATCAGGAAAATTTATATTTCAAGGTTCTGTCAGGCAATGAATCTCTTAACATCTTCCAGAACAACTCTTATTGCTTCACTTAATCTTACATCAAAAATGATTGGATTTTATCCTATTGAAAATTCAATTGAGGATATAAAGAATGATATTACCCGTGGAGCATCTTTAAGTGAAAGTCTCAGAAAGCATAAAATATACGAAGATCGCTTGGTAACGATGATTGAAGTTTCAGAACATGTTAATCAGCTTGATGTCATGTTTGAGAAATTAAGTGATCAATATAATGAAGAAATTAATCACCAAACCAAGATGATAGGAGTAATTCTTGAGCCTATGATTATAATAGTAATTGGATTAGTAGTGGGCATTATAATGATATCAATGTATGCTCCAATGTTTGATTTAAGTAAAATTTTGCGTAATTAACTTTAGTTACCAATAGTTTTGTATTTTTGGCATTAAGATTGTCTTATTAATGATTTTCTTGTTATTTAAAAGTTAAATTATGCGAAAAAATTATTTATTTTTTAAATATTTTAAAAAGTTAAAAGCTGCTAAAGTTAAGGCGTATTCGTTAACTGAGATACTTATAGTGCTTTGTATTATAGGTATTTTATTGTTAATGGTGCTGCCAAACCAAACATCTGTAATAGGTCAAGCTAAAGCTATTGAGGCTCAGGCAATGCTTAATCAGGTTTATGGTTTGCAAAAAAGCAATTTTTATCGTTTTTCTAAATATTCAAACAGTTTGGAGGAACTTGGTTTTGAACAGGAGCTTACGGTAGACGAAGGCGGACAGGCTGTTTATAAAATTGAAATTATTGAAGCCAGTAATAACTCATTTTTAGCAAGAGCTACTTCTGTTTCTGATCTTGATGGAGACGGCAATTTTAATACTTGGGAAATAGATCATAAAAAAGTACTTAAAGAGGTAGTTAAAGAATAGTGGAGCTTTTGGTTATAATAGTATTGTTTTTATCTCTTTGTTTTGTTATTTATCAGGACATTAAATACAGGTATATTCATGTAATATTACCTGTTATTATATTTAGTTCGGGTTTATATCTTATAAAAGCAGATATTAAAATTCTTTTAGATGTTATGTTTCTAAATGTTCTTTTTTTTGTATTCGTTTTCTCTGTATTAGTTTTATATATGAGTGTTAAGCAAAAAAGAATACTCAATCCGTTTAAAAACTATTTTGGTTTTGGAGATTTACTTTTCTTTATGGCCCTTTCCCCGTTTTTTGTTCTGAGAAATTATATAGTATACTTTATAGCTTCTATGTTTTTTTCTATAGTACTTTACTTTGCTTTTAAGAAGGTTATAAAAAAAGAAACAATTCCGCTTGCAGGTTACGCTTCGGTTCTTTTTCTGTTTATTATAACTGCTGATTTTTTACTTGATTATTCACATATATCTTTATTAGACTAGTTATGGAGATTGTTGTAAGTCAGGAAAATCAGCACTTAATTTCGGGTGATATAGCCAACCATTACCGTGTACTGCCTAAAGACAGTTTAGAAGGGAATATGGCTTTATATATAGATGAGGCTAATAATACCGATGAAGTAAAAGATGAACTAGAATTGCTTTTAGGACAGGAAGTAGTTTTATTTTCTTTCCCTAATAATGAAATTGAAAAAGCGCTTTCGGTCTATTACAGGCAGGAAAGAGCTACGAATACTGCTAAAGATTTCACTATAGATAAAGGAGACTTTTTGGAGAGCCTGCTACAGGAGGCTAAATCGTTAAAAAGTAGTGATATACACTTTGAGGTATATGAAGAAAATGCCAGAATAAGGTTTAGGATTGACGGGCAATTAATAGAAAGATATAAAGTAGAGAAAGAGAATTATCTGGAACTGGTTAATAAAGTAAAAATCAGGTCTAAGCTAAATATTACAGAGAAAAGATTACCTCAGGATGGCAGGATTACAAATGATACTTTTGATATAAGGGTTTCCATTTTACCTACGCTTTTTGGAGAAAAAATTGTAATGAGGCTTTTGGGACAGGATGCTTCTAATATTGATCTCTCAACTTTAGGATTTCAAAAAGAAGAACTTTACTATTACCTGGAAGCGGTTAAAAAACCTAACGGAATAATATTAATTAGCGGTCCCACAGGTTCAGGTAAAACAACTACTCTCTATGCTACACTAAGGCTTCTTAATGATAGTAAGCGTAATATAGTAACTGTTGAAGATCCTATTGAATATACGCTTAAAGGGATTAATCAGGTTCAGCTTAAAGAAGATATAGGTTTAACATTCTCGTCTGCATTAAAGTCATTTTTAAGGCAGGATCCTGATATTATTATGCTTGGTGAGATAAGGGACTCTGAAACAGCATTAATGGCTATCAGGGCATCGCTAACGGGACATTTGGTTCTGTCTACCATACATACTAACTCTGCCTTTGGTACTATATCAAGACTAATTGATATGGGGGTACCTTCATACCTTATAGCAGAAACCCTAAATCTTTCAGTAGCCCAAAGGCTTGTTAGAAAACTGTGTCCAGATTGTAAAACAGAAGTTAACTGTGAGGAACAGGATTTTCCTAAAACATATAAAAAACCTTATAACCTAGAGAAAATATATAAACCTGTAGGCTGTAATAAATGTTATCACACGGGATATAAAGGCAGAAGAGCCATTTATGAAGTGGTGAATATTGATCATACTATAGCTCAGTCAATTAAAAATAACAATGTAGATAAACTTTATAATGAAGAAGAGTATAAGAGCCTTTCTGATAAAGCCTTTGATATTTTGGCAGAAGGGGAGACCTCATTAGAAGAAATTTATTCAATACTTGTAAACGTATAAAAAACCATGCCTAAAAAAATTTATTGCCTTATTGTGGCCTGTTTGATTAATCTAACATTACTTGCCCAGCAAGATCCTACAATTATAAGCGCTCAGTTAGATGAGTTTGCTAAAGAAAAACCAGGTATAAACGAGGTAATAAAAATAGATGTTTCAGGGCTTTCCCTGCATGACTTTATATCTACAATTGCTTTTGAGCATCACCTAAATGTTAGTGTTGACAGGGATTTAAATCAAATAGTAGATAATAACTTTTATGATGTAACCGTAAAAGATGTATTCCTGTTTTTAGCCGAAAAGTACCAGCTTGATATTAGCTTTATGAGCAACATTATTATTTTTAAAAAGAGGGAAGAGGTAAAAATAGTAGAGAAAAAACAGCCAAAATTAATTGATGTTGAATATAACCCTAAAAATGATTTTTTAACAGTAAGGCTTCAAAACGATTCATTAGTAAGTGTGGCTAAGGCTATTGTAGATAAGTCTAATAAAAGTATAGTGCTTGCGCCTAATGTTAAAAATGCTTTAATCACTTCCTATATTGTAAACCGCCCATTTGATCAGGTAATGGATATGATGGTTAAATCAAATGAATTAAAAGTTACTAAAGATGACAATGGGTTTTATTATATAGAAAAAAACCTTGCACCTATTGAAACACCTGATGCTATGAGTAGCACAGGAAGTAGGAAGCTAAAGAAATCCAGTATAGGTGAGCAGGGGTATTATGATGTAAAGCTTAACCAATATGGGTACCTTTCTGTAGAGGCCTATGCTGCAGATGCTGCTGAGCTTATTATTGAAGCGGCAAGTAAATTAAATATAACTTATTTTCTTTATAATAAGCCTGAAAATGAAAAAACCACACTTCTGGCAGATAATATAACATTTGATGATTTATTGGAGCATATATTTAAAGGAAAGAAATATACGTATAAAAAAGATGGTGATTTTTACCTTATAGGAGAAGAATCAACTAAAGGTTTACGTAAAACAGAAATTATCCAGTTAGAGAACAGGTCAATAGAATCAGTAATGATGTCGTTACCAAAAGTGTTTTCTGAAAATGTTGAGATAAAGGAGTTTGTAGAACTTAATGGTTTAATAGTTTCCGGTGCACAAACAACCATAGATGAGCTTAAAGCTTATATTAAACAAATAGATAAGGTTGTTCCGTTAGTACAAATAGATGTAATGATTGTACAGTATAACAAGGCCTATGATATTCAAACAGGTATTACCGCAGGTTTGGACAAAACTAAATATCCACAAACCAATGGAGTATTGTTTCCGTCAGGCGATGTTAACTTAAACGCTACATCAGTAAACAGCCTTATAGATGCATTTAATGGTCTTGGAGTTTTAAAGATAGGTAAAGTAACAGAGGCATTTTATCTTAATATGAAATTTTTAGAGGATAATTCTATTATAAAAATAGAATCTACCCCTAAAATTGCAACAATTAGTGGGCATGAAGCTAAACTGGCTATAGGGGAAACAAATTATTACTTTGAACAAAATAATCAGTTACTGGCAAACAATATCAATAATAATATATTACAGTCGGGGACATGGAAATCTACCGAGGCTAACCTGAGTGTTTCAATCAAACCATATGTCTCTACAGACGAAACGGTAACGCTTAATGTTGCAGTGGAGAAAAGTTCTTTTTTAGGAAGAGTAGGTCAAACAGCTCCTCCGGGAAAAGCAACACAACAGTTTCAGTCTCTTGTAAGGGTGAAAAATAATGAAATGATTTTATTAGGAGGTTTGGATGAATTGAGAAAAGAAAATACAGCCTCGGGTACACCATTATTGTCAAGGATTCCGGTTATAAGCTGGTTCTTTAGCGGAAAAAGAAAGTCGAAGTCAAACTCCAAACTTCATATTTTTATTAAACCAACCATAATTTACTAATTTAAATGTTGTCATTTTTATCAAAGGTTATAAAAATTAATAATGTAACTGTTTTAAGTTATCTTAAAACAGATGAAGGCGAAGACTGCCATACTATTACCCTGAGGAAAAAGGGTAATAGTCTCAGTGTGGTCTCTTCTCACAGTTATAAAGACCTGGATGATTTTCTTGATAATTATAATAGTAAACTTCCGGTTTTATTACTATTGGAGGGAAAAGGTGTTTTAAATAAAAAAATAGATCCTAAAAATACAACCGACTTAACCTGGAAAAAAAATATAGATTTTAATACGGTATATTTTACTGAACTTGTTACTTCTCAATACACCTTTTTATCATTTACACGGCGACATAATGTTGATGAAATAATTTCATTACTGCAAAAAAAAGGAATACATATTTTAGATTTTTACCTAGGTCCGCTTACCACTGCATTACTGCAAAATGCTATTGATGAAAATTTAATAACTTCAAACAATTCATTACTAGAGTTTGAAGGGGGAACGCTTATAAATCTTACAAAAGATGAGGGCAAGGAAAAAAATTATGCTATTGGTGATACACGTTTTTCTTCGGTACAGTTATCATCATATGGCGCAGGTATACATTTCTTTATAAAACAAAAGGAAATATCTAAAAGTTATAGTGAGCTTATAGATAATGAAGAGTTTATTTATAAAAAGAGCTTTAATTATCTTGCAATAGGTATGCTGGGATTGTTTTTTACTCTTTTACTAATAAGTTATTTTGGAATACAATATTATTCAGGACAAAATAATGCGTTAAATCAGGAAAATGTTTATTCCAACCAAACATATCAATATATTAAAAACTTAGAGGAGCAAAAAGAAAGTAAGCTTAAAATTTTAAACGATAGTGGTCAGCTTTCAGAGAAGTTTCTTACTTATTACGTTTATACATTGTCCTCCTCAATTCCTCAGGATTTATCAGTAAGCCAGATAGAGGTTTTCCCGGTTATAGGCGAAGTAAAACAAAATAAAAAGATAGAATTACAGTCAAACCAGATAATGTTAAAAGGAGCCACTTTTAACGAATCGTCTTTTAACGACTGGTTAAGACAATTAAAAAAGGTAGACTGGATAAAGGAGTTTGAGGTGCTGTCTTTTAAAAAAGACAAAAAAAATATGCAGCATTTTGAAATAAAAATATTAGTAAGTGATGTTTGATAAATATTCGTTTAAAATAAAATTCAGGGCACTTATTGCAATATTTTTCATTTTGCTGCTCACTTCCTATAAAAGGTCTTTTAGTACTCTTATAGGGGTTGTTAAGGAGAATTCTGAACTAAAAGATAAAGTAGCCGATTTAAAAAATACTTCTTCTGATTATAATTTGCTGCAATCACAAATAGCAGCTATAGATAAGATAATAGGAAAGGAAGGAATAAATAAAGAAAAGATACAGCAGGATATTATTGACTTTATTACCAGTAACGGTAAAAAAACCTCTATATACCACTTGCAGTCAATTCATGAATTTTCTGATGATAATTACCATATATATACAAATGAGGTAGATATAACAGGAGAACTCAATGATCTGTTAAAGCTGACCTATGATTTTGAAATAAAATTTAATAATTCCCGCTTAATAAGTATGAATTTCTACACAGCGAGAAAAACTAATCAAAGTGACATTTTACATTTAAAACTTATATTTCAGAACTATGAAAATAAAAAATAACATACTGCTTGCCATTCTTGTAATATTTACTTATGGTTGTGAAGATATATTGGAAGATGATATTACCAATGACAACATAACAATGTATTATCCATTAAATAATGCAGAGATAGAGAGCAATGCTGTTAACTTTCAATGGGCTTTACTTGATGGTGCAGACGAATACCGTATTCAGGTTTTTTCAGAAAGTAATAACATGGTACTTGACTCCCTGGTTAGCACGAATCATTTTATACAGCCTTTAAATCCGGGGACTTATCAATGGAGGGTAAGAGGAGAAAATTTTGCTTACGAAACGGCTTATACTTTTCCTGCTACATTTACATTAACTACATCTGATGACTTGACAAATCAGCAGATAGTTTTATCATATCCTTCGTCAGGCTTCTATACACAAAATACATCGTTAACCTTTTCTTGGACTCCTGTTAATGCTGCAGAATATTATGTTTTCCAGTTAATAAACGTTACAGCAGGTAATATTTTAATACACGAAGAGCCGCAGTTAAATAATAGCTCTTTTACACTTACAAGCGGTGTTATAACTGAAGACGCACAATACTCGTGGAAGGTTAAGGCTGTAAATTCGGAAAATGAAACCGAAACACAATTTTCAAGCAGGAATTTTTATATAGATACTACTATTCCAAATCAATCTCAAAACACTTTACCTCTTAATAGTACATCTATTACACAAAATACAGCGGTAAATTTTGCATGGACTGCACCAGGTGATACAGGGGTGATAACTTCGCCACTATTTTATACAATACAAATAGCAAACGATGTAAGTTTTAATACTATAATACAAACAGGAAATGTTACTACGCCTGCTTTTGAGTATACTTTTACATCGACAGGAGATTATTATTGGAGAGTTAAAACCAAAGATCAGGCTGGTAATGAAACGGGTTATAGTGATTATTTTACGATAACAGTAACAGAATAGTTAAGTGAAGAAAAAGATAAATGTAATATTAATTATAGTTGTTATAGCTCTTTGGGGAGGTATAGGGTATCGTTTTTTGAGTAATTATTTCTTTACTCCGGATCAACCCGTATTGAGAACATATTTTGATTCGAATACAGATATCGATAATATTTTTGTACAACGGGATACCTTTGTTATGGAACCTATTAAAAGAGATCCGTTTCTTAATAAGATTAAAAGTGATTCTAAGTCGATATTAGTTCGTAATAATTCGGCAAATAATACTGTGAAGCCTAAACAGGTTGTTACACATTCTAGTACCGAAATAAAAACATATTGGCCCAAAATTGAATATTACGGTTATATAAAATCAGGAGACAACAAAGAGCTGGTACTTTTAAACATAAATGGATCTGTAAAAAAAATGCACATAGGTGAAAATGGAAGCGGAGTTACTGTTAATAAAATATCCAGAGACTCAATAAAGGTTTCTTTTAATAAAGAAAGCAAAGTTATTAGACACTCAAGGCTTAATTAAAAAAGTTATTATTAACAGTACTAATCACTGGTTTTTAAAAAAAAGATTTAGTCAATATTGATGAGGCTTTAGCGCCGTAGTGATAAAAAAATAAAAACACCCATAATTGAGCATTATGGGTGTCATCATAAAAACCAAATCAACATTATGAAAAAAATTTACTGCTATTCTATCTGTAATGAAGGGCTATTTGCCCAATTTGTCCAACAATTTTAAAGGAATCTTTGAATGAAAGTTTAGACCCGTCGGCATGAATCCATCTGTTTAACGGTTTTTCACAAAGCATTTCCTGTGCTTGTTTGTTGCCGTATACTTTTTTCATTCGCATAAATATCTCTACATCAAATAACCATTTGGTTAAAAACTTCCTGTCAAATGTTTTCTCCACCACATCGGTAGTCATCACTTTTGCTCCGCATTGAGTATCCCTAAACTCCATTCCAAGTGTTTTCCTTATAATAAAATTAATGGACATACTTATTATTTTTCTGGCCGATTCTTTAGTAATATCGGCACCCATCCTGCTTATTCGGGAACCGCTTACCACTTTGTATTTTGAATTGGTTATGGTTTTTACCAAATCAGAGAAGTCATCAAAGTTGGTAGAAAGGTCGGCATCCAGAAATCCTATGTAATCAAACTGTTTCTGTTCTGCCAGATGTAGCATTCCAAGTCGTACTGCTTCGGCTTTTCCGCCGTTTTTAGCACAGTCGTAAACACTTATATGACTTTCATTTCCTTTTTGAAGCTCTTTAAGTAATGCAAGGGTATTGTCTTTGCTGCCATCGTTTACAAAACACAAATGATAACCAAGGTTTTTGTGTACAAAGCTTCTAAACTCTTCGCTTAAAAGTCTTTTTTCTTCATTATAACAAGGGATAACAACCCCAATGCAGGTGTTTTGAATGTATTGTTCTTTTATATTCTCTTTTTTTTGTATGTTAGTATGTCCCACTAATCTGCCTACTCTTATTCCTATTTCACGAAGGCTTAGGGGTTTTTTCATATAATCGTTAGCACCAAGCTCAAAGCCCGTAACTATTATATCTTCATCAACATTGCCCGAAAGTATTATAACCGGTGTATGCTGATTTTTTACAAATCGTATATACTTTAAAACTTCGAGCCCTGATACGTTACTTACAATTTCATTATAAGTATCCTGTAGGGGAACATGGTTAGACTGGGCAGACATATTAATATCTGTAATTACAAGATCGGGTTTAAAAATCTCATACTGCTCTATAGCATCATAAATGTTGTTTGAACATTTAACCTCGTAGCCCAATTCGGCAAGGCATCTCTCCAGAGATAGCAACACCAGTTGCTGATCGTCTACAATTAAAACTTTATTCATAATTCAGCGTATTAGTTGTTGTGATTTATTATCTCAAATTTATATTGATAATGAGAGTGTTATAAGTCGTTTTAGTTGAATAGAAGATTTCTGTCGGTGAATGGTAAGGATGTATAGGTGCTTCATTTTAACATTACCTATTTTATTTATTATCTTTACTTTACAACAAATAACCACATCATAACGTGAGTGAAACCACAAACAAATACCTTATTTCGGCCTTACTCATAGGGGTGGTTTTCCATGCAGCCCTAATGTTCTTTACGCTGGAAAACACGTATGATGCCTTAATCCATTTGTTTTTTGCTAATCACTATGCCCACAACTGGTTTGAATCATGGAACACAAGTTGGTATACAGGGTTTACCATTATGGGGTATCCGCCGTTAGTACATCAGGCGATAGGATTGTTCTCATTAATTGGCGGACTCAAGTTTGGGTTGTTTGCCGTTACTATTATATGTGTTATACTTTTCATAACAGGGGTATATAGATTTACCTTACTGTTAACGGGTAACCGCACTATAGCAGGCTATGCTTCACTCATAGCAGTGTTTTCCTCTTCCTTTTTGGAGACACTTCACATTTTTGGGCAGTTACCAAGTATCATGGGGATATCAATATTGATGCATTCCCTCCCTGAAATTTACCTATGGGTAAAAACAGGAAGAAAGCGCTACTTGCTAACGTCATTATCCCTAATCGCGGTAACGGTAACCTCACATCATGTTACACCTATTTTTGGGATGGTATTTTTTATACTGCCCTTAATAGGAGTAGCCGTTATGGATATGGCCAGTGAAAGGACAGATAGTTATAGGAATATTACCTTCAGGCTTTTTATAGCTACCCTAATAACTTCACTTAAACGTATTATTGTATTTGGCATAGGGTTATTGACCTTAGTAGTGGTATGTATATTGCCTTACTGGATAAACTCCAGAAAAAACCCAATAACCCAGGTGCCTATACCACATGGAAGCAGGGATAATTTTTTAGAAGTTACCTCGTCAGGACTTATGTTTTTCCTTATTCCGTGGGGAATAATACTGTTTATACTGCCTTATGTGTTTTACAGATATTTTAGCAAGAGGTACATATTCTTTGGACTATCGTTAAGTATGCTGACAATTTTAGGAACAGGCGGTACAACTCCTATACCTTTAAAACTATTAGGTACAAATGCTTTTAATATATTAACGTTAGACAGGTTTACGCTATGGGCATCTATAGTCAGTTTACCAATGTTTGGTGAGTTTGTATATAGACTGGTAGAAGGTGACCTGAAGCAGAGTTTACAGCAAAGATATGGCACAGTATACCATCGTATTATAAGCGGAGTTTTTGCAGGGGCTTTCCTAGGGTTTGCTTTGTTCACCATATCGTTAGGATATTTTCGTCCGTTTCAGCCGCAAAAAATTAATATGCTGCCAATAGTCAACTTCCTCAATCAGGATCAGCATGACCGCTGGCGTTTTCTGCCTCTTGGTTTTGGTGATCAAATGGCTTACCTGTCTACACAAACGGGAGCTATGACTGTAGATGGTAATTACCATTCTGCCAGAAGACTCCCTGAGCTTACATCAAGGGCGGTAGAAAGACTGGAAAACTCAAAGTTTAGAGGAATGGAGGGGATAGGTTCACTACAGCAGTTTCTTACCGTGCCCGAAAAGTATAACCTTAAATATGTTTTCTCTAACGATAAGTTTTATGATCCCATACTGTATTTTAGCGGATGGCAGCGACTCAATCAGTTAGAGAATGGTATTATGGTTTGGGAAAAGCTAAATGTACCACCCATGCCAAAAATAATACCTAAAGAGGAAGCTCCATTGCCTCTTCGTTTAATGTGGGGTATTATTCCGTTATTAACGGTGGTATTGGCATTTGTAATTAATATACAAATGCTGTGGGTACATGCCTTAAAAACCCGTAAAATACCGAAACCCGGCTTTTTTTTACATGCAAAAAGTTATACCGGTTTCTCTAAGAGTATGCTTAGGGTTAATAGATTTTGGGTGTTGTTTATGGTTGTGATTTCGTCTTATGGATTGTACAAACTGTACTATGGCATATCGCCGCAAATAAGTCCGGATAATGTGGTAAAGTCTTATTATGATGCGCTCGATTTTAAGGAGTTCGAAAGAGCTTATTCTTATATCACCCCCGATGATGACTATCCGTTATCACAGTATCTGTTGGAAATTTCGGTAACAGATGGTATAGTGAACTCGTATGCCAAGCTTGATGCTATAACCGTAAATGTTACAGATAAAACCAAAAACAGTGCAGGGGTAAAAGTAAAAACCAAATGGGTAACTCCGCTTGAAATTATAGATAGGGAATATGTACACAGGCTGGTAAAGAAAAAAGGGAAATGGTATATAGTACCCGATAAGAAAGATCCGGATATTCCGCCAGATCAGATATTTGCTGATAATACCACTCAATTTTATAAACACGGACGCAGGCGTATAACTACCCAACAAACCTATCATGAGGATGTATTGAAACAACCTGAACTGGAAATACTTTCGGCTAGGATGATTTTTCAGGATAATAAGTATATGATAGTGGGCGAACTGCAAAACATAGACAATATCCCTGCAGATGTATCTGTAAAGGCAACCCTGTATGATGAAAATGATAAAAGGCTGGCAACACATAACGCCAAGTATGTTATAAAGCATAAACTAATGCCTAAGGAAACCACTACGTTTAAGGTTAATTTTGAAGATATTGCCTGGCAAAGTAATGGGGAGGTAAAACCAGAGACGTTTAACCCCGATGAGTTTACACCTGCCAAACTGAAAAGTCTACCCGTTAATTTTGATATACAAAGTGCAGGTAATGTAGCTACAACCGACCTATATAAAGAGGTTGCCTTAAACGATTTGAATATTGATAATACAACTATACAAGGTGCTTTATTTAATTATGGCATTCAGGAAGTTACCATACCCGAACTGTTGGTAAGTTATTACAATGAAAAAAGGGAGATTGTTTATGCAGATCATTTCTTTATCCGTGAGGGGATAAGAGTACAGCGTAAACAAAAGTTCAGTTATAAACTGCTCGATTTGAGTAAACTGGAACTGTTGAAATCAGGTACGGAAAATTGTTATGTAAACGGACTGCCCAACCGGGAAATGGCAAGAAAAACAGTACCTTTAAGAATACTGGGGCATAATGATAACGAACTTATACCAATAAACGGAAAAGGTTATTCATACATTAAAATAGAGATTAACAACTATATAGCTAACCCAAGGTGATAAAAACTAAATCAGGTTACATAGTATTAACTATCGCAATAGTTTTTGTATTACTGTCTTTCGGGCTGCAACAGTCAAATAGTAGTGATACAAAAATTGTATTGTTAAACCCCCAACAGGAGTATGTTGCCGGGAGTGCTATTGCATTGTCTTTTACAGATACTGAAGGGGTAAACAAAACTGTTATGATGGTGAAATCATCTTACGGGAGTACAGTTTTGACACCAAAAGGGAATGAGTTTATACTTCCTGATTTTTTGGCTGCCAAAACCGGACTGGTAAACTGGTATCTTTATTCAGGTAACGAATTGAAATTACAGGGAAACTTTACGATTGTTCCTAATGCTGTTACAACAGGCATAGAAACCTATCTTGGACCACGCACCATTAATGCTGGCAATGAAAATTATACCATGATGGTAACCATACCTCATGATGCGCTTGATAATCCTGTAGCTGATAGTACAGCAATTACACTTAAGCATCAGTTTAAGGAAAGTATATATGAAGAAGCACTTTACACTGAAAATTTTATCGCTTTTGAAAGAATATCAGCACCTAAAGAAACAGGGAAAATGCTGTTGTCTTCAAATTGTGGAGTTGTAGCGACAAAAGAGTTTGAAGCAGATGTATATGCTGCTTTACCGGTAAACTTTACCATAAACTATACCCGAAATCATGAATATGCCGATGGCAACCAGCTAACTACAATTTATACATCAGAACTGAAAGATAAGTATGGTAATACCGTAAATGACGGAACATCGGTCACCTTTATGATAAGGAACAATAATGGAAACCTATTGAAAACCTACGGAAATACCATTAACGGAATAGCTCAAAGTAAAATACCGAGTCCGGAAAAAGAAGATAGCTATACTATAAAAGCCTACATAACAGGTATAGCCGAAAGTAATGAGGTTAAAATCAGTTATAAGTTGGCATTAAAAGGTGAAATAAACTATGCTTTCTCTAAAGATAAGAGGACAATAACAGTAGGCGCTTTACAAAGCTTTATGAAACAGCTTGTGCCTAACGGTACTACGGTTTTACTCAAACTATATAATAAATCAGGGCAGGAGGTAAGTACTATTGAAGAATACACCATAAACGGAGAAGCCGTATTTAGCTTACCAAAAGGAGAGTACAATGCAAAGGCATACAGTTTTGAAATAAGTGTAATGGGACACACGCAAAAAACAGGTTTGATTCAGTATGAGAGTAAATAATAAAAACATATACAGAGCAGCAATAATTATCAGTTTTATAGCACTTAATGCACTTTTGTTGTTTGGGCTCAGTAAGGTGTTGGGATACCTTAATTCGGGTGCTGAGCGTAGTGATATGTTGCATTTGGAAAAGGAAACCATTACAACCTATCTGCCTAAGGTAAACTGGAGCAGCTTTGATAACCCGGGGCGTAAAATGGAAAAACAGGCATTAAAGGAGATAGAGAAAGATTATCTGTTTTCGTGGTATGTAAAGAACAACGCCCTCAAAGCCAATACTACAGAAGGTATTGCCGATTTTTATACCGATAGTGCAAGGGTAAACCTGTTTAAGTTGGTAGACTATAATAAAGAAAATAAAATAAGCATAGAAGGCACAACCATAGAGCATAACCCGGCTATTGATTTTTACAGTGCCGATGGTCAGCTAGTGGTGTTTACCGACAGGAATATTGTAGAATACCAAAAAATATATCAGGATAAAAAGCTTATTAATACGGTTACCGATACTGCCAGTTATAAGGTAATGATGCTTTTAGAAGATGGTTTTTGGAGAATACGCCACATTAAAAGAATGTCACCAGAAGCTATAGTACAGGATAGTATTAAACCCCATAAGTATTTTGAGGTAAAGGGAGACAGTATAATGAAGGATGGTAAAGCCTATCTTATAAAAGGAATCAATTATTATCCTAAAAACTCTGCGTGGGATATGTATGGAGATAAATTCTCTACAGATACCATAAGTGCCGATTTTGATATAATAGCCAATGCAAAACTCAACACGGTAAGGATTTTTGTGCCGTATGAGGATTTTGGCAAGGCCGATGTTCAGGAAGATCGTTTGGATAAACTGGAGCAGGTATTAGATTTAGCTGAAGAAAAGAACTTAGCTGTTATAGTAACCCTGTTTGATTTTTATAGTGATTATACTCCGCAAAACTGGACTTTAACCCACAGGCACGCCGAAAAGATTGTGGAAACCTTTAAAAACCATAATGCTATATTAGCCTGGGATCTTAAAAATGAACCTGACCTGGATTTTAAGAACAGAGATAGGGATAACGTTACAGGATGGCTGCAAACGCTATTGCCTTTAATTAAAAAATGGGATACTAACCATTTGGTTACCATAGGCTGGTCTAACCCTCATGATGCGGTTTTATTACAGGATAAGGTCGATTTTGTATCTTATCACTATTACCTTAACCCAAATCATTTTTTGGATAAGTATAATGTATTAAAAACACAAATAGATAAACCTGTAGTATTACAGGAGTTTGGCGTTTCGTCTTACAGGGGTTTTTGGAGTTGGTTTGGAAAAGGGGAGAACGGTCAGGCTGAGTATCATAAAAAAATGCAAGCCGTTTTTAAGGAAAAACAACTTGCATTCTTATCATGGACACTTTATGATTTTCCTTCTGTTCCAAATAATGTAGCCGGCAAATGGCCCTGGATTAAAAACAAACAGAAAAAGTTTGGGTTTTTAGATGAACACGGTAAACCCAAACCATCATTTTTATATATTACTAATAAGTGATTTACCAAATTTAACTTCTTCAATGTTTCTGAATTCTTCTAAATACATTTCGGTAATTCTTTCCATCGAAAGTGCTTTTGCAGCTTTATAGTTGGCTACAGCCAGTTCTTTACGATAGCTGTCGTTCACTAAAATGTTTTCAATGGCAAGAGATAGGGAAGAAGAACTCGTAGGGTTAAAAAACTCGCCTTTATAACCTTCGTCTTCCACCAGTAAAGCAAGGTCTCCTAAATCAGGCATTACAACAGCTTTACCATAACTTCCGGCCTGGTGTAATACACCGCTACTACCGGTTGTAGCAGTATAAGGGAATACTACAACTGTACTTTCTGTAAAAATACGCTCTACATCATTTTCTTCAACATATCCTGTAAAGGTTACACCTTTTACATGACTGTATTTTTTTTGTACAGAGTCAAGATACCCTGGTGTGTTAGGGCTATCGGTTCCTGCAATAACAACTTCAATTTCTTCATTTATCCTTTCACGAAGTTGTTGGGCGGCTTCTATCATTATTTCAACTTTTTTATAAGTACCAAACTTACCAAAAGCCATTATTTTTTTAGGCCCCGGCTGCGGATCGAAATTAGGGGACTTAACCATTTCAAACGAACCGTGAGGGATAAGCGTAACATTAGCAGCCTTATACTTTTCATTTAATGTTTCTACATACTTTTGAATGGTAACAGCTACCCTGTCAGATTTCAGCAGACATTTTGTGAGGTTTGTACCTATAAAGGAGTATATTTTTTTCTGTAGTCCGCCTTTAGAGAAACCGGCTTTGGTTAAATCTACTTCTTCCATTATATTATGTAGCAGTACAATGGTTGAGATACCTATAAGCCTTAACAACATAGGAAGCATAAGTCCCATTGCTGCGGGTATTTTTTTGCTTCCAAACTTTAAGAACTGAAGATTGAATAGTACTGCATCGGGTCTTTCCTTTAAAATTGTTTTCAGTATAGTGAAAAAACTAAGGTAACTGTTAAATGACCAGCATTCATTCACTTTTACTTTATCGCTGTTTTCAAAATCAAGCTGTTTTGGAGCTTTTGTTTTATCGGTTAGTAATAGTAGTTCGGTAATATCATTCTTATTTACAAAATTCTTTACTAAATGATACCCGTACTCATTTAAAGTTACTTTACTTGGAGGGAACGAAGTTACAACTGCTACTTTCATAAGTGTTTGTATTTAAGATTATTAGTTTAAAGTTACTGCTGTGTAGAAGGTATTATGGCCTGTTTTCGTTTAGCGGAAGATTACTTTAGATGAATGTAACCTGAGTAATGATAAAAGAATAAGCGTAGCTGAAAATCACTATACTAATCATTGAGGCTATATAAATAAGCTGATATTTGGTTTGTATATCAGTTATTTACATAAATTTTTATCAAAAATTAAGGAGAGAAGACGCAGTATAAGCAGTTATAATTACTTACCTTTCTGTAAAATGCTTTTTAGACCCGATGAGTGGTAAGTTACTGTGGATTATTTTTTTAACATTAGTAATTAACTTGCAGTTATCAAACCAAATAAAAAACAGTATTATGAAGTATTTTAAACACTTTACTTATGTATTATCATACCTGTTTTGTTTAACTGCATGGTCACAAAATATGCAGGAAGGCTTTACTCATCTTGAAACCGGCAGGTTTGCACAGGCCGAAATCTTTTTTGAAAAGGTATTGAAGGATTATCCTGATAATAAAACAGCCAACCTTTGTTATGGTAGGGCTGTGGGCTTAAATGGTAATCCCGGTAAAGCCAATACTATTTTTACCGCAATGCTGGAGAAGTATCCGGGAGACTTCGAAATAGAACTGAATTATGCCGAATCACTGCTATGGAATAAAAAGTACAGTGAAGCCAAAGTTTTTTATTCCGGACTTATAGAAAAACAGCCGGAAAGCTTTCCGGCACTTTTAGGGTATGCCAATACACTATCCAATCTTAAAGAATATCCTGAAGCATTAAGCTATGTAAATAAGGCTCTTGATGTTTCTCCCGGCAATGCAAATGCTATGGTTTCCAGAAAGTACATACGTTTGGGGTATTCGGCTATGTTGGTTCAGGAAAAAAAATATGAGGAAGCGCAGCTTATGCTGGATGATAACCTGAAAGATTTTCCAAATGATAAGGATACACTGCTAAATAAAGCAAACATATATTTGATTACAAAACAAACAGATGAGGCCAAAGATGCCTATTCTAAAATAGCCGTAAATGCAAACTACAGTGTTGTGGCTATGGCAGGGTATTCTCTGGCAGATCATATTAACGGTAAAGATAAAAAAGCGCTGGTATGGGCCTATAAGGCTTTAGAAAAAGCTG
This sequence comes from Flavobacterium sp. C4GT6, assembly GCF_036347315.1. Classification (NCBI taxonomy): domain Bacteria; kingdom Pseudomonadati; phylum Bacteroidota; class Flavobacteriia; order Flavobacteriales; family Flavobacteriaceae; genus Flavobacterium; species Flavobacterium sp. C4GT6. Next base: position 21,460 of record NZ_JAZGZU010000008.1, read on the forward strand.
AAAATAGTAATGATGAGATGGTCGTAAAACTAGCTAAAGAAAGGCACATACAGGCGCTTATATGGAACCGTAAATTTAAAGAGGCAAAAGCAGCCATTGAAAAGGAAAGAGCTATAAAACCCAATGAAGGTTATGTACTGGCTGCTTCAGCCACTTTAGGCATGTATAAAAGCGATTACAGGCAAAGTATTACTGATTATGAGACCATACTGACACAGGATTCACTTTCGTTTGATGGTAACCTTGGTATAGCTAATGCTTATTTTGCCGATGGTAAACCTGTAGAGGCTTATTCGGCAGCTAATAAAACCCTGAGTATATTTAAGAATCAAAAAGATGCCGAAGCTTTCCTTCAAAAGCTCAATACAACTTACTCTCCTTTTGTGGAAGAAAAATTGGGATATTCTTTTGATAATGGTAAGAACAGGGCTTATTATACTAATACTTCATTGTCAGTCCCTGTAAGCACAAAAATTACATTTAACGGCTTTTATCAGTACAGGAAAACAAAAAACGATAATACGAATGTTGAGGCCGAAACTAACGATTTTAAAATAGGAATGCAGTTTCAGGCACTGCCAAAACTGAGCTTTAACCTTGCTTTGGGTAGCAGTAATGCGAGTTCGTTTAATAACAGCTACAGTCAGTTTCTTGCCGATGTGTTTTTTAAAGTAAAGCCTTTTAAAATGCACGATGCCGAAATAGGATATAAACGCGATATACAAAACTTTAATGCCGACCTGATTGATAGTGAAATCACTGCCGATAATATGTATATAAACTACAACGTAGGTACAAACTTTAACCTGGGGTGGTTTACACAGTATTACTATACCTCTCAAAGTGATGGTAACGACCGTAACCTTTTATTCACTTCGCTGTACTATAACTTTATGTATGCACCTGTTTTAAAGGCTGGTATAAATTACCAGTATATTAGTTTTCAGGAACGCAGACCGGAGGTATACTTTAGTCCAAAACGATTTAACGTAGGGGAGGTTTTTGTAGATTTCCTAAAGGATGAACAGGTTGCCGAACCCAAAAGCCTGTTTTATAACCTTAACGCGGCTGTGGGGTATCAGTTTATAGAAAGCGATCAGAAACAGGCTACCTACAGGCTACAGGGAAAAATAGGCTATAAGTTCTCTCACCGTTTGCTTATAAACCTGTATGGACTGCACAGTAATATTGCTTCTACCACAGCCGCCGGTTTTACTTATACAGAGCTTGGTTTCCGTTTAAAATGGCACCTTACTTCTAAACCATTGTTTATCAGGATTGAAACTAAATAAGTCCATTAAACGAAAGATAAAAGCCTTTCGTCTTTAACAGCTTATGTGTAATCGAATAATCATACTGTCAGAACTTTAGCTATATAAATTTGTTATAACAAACAAACTCAAAAGTATATGATTATGAAAAGATTACTACTATTATCTATAATGATGTGCTGTTCTTTTGCTTTTGGGCAAAACTACCAGTTTTTAGGAGAGTATAACTCGTTAGGAGTTCCCTTGTACCTGGAATCGCCGGGTGATGTGGTAACACAGGCAACACACGATTTAGTGAACAATTCACTACCGGAAAGCTATCCGGTACCCATATACAACCCGCAATATATATCGGCAGGATATGATACTGATATTGAGCTGCTGGAAGCTGCCGATGTGTGGGTAACTTTTGTAAAGGAAGGCGCCGGTTATAAAAACGTACTGGGCTTTTATACTTATGATGTAAACAATCCGTATATATCGGCACCTCAGCCTGAAGACATTACCATTATTTTTCCTAATGCTTCCGAAGGGGGATATGGCGGCGGATTATCTGCCGGGAATAAGGTTAAAATAGGAAGCTTCCCTGCGGGTACAGGTATAGGCTGGGTACTGCTTGCCAACGGATGGAACGGAAGTGCCGTAACCGGAGGTGCATGGCAGTTGTTTTCTAATCCTGATTTTAACCCTGAAGCAGATCCCGAATTACGTCATCATAATGTATTGCTTTCTGACCCTGATAATGAAAGGGTGCTTTTAAGTTTTGAAGATATAAGGAGGGATTACCAAAGCTGTGATAACGATTTTAATGATGTGGTTTTTTATGTAACCTCAAATCCTTACACGGCTATGAAACTGGTAAATGTAGCCGATGTGGATAGTGCTAACGACGTTTCTTCTGCCAATGATGGCGGACTGGAGAGTAACGGTAGCCTAGCCGGACTTATTGCTAACAGGAACTTTATAAGGGCTAAAAACAATAGTTTCCTTAATAAGAAACAATTACAAAACCCGTATGTATCATCTAACAGTATTTTAAAAAACGGTCAAACAGTAAATTTCGCTGCACTGTTGCCAACAACTGGAATGTTTGGAACAGAAACACCTTATGTTTCAAGCCCTGAAGATTTAACCCAAATCACTAATGCCGAGCAGGTATTCTCGGTAGATTATTATTCGGGAGCAGAAAGGGTAGCTGCTGCACTGGCAACACAAACTACAGGTGGTGTTTACGACCATTCAAAGGCAATATGCGACAGGCTTAACGGTTCGTCTCTGGAGGATGTCCGCACTATTAAAATTCAGGGACACGAACTGATTATGTCTAAAATAAAAAGAGCTAACGGTATAACCGAATATGCCCTTACTTTCTCAATACAGCAAACCGAAACTATAAGCTATTTACACAGTTACTGGAATATAGGTCAGTATCCGGCAGGAGATTATCTTAATTTTCAGGTATGGGGTAGTAATATGGGACAGGTAAGCAGTATTACTAATTATATTTTAACCCAATTGGCAGAAGATACTACAGTAACCGATATTGAGGTTGAAAACAGAATACCACAGGTGTTTGTTAAAAATGGTTTTTATAAGGATGGTAGTCTTAATCTTGAAATAATAAACAAAACAGCATCGTCAAACCTGAATTTTGAAGGTAATAAAAGACTAACAGAACAGGCAGAGGTAGAAAATATTACTGAAGGAAGTATACTTACAGGAGATTATAATCAAAGTCTTGTAATACAAACAGGAAGCTTATTTGATGTTGGTTTTTCGGTTAACACACCCGAATCGGTTAGAACAGATGCGCTGTATCTGGCAGATGGTCCATGGGGAATTGATTATGATGTGCAGGTTACAAGTATTACTTCCTTTACTGTACAACCTTATGAACAAGATGTGCAGGAAGGCTATAATATAGAAAGAAATGCTTCCTTAACCGGGCAGACCAGCGGTACGATAAATCTTTTCAGGAATATATTGGCAGGAGAGCTTACACTTGATGTAAATGATTATGAAGCCCTTAATTTTACCCTGCAAAACTCTCATACTGTTGAGGTAGTTTTAGTTACAGAAAACCTAACTAATTGGGAAAACAGGTTGACCTATCAGTTACCTGCTCATGGTCAGGATACCGGAATCAGCATCCCTTTATCGGCTTTTCAAAATTTACAGGGAGAGTCGTTAAACGGAGAGAGGGTAAGGAGTATTGTATTCTCTGTAATAAGCGGGTACACGGCTACTGAGGATTTTGACATAACCGTAAGTAACATGAGTTTTGGAGCTCAGACTCTTTCGGTTCCCGAATTTGAAACACTACACACAAATATATTTAATTATCCCAATCCTTTTAAAGGATCCACCACTGTAGTATTGCCGGAAGATACTGAGGTGAAACAAGTAACATTTACAGACATATTAGGAAGAACTATAGTAAGCAGTGGGTATAAAAAACACACTTCCGGAAAACAACTGCTTTTAGCTAACATTAATCTTCCCGAAGGGATTTACATGATGAATGTGGCAACTGTGGATGGTAAGATTTACCAAACACGTTGTATGATAAGGTAAGAGTCCCTTTAAGCTGTAATTGAACTCCGTTTTCTTATATGAAAACGGAGTTTTTTATTAGAGCATTTTTAAAATTCACACAGTTTTGGCTTTTTCTGTATTTAATACAATAAAAAAAGCCTTTTGCAATTAGCAAAAGGCTTTTGTTGACTTGCCCGGAAAATTTTCGAATACTTTTATAGAAGATTTGACGGTATTGGCAAGGCTTTTATTATAATAATTTATGTTTTATGATAATATTCTGTTGTTGATTAATTAAGTCTTATCCAGTATTTGTTGCTTTATTAAAGAATATAGTGTTTTTTATAAAATGATTTGTAACTGTAAGTGAATGATCAGTTGAGGATTTTAGTCCCCACTTTGTAGGTTTTACAATGATCTTTAGTTTATTAATTTTCTATCGATTAAGCTATTAAACCACTATTTTTATATAAGTTGTTGTGCATAGTGCTTATGCTGCAATTGTAACCTTAATCTTTTTATAAAGATCGGCAAATTCATTTTCAACATCAGCGTAAACATCAGTCTTTTTATTATCGTCTATAATTTCTATAACAACAGAATAATCTTGTAAATAATCATCTTTTACTTTACCACGAGTGTATAGTCTAAGTTTTAATTCCCAATATCCTGCTGAATAAGACCTAATAAAGCTTTTCTCAAATTGAATTATTGGATTCCAAGGTAAGTTGTATTTATCTTCTGTTGATATTGTTATATCTTTCATACCGCCATCCGTATTTTTTATTAGAGTTGCAGTTATTCTTGCTTCTGAATATTCTTTATCGTTGTCCGGATTAACTGGAGGGTCATAAGTAACTGTTATTTTTACACGTAATTTAGTGTCTTCTTCATTTGCTCTCAAAGTAGATGGAATATGAAAGCCTATAAACTGATAATTTTCTTGGTCTAATTGGCCTTCATAGATGTAAGCTGCGTTGAAATCACCTGCTTTTAATGCCCTTTCTATATTTGGCTCACCAAAACCGACATAATTTAAACCAGATTCGCTTATTTCATCATGATTGCTTCTTGGTTCAGTAAAGTGACACAAAAGTCCTTTGACTAAGTTCGGATCACTTTGTGGGTATGCATCAAAAAGTCTTTGAGCATATTGCGAAATTATGGGGGCAGAATGGCTTGTGCCATTATCCACAGATAAATTTTTACCATCTTTTGAAATACCATAAGTTGATATTCGAGGTGAGCTAGAATAAGGATTAATTAGGTTGCCTCCGTGGGCTACTAACTCAGGCTTAATTCCATTATCTGCTCCAGGACCTTTTCGTGAAAAAGGAGATACAAAATTCACGTCAGACAATGCAGTTCCATTAGTATGTTTTGCGATTGAACCAACGGTTAACCCTAATAATGATTCTGCAGGACAACCAATTCTTGAAAGTGGACTTCCATAATGATCAGTTGGAAAAGTTCCTAATAAATTACGTATATTACCAGCAGCCAATACAAACAAGACTTTATATTCTTTGGATAAAAAATCTAATAATTTCGCTAAATCTGAAAACGCCGAATCTTTAATTGGTGTGTCAGTGCCTAGAGATAAATTATATACTTGAACTATTCCTGCATATTTATCTACTGTGTCTTCAATCGCAGTTCTTAATAAAAACTCACTTGGCCCAACAACATGCCCTTCATTATTTACCCCAAACACAGATAAATCAATTAAATTACAATAAGGTGTTAAGCTATGAGTGCCTAGGCAATTGTCAATTTCATCACCAAAAACACATCTACTAGCAACAAAAGTTCCATGGTTATAATCACAATCTATTGAAGTTGAATTAATGTAGATTAGTTGGTCTTTAATTAGATTATCCATTATACCATTTTTATTAATACCCGAGTCAACTATGCAAACTAGAGAATCTGACTTAACAGGATTTATAACTAGTGGATTAGGAATTGCATCAGAAGGTACAGATTGAGGTACAACGAATGTTTGACTTGTTTTTATTTCTTTTATAGTAGAAAAGTCAGTTGCAAGTTGTGGTAAATATTTTGCTTGTATTGTGCAATGCAATGAGGCTACACCATTTTTGAAATTTCTTTTATTTACATCATCTGAAAATTGCCTAAGTTCTGCTTCAATTGAATTTGTGATGGCAAGTAATTCTTTTGATGTTATTGCATTAAAGAGATTAATAACAATTTCGATACTTTCATCTGATTCGTAGTCAATTGTATCATCTATTTTGTTTTCAGGTGGAATACTTGAAATACTTTCTATAGGTGCAAAATAAGTTTTTCCTGTATTTTCTGGACTTGATATGTAGTTTTCTAACCTTTTTTCAAATACATTTAATTTTTCTTTTTCAATTTTTGCAGTTCCTATTGATTCATTTTTAGTTGAGAATGATAATAATTCAAAGCCTAAATTTTCAATTTTTTGTTTTTGACTTTTGATAGTTATTTTTTCAGGTGTTTCAATTTGAAGATATAAATCGCTTGTGTATTCTATATCCTTTTTCTTAAATTCATTACTAATAAAATCTTGAGTTTGAACTTTTAGTTTTTGTCCGTGTTGAGTATGGCTAATACGCTGGACTGAAGGTGCAAAACCGTGCTTGTCATACTTTACATTTCGTATATTCTCTTTCGGTATTTCAAAATGAAATTTTTCTTCACTCATAGTTTTTTTGCATTATGCACAACTTGTTATATCAAGATAAATATACACAATAATGGTTATTATTTCTGCTGATAATAAAAGTTTTATTTTTATAGTGATTACTGTTGGAGGTCTTTAAATTAAATAATTTCTTTGCGGTTGTTCCTGATTTCTAAAACCAGATTATCTATATAATCCTCTTCTCATTCATTTCTGCCATAAAAAAAAGCCTTTTACCAATAGCAAAAGGCTTTTGTGGAGTCGACAGGATTAATGTCGAACTTTTTTATAAAAGATTAGACAATATTGGCAGGGTTTTGAGCATGAGAATCTTTAGAACTTAAGATAACTTTATAATGTCTTAATAAATATATATGAGGTAGCGATTATCCCGTAGAGTGAACCTTACAGGACAAATTTCAAAACATTTTATGCATGATTAAAGAAATTAGCCTGCTTTATATAAGATAATTTTTAATTTTTGGATACTTAATGTTCTTATTTATTTGAATATAATTTAAGGTAAAATATCGTTTGAACCCGTAGCATATAAACCAATAAGGTTTCCTGTAAATCCTCCTGCAATATCAGTTGAAAGAATATCACCAGACATGACTCCTCCAAAGTTATTAAATGCATTGCCGCTAAAAGAGTAATTAAAGCTATAGTCATCTCCTTTTGCAGTTACCTGCAGATATAACTGATTGTTTATATCTGTTTTTTGACTGGCAATAATTGTCGATTTTCCATTTTCTGTTCTCTCAAGTACAAGGTAATAATCCTGTCCTTTTTTTGTAACCCCAAATACATAATTAAACTTTTCATTCTGAAAACAAGTAATACCGGCGAGGTCTTTTTCTGATTTGGGTTTGTATGATAGTTTTACTGTTGCTTTAAAAGAGGCATGCTGTTGTCTGTAAAACAGGGTAGAGGTAGGAGCAGTTGCTTTAATATTTGTTTTAAAAGGAGTGATAGTTAAACCATTTTTTCCTGTTATTATAAACTTTTCTCTTGGTCCTCTTATACCAATCCAGCGATAATCTAACTCATTAGAGGTAAAATTATCAGTAAAATTAAAATTTCCGTTAGGCAAGTATCCTGCTTTTCCGGTTTTATTCTCAACACCATTAGGTAATTTTAATAAAGGTTTTAAAGGAACGAGACCATTCTCAAATACAGGGAACTCTCCGCTCCAGTCTACCGGGAGAATAAATGTTTCACGACCTGTATTTACATGTTGTTTTTCGTTAGGGCGAACAGCAAGAAATACCCCATAATAATTTCCGTCAGGAGTTTCCACAAGATCTGCATGCCCTGCCCAGTCTACTTTGTTTGTCCTGTCTTTTGCAAAATAACGTTGGGTAAGTATAGGGTTGTTTTTTGCAGGAATATAAGGACCGGTAGGATTATCACTTACAAAAATTACCTCACTATGCCAGTCGCCTGTCCCGCCCTCAGCACACATTAGGTAATATTTGTTGTTCTTTTTATAGATATGAGGTCCTTCAATCCAAATAGGTTTTTGAGTGATGTCTGTCCCGCCGTTAACAATAATCTTATCTGAATTAGGCACAACCTGATCTTTCTGCAAATCATATTCCCATATTTTTATTACCCTGTGTCCCTGATATAGCTCTGTTCCCTTATCAGGGGCGTCATTGTGTACCAGATAAGCTTTACCATTATCATCAAAAAATAATGACGGATCTATTCCTTCAAAGTTAAGTTTAAACGGATCACTCCAGCTTTTAGAAGGATCTTTTGTTTTTACCACTATATTCCCCATTCCCCCTGCAATCTCTGTAGTTATCATATAAAAAGTATCATTATAGGGGTTGTACTTAATGTCGGGAGCATAGACACCACCCGATATTCGTGAATCTTCTACTTTAAGCTGTGATTCCCTGTCCAGTACATGTCCTATCTGTTTCCAGTTTACTAAATCGGTAGAATGAAAAATCGGCACTCCCGGAAACATGGCAAACGAAGAATTTACCAGATAGTAATCATTCCCTTTGCGGGTAATACTTGGATCAGGATAGCAGCCCTGTAGTATGGGAGTATAAAATTCATCGGCCTTTAAAGGATTTTTATCATAAATGTCGTCCTTTCCATGATAGGTGAATTCTGAAAAGACTGGCTCTTCTTTATTATTTGCCTTACGCTTTTGAGCTGAACACTGATTAAATGATAAAATAATTAATAGAGTTGTTATTGCTATTTTTTTCATCAAAATAATAATATTAGATTTTTTAAATATTTATAAAACTATTCATCAGTTCGAAAAGGTACAGCCGGTAAATTTTCCTTATTTATCAAATTAGGATTTACAGGATTGTCTGCCCAGGCATATCTTATGTACAATGGTTTTTCAATGCTTTCATTCCATAAAATCACTGTATTTCCTTCAATTTTTGCTTTTGCCCAGACAAAATTTTTGTCTGCTCCCGCAATGGCAAATTCAGATGGAGCCTCACCATCAGTTGTGGAAAGCCCATTCCCTGTATTATTAAAGCTTACTATTATTTTATTTCCCTTAATTTGTAATGATTTGTAAGAAGGACCAGAGCTTATTATAGGTTCATTATATGCCGTTTTTTCTGCTGCTAAAGCTAGCCGTTCACCTACTTCTTTTTTTCTGTCAGGATGAATGTCGTTCCATTCGCCTAAATCTATTGCTACTGCCATTGCAGTTTTTGGTATTGATAAAGATTTAGCCTGTTCTTCCCTAAACAATGCCCATTGGCTTTCGGAAGGGACGTAGTTATAGTCCATAAACCCCGGAAGCTGTACATATAAAAAAGGAAGCTGTTTATTCCATTTATTACGCCAGTCGTCTATAAGTGCAGCCTGCAACTTTGAATACTCACTGGCATTTCCGGTATTGCTTTCTCCCTGATACCATACAAAACCTTTAATGTTATAATTTATTAAAGGGGAAATCATAGCATTATAAAGAGCAGTAGGCTGATAGTGCAGTGTTATTTTATTATAGCCATTATTAAAAGGCATATTTACCCTTCCTACTTTGTATTGCCAGTATCCGGTAAGATCAATCGTATCTTTTCCTGCAACAATATAATAGGGCTTGTCGGGTACAAAACCACCTTTCCCAAAATTATTGGTAACCTGCACGACAAAAAGGTTTTTACCGGGCTTTAATACATCATTTGCAACAGGATAGCGACGCTGTGGATACATATATGTTGTGTTTCCAATTCGCTTACCATTAATATATAATACATCGGCATCTACTATGCGCCCTAAAAAAACCATGGCTTCTTTCTTTGTCATAGCTTCAGGAATGTCAATTTCCCGCCTGTACCATACTGTACCGTCTAAGCCTTTTATTCCCTGGTCTTCCCAATAGCCGGGTATGGCTATATTTCTCCATCCTTTAGGTTTATAAACTGTATCAAACCATTTTTCTTCTAAACCCTTATCTTTAGGTAAAGGGATTTCAGCTTGCGGCAATGTATTTTGGCTGTTTATGTATAAAGTATCTTTGTTTCTGTTAATAGTTTCAAGCACATTAGGGAATTCCTTAAACCCTTTTTCACTAACCCATGCCTCAATAGGCGTGCCGCCCCAGCTGGAATTGATAATTCCAATAGGAACCTTATATTTTTTATATAATTCTTTAGCAAAAAAATAGGCAACAGCCGAAAACTCATTAACGTCAGGATTTATAGCTTTTTTCCATGAGCTTTCGGGAAGTTTTGTTTGAGGACCTGAAAGATTTACTGTATTAGGAACAAAAAACTGCCTTATTTCATTGTAAGATGCATTTGCTATTTCATCGGCATAGAGCACATTATGTAAACGCATTTGATGTACCATATTAGACTGACCTGAACAAAGCCACACATCACCAACAAGAATATCATTAAGTATAATTTTATTACTGCCTTCAATTTCCATATTATACGGACCTCCAGCCTTAATAGGAGAAAGGGTAACTTTCCATACACCGTTTTTTGCAGTAATGGTTTTGTATTTCTTATTGTTAAACCTAACGGTTACTTTTTCGTTAGGAGCTGCCCAACCCCAAATATTTATAGGTTCTTCTCTTTGTAATACCATACCATTGCTTACTATCTCAGGAAGTTTTATTTGTGCTTTAGCGGTAATTGAAAGTATAAGAGTGAAAAATAAAAGCAGGGCTTTTTTCATAGTTTAGTTGGTTTAAATTTTAAATGTTTATGAATTTGGAGTTAAACGAATAAGATAAAAAAGCATTATTTGTAAAGTTATTTTTTTTAATCAGTTTGTCTTGCAATATCAATAAAAGATACAGAAAACGTTTTCGTAAATTTTCATTCTTACTTTTAAGGCTTTAGGAATAGTACACTTACTTTTGAGAATAAGTACTTATTTTCAAGAATATTACAATCCACTAAAAATATGAACACTACAAAACAGGTTTATTTTAAAACTGTAGATAAGATACAGTTTGAAGGAAGGGATAGCGATAATCCGCTTGCTTTTAAATGGTATGACGAAAACCGAATAGTTGCCGGAAAATCACTTAAAGAACATTTTAAATTTGCAATGGCCTACTGGCACACACTGTGTAATACGGGTGATGATCCCTTTGGTCCCGGTACAATAAAAAATTCATGGAATTCAAAGGAAGATGCCATAGCCCGGGCAAAAGACAAAATGGATGCAGGTTTTGAGTTCATGGAAAAACTTGGTCTTCCTTATTATTGTTTTCATGATGTAGATCTTGTAGACGAAGCTCCAACACTTGTAGAGTTTGAAAAGCGGGTACAGACAATGGTAGCTTATGCAAAGGAAAAACAAAAGGAAACAGGAATAAAACTGCTTTGGGGAACAAGTAACCTATTTAGTAATCCGCGATATATGAACGGAGCCTCAACCAACCCCGATTTTGATGTGGTAGCTCATGCCGGAGGGCAGGCTAAAATAGCTATAGATGCAACCATAGCCTTAAATGGTGAAGGATATGTGTTTTGGGGTGGTCGTGAAGGTTATATGAGCCTTTTAAATACCGACATGAAACGTGAGCAGGAACATTTGGCAATGTTTCTTGCCATGTGTAGAGATTATGCACGTAATGAAGGTTTTAAAGGTTCTTTCTTTATTGAGCCTAAACCTATGGAACCTATGAAACATCAGTATGATTTTGATGCGGCCACATGTATAGGATTTCTTAACAAATTTGGTTTACAAGACGACTTTAAATTAAATATAGAGGTAAACCATGCTACACTGGCAGGGCATACCTTTGAACACGAGCTTCAGGTTGCTGCTAATGCGGGTATGCTTGGAAGTATAGATGCCAATAGGGGAGATTATCAAAACGGCTGGGATACCGACCAGTTTCCTATAGATGTTTATGAGATAACACAAGCTATGCTGGTGTTTTTACAAAACGGAGGAGTAAAAGGCGGAGGGATAAATTTTGACGCAAAAGTTCGCCGTAACTCAATAGATTATGAAGATAAGTTTATCGCTCATATAAGTGGTATGGATGTTTTTGCAAGAGGGCTTATTTGTGCAGACCATATACTTAACAATACTAACTATAGCGAATTAAAAGCCAAACGATATATGTCATTTGACAGTGGTAACGGTGCGGCATTTGAAAATGGCAAGCTTAAGCTTCAAAATCTTAGTGACATAGCGCGTGAAAATGGGAATCCTAAACCAAGAAGTGGCAGGCAGGAATTATTTGAGCAGATAATAGCAAATGCATATTAAACTTTTAAACCACTTTAAATATTTTTATTTAAAGTGGTTTCTTTTACCAACTAAAACTAAAATCTATAATGAACAGAAAAAAATATACACTAACATCGTATATAGCAATTATATCGGCAGCTTCACTAGTAACATTTACTTCCTGTAAAGAGGAAAAGGAGAAAGAAGCTAGCGTAGAGGAAACAAAAGAGATAACAGAAAAAGAATTTTTAACTCAGCCTTTGGTTTCTCATATTTATACCGCAGATCCCTCAGCACACGTGTTTGATGGCAGAATATATATTTATCCTTCTCATGATATTGATGCCGGTATTCCTGAAAATGATAATGGCGACCATTTTGATATGAGAGATTATCATGTTTTATCGATGGATAGTATAGGCGGAAAGGTTACTGATCATGGTATTGCACTCGATATTAAAGATATTCCCTGGGCCGGGCGACAATTATGGGCTCCGGATGCAGCATATAAAAACGGAACATATTACCTGTATTTTCCTGTAAAGGATAAAGATGATGTATTTAGAATTGGAGTGGCTACCAGTAAATCTCCACAAGGTCCTTTTACACCCGAAAAAGAGCCAATAAAAGGAAGCTTTAGTATAGATCCTGCTGTGTTTACCGATGACGACGGAACATCTTATATGTATTTTGGAGGCATTTGGGGAGGCCAGTTGCAGCAATGGGCTTCAGGCAAGTTTGATGCAAATGGTTCAAAAACCGATTTAGAAGACCCAAATGTTCCTGCGCTAAGTTGTAAAGTTGTTAAACTTTCTAACGACATGCTGCAATTTGACGGGCCGGTACAGGATGTTGTTATTAATGACAGTAATGGTAAACCACTTCTTACCTCAGATCATGACAGGAGGTTTTTTGAAGGTTCATGGATGCACAAATACAATAACAAATATTATTTTACATATTCTACAGGAGATACTCATTACCTGGCTTATGCAACATCAGACAAGCCTACCGGGCCATTTGTTTATGGAGGGCATTTTATGAACCCTGTAAAGGGGTGGACAACCCACCATTCAATAGTTGAAATTAATGGAAAATGGTACATCTTTTATCATGATACACAACTATCGGGTAAAACTCATCTTCGCAATGTAAAGGTGACAGAACTGAATCATAATCCTGATGGTAGTTTGGAGTTAATTAACCCTTAATAAAAAGATAATTAATGATGCATATAAGTAAAAGCATAAGGAAAATTAGTTTAATCACTGCTGTAGGTTTGTGCTCAATACTGTTGTTTTCCTGTAAGCATAGTGCTGAAGTTAAGCATGATACCATGGGAGAGACATTTAAAGATGCTTTTAAGGATAAATTCTATATAGGGGTAGCAATAAACCGTAGACAAGCCTTGCAAAAAAATGAAAAGGAAACTACTCTTATAAAGCAATACTTTAATAGTATCAGCCCGGAGAACGATCTTAAATGGGAGAACATCCATCCTTCACAGGGAATTTATAATTTTGATCCTGCCGATAGTTATGTAAAAATAGGAACGGAGTCGGGCATGTTCATTATAGGGCATACCTTAGTTTGGCATTCGCAAACACCTGATTGGGTATTTACCGATGAACAAGAAAATTTACTTACCCGTGAGGAGTTACTTAAGCGAATGAAAGACCATATAGATACAGTAGTTTCCCGATATAAAGGGAAGATAAAAGGATGGGATGTTGTTAATGAAGCCCTTAATGAAGATGGTTCTTTAAGAGATTCTAAATGGAGAACTATAATAGGGGATGATTATATAGAAAAAGCTTTTGAATTTGCCCATGCGGCAGATCCTGAAGCTGAACTGTATTACAATGATTATAATTTATATAAGGCAGAAAAACGAAGTGGGGCAATTAAAATAGTTAATAGCTTAAAGGAGAAAGGAATACCAATAAAAGCAGTAGGAGAACAGGGACATTATAATTTGGATCGTGCCTCTTTACAGGATATTGAGGCTACAATACAGGATTTTATAAAAGCCGGGGTAAATGTAAATTTTACAGAGCTGGATATTTCTGTATTGCCTGAAGCAAATACAGATGCTACAGCAGATGTGGCTAATTCTGAAATATATAAAGAAGAACTTAACCCATATGTAGACGGGTTACCTATAGAAGTAGAAAACCGTTTGGCACAACGCTATGGAAGCATATTTAAGTTATTTGTAAAGTATGAGAAGCATATTGACAGGGTCACTTTTTGGGGGCTTTCCGATGCTGATACCTGGTTAAATAACTGGCCTGTTAGAGGGAGAACCAATTATCCTTTGCCTTTTAACAGGGACTACACCCTTAAAAAAGAGGTAGCAAAAGCAATACTAAATGCTGCAAAATAAATAGTTTTGATTAGTAAATAGCAAAGCCTGTAGGGAGCTCAATCCTACAGGCTTTTTAACGAACGCTAACTAACTTCTAACTATTTAAAAGTTATGTTACTGTAACTGTGTATAAACAGTATTTTTTAATTTATATAAATCGTTTTGGTTACCATGTTACTGGTACTGTTATTGGTCTCTCCCGGTTGATGGCCTCCAACAGCAATATCTAATTCACCATATAATGGCTTTAATTCTCCGTTAGGGGTAACATAGGTAAGATCTTGAGGTGTAAGCTTAAAGATTACGGTTTTAGATTCTCCCGACTTTAGGTTAATTCTCTCAAATCCTTTAAGGGTTTTTAAGGCTGTTTTTATTTCTTTGTTTTTATTTATCAGGTATAATTGGGCAACTTCATCTCCTTGTATAGCTCCTGTATTAGTTATTTTTACTGATATTTCAACTTCTTTTCCTTTATTTATGTCTGTAGGTATATTTAACTGCTCATAAGCAAAAGAGGAATAGCTTAGCCCAAACCCAAAACCGTATAGAGGTTTTCCGGAAAAATATCTGTAGGTACGGTTTGTCATACTATAATCTGTAAATGCAGGGAGATCCTTATCATCTCTGTAAAAAGTTACAGGTAATCTACCGGAAGGATTATAGTCTCCAAAAAGGATATCAGCTACGGCTGTGCCGGCAGCCTGTCCGCCATACCAGCAGTTTATAATAGCAGGTATATTTTCAGATTCCCAGGGAGTCGCTATGGCACTTCCGGTCATCATTACAAAAATTACAGGTTTCCCCGTTTTTTGTAATGCCTTCATTAGCTCTGTCTGTATTTTCGGCAGTAAGATAGAGGTGCGGTCACCGCCTTCAAATCCCGTGTAGTTAACTTCCATTTCTTCACCCTCCAGTTGAGGTGATATACCTCCTGTAAAAATAAAAGCATCGGCATCCTTATAGCGGTCAGCAATATTTTCAAAACTGGTATTAGTATATTTACCGGTGCTGAATCTTATATTAGCTTTTCCTTTTCCCTGCCAGTACTCTATCTGTAAGTTGTAAACAGAATCTTTTTTTACAATTAATTCATAAGTTTTTGCTCCCCATCTGTTTCTGTCCCATGCATCAATAACAGTTTTTCCGTTTACAATAAAGCGATAACCATCATCAGCTTCCAGTTCAAAAACTACCGGACCGTTTACCTGAGGTTTAAAATCAGTAGTAAAGCGAACAGAAAAATTGTAGGCTTTAATGTCGTTTATAACAGTTTGCCCTTCCTGCCAGTTATAATCAGGGCTTTTTTCTCTTTTTACAATAGGATTCCCTTGTAAAAGGACATTATTATAATATTCTGCCTTAAACCCATTTTTACCATCATAAAAATATTGGTCATTAAGATTATTATATTCAAGAATGGTGTTATCTGTAAAGTTAACTGCCTTATCAAAAATTACTTCACAGTCTTTAGTAAGTTTGTCTTTTATGCCTTGCAGTACAGTGGTTGTTCTTGATGGGGTTCCGTTATAATTACCCAGTATGGCTATTTTGTTATCAGCATTTGGACCTAGAACCACTATCTTTTTTAGTTTTTTACTTAAGGGGAGTGTTTTGTTTTCATTTTTAAGCAGCACTATAGATTCCCTTGCCATTTTTAATGCGTGGTCTGAATGAGGTTGGCTTTCTAATACAGATGTTGGTGTTTGTGCATATTTTACCATAGATACCGGGTCGAACATCCCCAAGCGAAACCGAATCATGAATAATCTTTTTACGGAAATATCTATTTGCTCTTTGGTAATCTCACCGTTTTTTACCGCTTCGATTAGTGAAAGATATACATCTGTTCCACATTCCAGATCTGTACCGTGAAACACAGCATCTGCCGATGCTAATTCAGCATTTGGATGTGTTTTGTGATGTTTAAAAAAGTCATCAATGGCCCAACAATCAGAGGTAACATATCCTGTAAATCCCCATTGGTTACGTAAAATATCAATCATTAAGGTATTACTGGCACAACACGGTTGTGTTCTGAATGCATTATAAGCACACATAACTCCCGCCACATCAGATTCGGTAACCAATTTTTTGAAAGCAGGTAAATAGGTGTCCCATAGTTCGTACGGACTAACATCAACATCAAAAGTATGCCGAAGGGGTTCAGGACCACTATGCACCGCATAATGCTTAGCACAGGCGGCAGCCTTTAGATATTTAGGATTATCACCCTGTAGTCCTCTTACAAAAGCATCACCCAGCTGTGCTGTTAAAAAAGGATCCTCTCCATAGGTTTCCTGTCCGCGTCCCCAGCGTGGATCTCTAAATATATTAATATTTGGAGTCCAGTAGGTAAGTCCCAAATAGCGCTCTTTGGTTTGTCCTGTTTTTAGCGCAATATTATATATGGCGCGTCCTTCTGTGGCCGAAAAATCAGCCATTGTAAAAAGTGCATCTTTGTCAAAAGTGGCAGCCATAGCTATTGCCTGAGGGTATACCGTTACATTATAGGGAGTACGAGCCACACCATGAAGTGTTTCATTCCACCAGTCGTAAGCCGGTATGCCAAGACGCCCGATGGCAGGGGAAGAATTAAGCATTTGTGATACTTTTTCTTCAAGGGTCAGTCTGCCAACAAGATCATTTACTCTTTCCTCAAAAGTTAAGTTATAGTCCTGAAACGGATATTGCTGATTCTGTGCAAATGCCGAAAGGCAAATATTTGCATACAGAAAGAACAGGAATATATAAAGCGTATTAAATTTCATTTTTAAATAATTTGAAAGATTATCTATGAGGAAGTTTATATGAATTTTTTGTTTTCTCAATGCAGAGAAAGAAAATGCATATTTCAAAAATATAACATAATTATAGTGCTCTTGTCTAAACAAAATGAAAGTTACGAATACGTTTGCGCTTATATTTCAAAAAAATATGATAATTAAGAAATTTAAAAGGTATTATTGAAATACAAAAGTTTAATATTTACGGTATATCCTGGGATTAATTAAAATATAATGAAACAAATAATAACCTTTTTAATAACCTTAGTCTCTTTAAATAGTGTTGCACAGGAAGTTATAACTGATAGTAATAACGGAATAGATTTTCCGGTTGTTACAACAGAAACTGTTACAACTGTATTTTATGATAAGAATGAAGATTCACTTGTATCAATAGCAGTAAACCTTTTTACAGATGATATTGAACGTGTAACAGGGAAAAGACTACAACAGCTTACAAAGATTAACAAAGAAAAGAATATCATCATAATAGGTACCGTAGAGAAATGCAGTTTTTTTAAGGAACTTGAAAAAAATAAAAGAATAGATTTTTCTTCCCTAAAAGGAAAATGGGACGGGTATATGATTCAGGTGGTTAATAATCCTTTTAAAGGAGTTGACAGGGCATTGATTATTGCAGGTAGCAATAAACGGGGAGCAGCTTACGGTGCTTTGGAACTGACTAAACAAATGGGAGTTTCTCCCTGGTATTGGTGGGCAGATGTACCGGTAAAGAAAAAAGAACAGATTTTTATAAAAAGCAATGTAAATATTAATGATGCTCCTAAAGTAAAGTACAGAGGTATTTTTATAAATGATGAGGCACCCGCGTTAAGTGGCTGGGTGGAAGAGAATTTTGGGAAGTTTAATCATGAGTTTTATACTAAAGTGTTTGAACTATTGCTAAGAAACAAAGCCAATTATTTGTGGCCTGCAATGTGGGGCAGGGCTTTTAATGATGACGATAAGCTTAATCCGATATTGGCCGATAAATGGGGGATTGTTATGGGAACATCCCATCATGAACCAATGCTAAGAGCTCAGGAGGAATGGAAGAGATATGGCAGCGGAGCATGGGATTATACAAAAAATGAGGAGGTTCTTAAAGATTTTTGGAAAAAGGGTATTGAGAATATGGGGTCTCATGAAAGTTTGGTAACTATTGGTATGCGTGGTGATGGTGATGAACCTATGACTGAAGGTACTGCCACAGCGCTTTTAGAGAGAATAGTTAGAGACCAACGCAATATTATAAAAGAGGTAACGGGAAGGCCTGCAGAAGAAACACCTCAGGTTTGGGCACTGTATAAGGAGGTTCAGGATTACTATGATAAAGGTATGCGTGTGCCCGATGATGTTACATTACTGCTGTGTGACGATAATTGGGGAAATATAAGAAAATTACCAGAGAGGAATGAAAAGGAACGAAAGGGCGGATATGGTATATACTATCATTTTGATTATGTGGGAGGACCAAGAAATTACAAATGGATAAATACCAATAATATAGCCAGGGTATGGGAACAAATGCATTTGGCATGGGAATACAATGTGAAGCAGATATGGATTGTAAATGTTGGCGATATAAAACCGATGGAGTTTCCTATTTCTTTCTTTCTGGATTATGCGTGGAATCCTGATAAGTGGACACCTGATAATTTAAGGTATTATTATACACAGTGGGCTAAAGGTCAGTTTGGAGATACATATGCCAAAGAGATAGGTGTTGTTTTGCAAGAATACGGTCAACTGGCTTCAAGGCGAAAACCTGAACTAGTTGATGAAAATACCTATAGTATTGAAAATTATGACGAGGCTTTCAGGGTAGTTAACAAATACAAACAGTTATTGGAAAAAGCAGAAAAAATTGAGAAACAATTACCGAAGGATTATAAAGATGCTTACTATCAGTTGGTTTTACACCCTATACAAGCCAATGAAAATTTACATAGAATGTATGTAGCTGTTGCCCTGAATAAAAAGTATGCATCTCAAAATAATGCAAAAGCTAATGTTTATGCAGATTTAGTGAAAGAACTTTTTATAAAAGATTCCCTTATTTCTAAGCAATATAATAAAGAGCTGTCTTCAGGTAAATGGAATCATTTTATGGATCAGACACATATAGGTTATACCTCTTGGTTTGATCCTAAAAACAATATAATGCCATCGGTATCCTATGTTTCAAACGATGCTAAAGTTAAGCCCTATAACGAGTTTACTGAGGTTGTTAAATCTTCTAAAGAAGTGGCTATAATGGATGCTAATACTGTTTTTTATGAAAAGGATGGTTATGTTTCCATTAATGCAGAAAACTACAGTAAAGCAAACAACACAAATGGTATTGAATGGAAAATTATACCAGATATAGGTCGTACAGCGTCAGGAGTTAGTCCTTTTCCGGTAACGGCTCCTGTCCAAGATCCAAATTCGGGCGGACCTAGTTTGGAATATATTTTTTACAGCTATGAGGACGGTCCAGTAAATATACAAACCTACTTTTCGCCAACACTTAATTTCCATAATACGGATAACGGATTACGCTATGCTGTTTCGGTAGATGACTCCCAACCTGTTATTCTTAGCATAAACGGAGAGAAAGAAGAGAGGGCATGGGCTGGTTGGGTAGCAAACAATATCATTATTAAAGAAGCCACATTAAAGGAGCTTAAACCCGGAAAGCATACAGTTAAGATATGGATGGTAGATCCGGGTATTGTACTACAAAAAATCATATTGGATTTTGGAGGTATGAAAAAAAGCTACTTAGGTCCCCCTGAAACCAGATAATGAACTCACATTTATATTTAATTGCAATACCACATAAATATGACACCAAAATTCTCACGAGGATTTTTATTTATTTTAATCCTTTTATTTCCTTTATGTCTTAAAGCTAATGACGGTTATGACCTTTGGCTCAACTACAGAAAAATTGAAAATAAAACACTACTTGATAAATATAACAAAGCTTTTAACGGTTATTATATCACAGGGAATTCTGAGACTCTAAAAGCTGCTGAAAATGAGCTTAAACGTGCTTTTTCAGGATTACTGGACACTAAGCCTAAAGTTTTGAATTCTATTACAAATAACTGCATTGTCCTGGCAACAAAAAATGAGTCGGTGCTCAATGGTCAAATCTCTGCTAAAGATTATGAAGCATTAGGAAAAGAAGGCTTTATAATTAGGACGGTAAAAATTAACAGCAAAACCTGTACATTAATTACTGCTAATACTGATATTGGTATTTTATATGGAGTTTTTCATTTTATAAAACTTATACAAACACAGCAAATAAGCGACAAACTAACTATTACTGAAACACCTAAATTAGATATAAGGGCTTTAAATCACTGGGATAATCTTGATGGTAGTATAGAGCGCGGTTATGCAGGCAATTCCTTATGGAAATGGGATGAATTACCTAATACAGTTGATAAAAGATATATTGATTATGCAAGGGCAAATGCTTCTGTAGGAATTAATGCTACAGTATTAAATAATGTAAACTCCAATCCTAAGATTTTAACCAAAAGCTATCTTGAAAAGGTAAAGGCTCTCGCAGATGTTTTCAGGCCATATGGTTTAAAGGTATATCTGTCTGTTTCATTTACTTCTCCAATAAAACTGGGAGGTTTACCTACTGCAGATCCACTTAATCCACAAGTGATTGACTGGTGGGAAGCTAAAGCTGAAGAAATATATACGCTTATTCCTGATTTTGGAGGTTTTTTGGTAAAGGCAAACTCAGAAGGACAACCCGGACCTCAGGATTACGGACGTACACATGCAGATGGAGCTAATATGTTGGCTCAGGCTTTAGAACCATATAAAGGAGTTGTAATGTGGAGGGCTTTTGTGTACAATAGTGATCCTGAAGAAGACAGGGTTCTTCAGGCTTATAATAGTTTTAAACCTCTTGACGGTAAGTTTAAAGACAATGTACTTGTGCAAATTAAAAATGGTCCTATAGATTTTCAGCCAAGAGAACCTTTTTCACCACTATTCGGTGCAATGCCTAATACTTCACTCATGATGGAGTTTCAAATTACACAGGAATATTTAGGGTTCTCCAATCATTTGGTTTTCCTTTCCACCTTGTATGAAGAAACGCTGGATTCTGATACCTATGCTAAAGGAAAAGGAAGTACAGTAGCAAACGTAATTGAAGGGAAATATTCCTCTAATAAGCTTACAGGTATGGCAGGGGTGTCAAATATTGGCAATAGCAGAAACTGGTGCGGGCATCCTTTTGCCCAGTCTAACTGGTATAGCTTGGGAAGGCTGGCCTGGAATCCTGAAACATCGTCGGAAAGCATAGCAGACGACTGGATACGTATGACTTTTTCAAACGATAAAGAATTTATTGTGCCTGTAAAAAAAATGATGTTACAATCCAGGGAAACTACTGTAGATTACATGACACCTTTAGGACTGAACCATATAATGGCTTATGATACGCATAGAGGACCGGGACCCTGGGTTGATACTGCAGCACAGCCTAATTGGAAATCTACGTACTATCACAGGGCAGATAGTATAGGTGTTGGTTTTGATAGGACTAAAAGTGGTTCTAATGCGGTATCACAATATTTTCCTGCTGTAAGGGACACCTTTAACTCTATTGAAACATGCCCTGAAAATCTTTTATTATGGTTTCATCATGTTAACTGGAAACATAAAATGAAATCAGGTAACACTTTGTGGGATGAAATGTGCCAGCATTATTATACTGGTGTAGATAAAGTAAGGAAAATGCAGTCTTCGTGGAATAAATTAAAATCTTTTATTGATGAAGAGAGGTTTGTTAAAGTAAAGCAGTTGCTTGAAGAGCAGCAGGAGGAAGCTGTGATTTGGAGAAACTCATGTGTACTTTATTTTCAGACTTTTTCAAAAATGCCTATTCCGGAAGAACTGGAAAGACCTGAAAAGCCATTAACCTATTATATTGATTTAAAAATAGAATAGTTTTTTTAATCAATAATTCCATTTTTTATATAGGTTATTATGAATATGTTTTTTAAATCTACTTCTTTAATACTTTTTAAGCGTTATAATTTAATTATTATTCCATAAACCTATTTAAAATAAAATATTCACAAATTAGGTGTTATTTTTTTGAAGATAATGTTTTTATTGAATTTTTAACTAAAACGTATTCGTAGCTTTTATGTAGTAGATTTTTAACTTAAAATAAGAAAATTTTACTTTTGGTCTATAACACCATAAGGTGGTTTAAATAATTAAAAAATAGGTTTTTAAATCATTACATAAAAAATTTAGAGGGTGTTTTACGCTTAGTTTACGAAATCGATTTAGTAAAGAGTATTTAATGAATACTCAAAAAACAAACACAAATATTATTAATAACCAACTACTAACTATTATGAAAAAACTCTACAAAGTATCAATTAAACCCCATCGCCTTTTATTGGTTTTGGCTTTAGTCTTTAGTACGCACTTGTGCTGGTCTCAGGATATGAATGTAAGTGGTAAAGTTACTTCGGGGGATGATGGTATGGGGATACCGGGTGCTCTGGTTGCAGTTAAGGGTACTACAAACTCTGTAGCAACAGATATAGATGGTAACTATACTATATCGGCACCCCTAAATGCTGTATTACAGTTTTCATTTATAGGTTACCAGTCTCAGGAAGTTACTGTTACCGGAAATACTGTAAATGTAGTATTACAGGAGGAGGCACAGGAGCTTAACGAGGTCGTGATTGTAGGTTATGGTGCACAACGCAAAGAAGCTGTAACAGGATCTGTTGTGTCTATAAAAGGAGATGCCATAAGAGAGGTACCTGCTCCTAATATTACACAAGCATTACAAGGTCGTCTTGCAGGGGTCGAAATCAATCAGACTTCATCGCAACCTGGTGCATCAATGCAAATACGTATAAGGGGTGCCCGTTCTTTAACAGCAAGTAATAACCCTTTAATTGTATTAGATGGTATACCATTTCCGGGTTCTTTAACAGATATAAGTACAGATGATATTAAAAGTATAGATGTATTAAAAGATGCATCTGCTACTGCTATTTACGGTTCAAGAGGTGCTAATGGTGTAATTTTAATAACAACTAATAGAGGAACAATAGGTCAAAAGGCCAAATTTACCTATAGCTCATATTATGGGGTTAGAAATGTCTTTTCAGACTATCCAATGATGGGCGCAGCCAAATATGCAAAATTACGTGCTGATGCCGGAATGTTTTCAAATGGGATTGATGAGTCTGATGATATCAATACTGATTGGCAGGATTTGTTTTACAGAACAGGAACTGTAGAAAATCATCATTTTAATGTATCTGGAGGATCTGCTACGGGCAGCTATAGTTTTAGCACAACATATTATAAAGATGAAGGAGTTATACCACTTCAGGATTATGAACGTTTTTCACTGGTTAGTTCTCTGGATCAGCAAATAGGTAATTATGTAAGAGTTGGTTTTAATACAAATAACAATTATTCAATTACTAACGGAAGTACTTTAGGCACTTATGGTGTTTTAAGTATGTCACCACTGGCAAATCCTTATAATGAAGACGGTTCATGGAAGAGAACGGTAAGTATGCCTTTAGACGAGCAATGGGTATATTCTAGGGATATAATGAATAATCTTGGTGATAGTTTTTTAGATCAAAATAAGGCTTTTGCCTCATATAATACAGTATATGGTGAGGTGAAAATTCCGGGGGTTGATGGATTAAAATATAGATTGAACTTAGGAGGAAACATTAGGATGAGTACAGGAGGTACTTATACAGGAGAGGGAGTATTCAGCACAAATCCAGATACGCCATCAACAGCTACAATTAATAATTCTTTTAATAGTAACTGGGCTGTTGAAAATATACTTAGTTATGATCGCACTTTTGGAGGTAAGCATACAATAAATGCTATTGCTCTTTATTCTGCACAGGAAAACTTCTTTAACAGCTCTTCCATTTCAGCAAGAGAAATACCTTCAGATGCTTTCCAGTTTTTCAATTTGGGGCAGGCACAAGGGGAAATAACTATAAATCCGGCAAATCAGAGCTATCAAAAGAGTGGGTTAGTTTCATATATGGGACGTTTAATGTATTCTTATGATGACCGTTATATGGTAAGCGCAACTTTTAGGTCAGATGCGTCTTCAAGACTTGCTCCGGGGCATCAGTGGCATTCTTATCCGGCTGTTTCTGCAGGATGGAATATTGC
Organism: Flavobacterium sp. C4GT6; assembly: GCF_036347315.1. Taxonomy (NCBI): domain Bacteria; kingdom Pseudomonadati; phylum Bacteroidota; class Flavobacteriia; order Flavobacteriales; family Flavobacteriaceae; genus Flavobacterium; species Flavobacterium sp. C4GT6. The sequence goes on from NZ_JAZGZU010000008.1 coordinate 45,985, forward strand.
TAATGAATCTTTTATGAATGGACTGGATGAAATTAGTCTTTTAAAATTGAGGGTAGGTTATGGTGAAACTTCAAACCAGGCAGTTGATCCATATAAAACTTTAGGATTACTAAGTACACGTCCGTATAACTTCGGAGGTGATTTTGTTACCGGATATTATGTATCTGAACTTCCAAATCCAAATCTGGGATGGGAGTTTTCAAAAACATGGAATTATGGTCTTGATTTTGGATTATTTAATAATCGTTTATCTGGAACTTTAGAATACTATGTACAAAATACAAATAATGTATTATTAGGAGTTAATTTACCGCCAACAGCCGGAGTAGGTAGTTATACCGCTAATATAGGCGAGACGCAAAACAAAGGTTTTGAGCTTTCCCTTAACGGTTTAATATTAGATAATCCAAATGGTGTAACATGGAGTGCCGGTTTCAACCTTTATTCTAATAAAAATAAGCTAACAGCACTAGCATCAGGACAGCAGGAAGATGAAGCCAACTGGTGGTTTGTGGGTAAACCGATAAATGTTATTTATGATTATAACAGACTTGGATTATGGCAGGAAGGAGACCCCCATCTGGATATATTAGAGCCGGGAGGTAATGTTGGTATGATTAAGGTAGAATATACCGGAGATTATAATGAAGATGGTACACCAACAAGGGCTATTGGCCCGGATGATCGTCAGGTTTTAGATGTTAATCCTGATTTTCAGGGAGGTTTCAATACCAATGTAAACTATAAGAATTTTGATTTAGGTATTGTAGGAGGTTTTCAGAGCGGAGGTATTCTTATAAGTACACTTTACGGTTCTACAGGATATTTAAATATGCTTAACGGTCGTAGGGGGAATGTTGATGTTGATTATTGGACGCCTGAAAATACAGATGCCAGATACCCTAAACCGGGAGGTATAACTAGTGGTGATAATCCTAAATATGGAAGTACATTAAGTTATTTTGATGCTTCTTATGTAAAAATAAGAACTATTACACTTGGCTATACCTTTAATCAGGACTTTATTAAAAAGGTAGGTATAGATAAATTAAGGCTTTATACTACGGTGCAAAATGCATTTGTGTTATACTCTCCTTATCATAAGGAAACCGGTCTTGATCCGGAACCTAATTCATATGGTAATCAAAACGCAGCTGTGACTGATACTTATCAAAGCAGGTTACTTACAGTAGGAACTAATACACCTGCCACACGTACTTTTATGCTTGGTTTAAATCTAACATTCTAAAAAAACTATTATGAAAAATTTAAAAATAAAAACTATAGCAGCTACACTTTTTGCAACTATAATGTTTGTAGGATGTAGTGATGAAATTTTAGAGGAACAGCCACGTAGTATTTATACTCCTGATTATTTTAAGACAGAAGAAGGGGTTTATGGAGGGTTAACATCAATGTATGCTCATTTAAGATATATATACGGACAGGCTTATTACTATAATAGTTGTCTTACAGGGACTGATGAAGTAACCTATGCCCAAAGTGCTGATGCAAACTTTAAAGATATGGATCTTTCGGGGGTTGGGCAGGTAACTAGTGTTACCAGTCGTGCCGATGTTTTGTGGGGTGCTGCTTTTCCAAATATTAATACAGCAAACGGTATAATAGAAAATGCCACTGAAGTAGGTACAATACCAGAGGCACTTATATCCGAAGCAAGATTCTTTCGTGCATTTGATTATTTTATGCTGGTACAAACATTTGGCGGTGTTCCGTTAGATTTAGGTACCGGAGAGCTAAAGTTTAATACAAATCCGGTAAGAACATCTGTTCGCAATACAGTTCCCGAAGTATATACTAAAGTAATATTTCCTGATTTGTTAACAGCTATTAATGATTTACCGGAAGCAGGACGTGTTACTGGCGGAGTTACCAAAACAGTTGCGCGCCTTTATTTGGCAAAAGCATACTTAACTTACGCATGGTGGCTTGAGAATCCTAACAATATTCCAACCTATCCTGATACTTCCAGAGTAGACCCTGATGGGCAAAGTGCACAATGGTATTATCAGCAGGCTTATGATATTGCTGTAGAGGCTATAGATAATCCGGGACCATTTGCTTTACAGCAAACCTATTATGATGTTAATTTGGGTTCTAACGACCGTAATAATGAGATACTCCTATATGCAGATCATACTGAGTCTAGTGAATTTTATAATGGAGCAAGTCTAACTTACAGTAATGGTACAGCACCTGATAATTTTGCAGGATGGATGATGACCTGGAATTACACCAATATTAGAAGTGCTGCCGATCAAACTCAAGAAACCCTTATAAGCTCGGTACAACGAGAAGCTTCACAGCCTCTTGGACGCCCTTGGACACGTATGTGCCCTACTATTGAAGTTATTACAAATACATTTGCAGATAAAACAAATGACTCACGATATGACGGCACTTTTACAACTGTTTATCGTGGTAACTGGCAGAAAGGCGGAGTAACTAATGAATTTTTATATAATGCTAATAACATTGAGGTTTATCCTGGTGATGCCATATTAACCTTTTTGAATGAAGAGCCTACAGAGTTAATTGATTATTCAAACTCTACATACAAAAGTAATATTGGTGCAGGTGTCTTACCTGGCAGGGCAGACTATGTAATATCTCCACAAGGTATAAGCAGACTTACTTATCCGGGGTTATGGAAACTGGGGACTTACCGTACTGATAATGGAAGTGGTTTAGGGCAGCCTAATGCGGCCAGTACACGTCCTTTCAATATAGCAAAGTTCTCCGAACTATATTTTATAGCAGCAGAGGCTAATGTAAAAGGAGCATCACCGCAGGGAGGTAAAACTGCTTATGATTTGATAAATGTTATTCGCGCCCGTGCAGGTATGTGGCGTTGGGATAATAATGGTAATATGGTTAAAAATGAAGACAATAGCGCGGCAATGGTAGCTGCTACACCAACAAATATTGATATTAACTATATTCTTGCCGAGCGTTCACGTGAGTTTTACGGAGAAGGTTATCGTTGGTTCGATCTTGTACGAACACAAAAATGGAATGAGTTAGCTTCAACCTATACTATTTGTGGTTCAGATACTGGTGATCACACACCACAAACAATTCAGCGTAGTATAGAACCTTACCTTTATTTACGACCAATTCCTCAGGGGCAGCTTGATGCTATGGTAGGAAATACGCAAGGTTATCAAAATCCGGGATATAATTAAATTAGTTTGTGTTAAGTTGAGTTTAAACCTGTGACAGCCACTGTTGCAGGTTTAATTTTTTATATCGATAAAAAAAATGTTATAATTTATTCCTATAAATGGTTAATTGATTAATATTTTATTGAAAATTATTATAATTGCTTAACTAATTAATCAATACAATTATAAATGGCTAATATTACAATAAAAGATATAGCAAAAGCACTTAATTTTTCTGTTTCAACCATTTCAAAAGCTTTAAATAACAGCTATGAAATAAGCGCTGAAACAAGAAAAATAATAATTGATTATGCTAATCAGCATAATTACCGGCCAAACAGACTGGCAAAGAGCCTTAAAATAGGGCATACTAACTCAATAGGTGTAATTGTAAACTCTTTTTTCAGCAGTACTTTTCTGGCTCAGGTATTAGATGGTATACATAAAGCCTCCAATGAGGTAGGCTGTGATATTATTATAATGCAGAGCTATGAAAATGTAGCGAATGAAAAAGCCTGCTTAGACTCTTTGATCTCTAAAGGGGTTGATGGTATTTTATTGTCTCCTGTTAGCGAAACTTCTAATTCTGATTACATAAACCTTATTAATGAAAAACACTGTCCGATTGTCTTGTTTGATAGATTAAATCCTGAAATTAAAACAACTAAGATTGGGGTAAATGAATATAAAGGAGCTTTAGAGGCTACCCAGCATCTTATAGATATTAACCGAAAAAGAATATTATTTATAACTGGAGATAAATTTGGTGATAATAATCAAAGAATTCAGGGGTTTAAAAAAGCGTTAAAGAATTTAGATATACCAATTAATCCGAGATACATGGTTTTTTGCAATCTGGAAAACACTGATGAAATGGATGCAAAAATAAGTAATTCCATACTGGGGTTAATTGAGCAAAATATAGCCCCTAATGCCATATTTGGTGCCACAGATGTTATTACTACCAGAAGCTTGGGTATTTTAGCAAAATTAAAGATAAAAGTACCCGATGAAATTGCGGTAATAGGTTTTGCAAATACCGATATTGCTTTTTCTCTTAATCCTTCGCTTTCTGCGATAAGGCAGCCGGCAAAAGACATGGGGTATTTAGCACTTAAAAAACTTATTGAGCTTATAGAATGTGCATCAAATACAAAAAGGACATCATTATATGAAACTATATTACTTGAAACGTCTATAAATATAAGAAAATCTACAACCCTGTAATTAGTATTTATTTTAGTTTAGGCACCAAAAGTTTCATTATAAACCAGGCAAACAAATAGGCTACTGCACAAAAACTGAACACTATTGTGTAGCCAGAAGTTAGGTCGCCCGTAGCTTTATAGGAGTCAAAAAGCCTACCTACAAGAAAAGATGTTAAAGCTCCTCCTATACTGCCGGCCATTGTTCCTATGCCTATTACGCTGGCTATTGCATACTTGGGAAACATATCAGATACTGTAGAGTATAGGTTTGCAGACCATGCCTGATGTGCAGAGGCACATATTCCTATTAAAACTACCGGAATCCAGAATGTTATTTCACCTAACGGCTGAACTAATAACACAACCAACGGTATAAGAGCTATAAAAAACATTGCCTTTCGTCTTGCAGGTGCAGTGTCGTACCCTCTTTTAATGAAGTATAAAGGAAACCACCCGCCACAAATACTACCTACCATGGTCATGCTGTATAATACAGCCAACGGCAGAGTAATATCTGTATTTTTTAATCCGAATTGTGAAGTGAGATAGGAGGGAAGCCAAAAAAGCAGGAACCACCATACACCGTCTGTAAAAAATTTACCCAATGTAAAGGCCCATGTTTCCTTAAAAGCCAATAATTTAAACCATGAAGTTTTAGTTTCCTTTATCTCTTCAGGAGCTATATCATTAACTTCACTGCCCTCTGTTATATATTCATATTCCTCAACAGTTAATCTTTTTTGTTTTGAAGGATCATCATAATAGATACACCAGAAAACAAGCCATACAAAACCTAAAGATCCTATTATGATAAATGAACTCTCCCAACCTAAGTGATAAGCAATCCAAGGAACAGTAAGTGGTGCCAGAATAGCCCCTATGTTTGATCCGGAGTTAAATATACCTGTTGCTAACGACCGTTCTTTTTTAGGAAAATATTCTGCAGTTGCTTTAATAGCAGCAGGGAAATTAGCTGATTCACCAATTGCAAGAATAGCCCTTGCTATGATGAAGCCAGCTACCGAAACAGAAATCCCCGTAATACCTAATATTCCTAAAAGATCTGAAGTACCCTTTCCTATGGGAATAGCAAAAGCATGTAATATGGCTCCTATGGACCAGATTATTAAAGCTATGGCATACCCTTTTTTTGTACCTATTTTATCAATAAGCCGACCTGAGAATAGGGTAAACAATCCATAAGTAAGTTGAAAGATGGCAGTAATCAACCCATAATCAGTATTGGTCCATTTTAATTCTTCCTCAAGAATAGGATGTAATAAACTTAGTACCTGCCTGTCCAGATAGTTTATTGTTGTACCAAAAAAGAGTAGTGTACAAATTGTCCAGCGATAATTACCAATATTGTTTATGAGTTTTGTTTTATCCATCTATATTAACTTTAGTTCAGGTTAAAGTATTTTTTTGCATTGTAGTAACAGATGTCTGAAATTACAGATCCTATCCAGGTGACATCATTAGGCAGGAAGCCTTTTCTGATATCCTCGGCAAAAAGGTTACATAGCAGTCTCCTGAAATATTCATGGCGTGAATAGGAAAGGAAACTTCTAGAGTCGGTAAGCATACCGATGAAAGTACTTATCAGGCCCTGATTAGAGAGTGCGTTTATCTGATTTGTCATTCCGTCAAGCTGATCTAAAAACCACCAACCTGATCCGTATTGAATTTTCCCCCTGATGCCTTCGCCCTGAAAGTTTCCTGTCATTGTCGCAAATAGTGTAGTATCAGCCGGATTAAGATTGTATAATATGGTTTTAGATAATTTGTTGGTAGTTTCCAATTCATTTAGTAATACGGACAATGTTTCAGCCTGTTTATAATCTCCTACTGAATCAAAACCGGTATCACGGCCTAAAACGGAAACTTTATATGCATTGCTATTTCTTAACGCTCCTAAATGAAATTGCTGTACCCATCCTTTTTCGTGGTACATTTTACATAACTCAACCAACATGAAATAGGTAAAACTTTCTTTTATTTCAGGAGCTTTACTGTCATTGCCATTTAAAACCTCCTTAAATATTTTCTCAATATCAGTTTTACCAAATTTTCCCTTATGAGGTATGGCACTTAATCCATGATCAGAAGATACACACCCTGCTCTATCAAAATAATCAATTCTTATTTTAAATGCCTGTAGTAAGGATTCTAAATCTATTATTGTAATATTGGTAAGCTCTCCTAATTTCTGCAGATAGTTTCTGAATTTATTTCCGTAATCAATATTAAATATTTTGTCCGGACGAAAAGTAGGCAGTACTTTGACTTTTGAATTATCATGACGTATTTTAAGATGATCTTCAAGAGAATCAATAGGGTCATCTGTAGTACCAACCATTTCCACATTGAAATTACTTAGTAATCCTTTTGCTGAAAAGGACTGTGATTTAAGTTTTTCGGAAGTTGTATCATAAATTTTTCGGGAAGTGTCCTGATTTAAAAATTCCGTTATACCAAAGGGATTTTTAAGTTCCATATGTGTCCAGTGAAATAACGGGTTTCTTAAGGTATGAGGTACTGTTTGTGCCCATTTAGAGAATTTTTCATAATCAGAGGCAGTACCGGTTATATATTCTTCTTCGATACCCAAAGCCCTCATGGCTCTCCATTTATAATGATCACCTTTTAGCCATGCTTGGGTTATATTTTCAAAATTTATATCATTAGCAATAGCCGAGGGAGATAGATGAGAATGATAATCTATTATAGGTTGATTTTGAGCATAATTAAAGTATAACTGCTCTGCAATATCAGATTCAAGAATGAAATTATCTTTTAAAAAGAATGACATAGTGTAATTTTAAGATTATTGTCCCATAATTCCAAGTTCCAGGCCTCGTAGTTCTGCCAACCCTTTGAGCCTTCCAATGGCCGAATATCCGGGGTGTGATGTTTTTTTAAGATCATCAAGTATCTGATGTCCGTGATCTGGCCTGAAAGGAATAGGGACAGAACGGTTATTATTTTCTTTTACGATAGCTTTCATAACTTCATACATATTAACATCACCGTCTAAATGATCTGCTTCATAAAAATTACCTGACTTATCCTTTTTTACATTTCTTAAATGTATAAAATATACCCTTTGTTTTACCGCCTCAAATATTTGAGGAATGTTATTATGAGTACCTGCACCTAATGAACCGGTGCAAAAGCATATACCATTAAAATCATCTTTAACCTCATTAATTATATATTCAAGATCTTCTTTATTACTTACAATTCTTGGTAGCCCCAATATAGGGTAGGGAGGATCATCAGGATGGATTGTCATTTTTATTGCCTCCTCTTTGCAGACATCAGCAATTGATTTGAGAAAATAAATAAGGTTTTGCCTTAATCCTTTATGACCAATTGACTGATAGGTTTCTATACTTTGCTGCAAACTCTCAAGAGTGGTACTGCTTTCCCCGGGCACTCCCATAAGGATAATATCCTTTAAGGTGTTACTTTCCTGTATAGTAATTATATCTTTTATTTTTTTTGCCTGCTGTAAAACAGTATCAGAGTAGTCTTTTTCAGCATCTTTTCGTTTCAGAAGGTAAATGTCAAAATAAGCTACTGAAGCCCACTCAAAATAAAGGGCTTTTGCTCCATTATTGAGTTCAAGGTCCAGTTTTGTGCGGGTCCAGTCTAAAACCGGCATAAAATTATAGCATACAGTTTTTAAGCCACAGGCACTTAGGTTTTTTAGCGATGCTTTGTAATTAGACAGATACATTTCTGCATCTTTACTACGTGTTTTTATGGCTTCATGCACAGGAACACTTTCTACTACAGACCAGATTAAGCCTGTATCCTCAATCTGTTTTTTTCTTTTTTGAATTTCTTCTACAGTCCAAATCTCACCATGCGGAATATGATGCAGTGCAGATACTATTCCGGTAGCTCCAGCCTGTTTTATATCCTGAAGGCTAACAGTGTCATCGGGTCCATACCACCTCCAGGCTTGTTCTAGTTTATTTTTATAAATATTCATAAATCAATATAATTATACACCACACCAGGCATTAAAGCCCCCATCAACAAAAATTGTTTCACCATTTACAAATGCGGAAGCATCACTTAATAAATAGACTAGGGTGCCCTGTAGTTCTTTAGGATTACCAAGTCGTGAATAAGGAGTATTATCAACAAATTTCTTTGCACGTGGTGTAAAGCTTCCGTCTGCGTTTGTTAAAAGGGTACGGTTTTGTTCGGTAAGAAATACACCGGGTGCGATAGCATTAACACGTACTTTATCACCATAACGAAGTGACAGTTCTGTAGCCATCCATTTAGTATAACCGTCTATACCGTGTTTTGCTACAGTATAACCTAAAACACGGGTAATAGATCTACTTGCAGCAAGGGAAGAAATATTGATAATTGAACCTTTACCTTTTTTAGCTATTATTTCTCCAAAAACATGAGTAGGGATTATAGTTCCATAAAGGTTAAGTTCAATCGCTTTTATGGTGTCTGATACTTTTGAATTAAAAAAGTTTTGATTTGGTTCAAAAGTTGCTCCCGGAATATTGCCCCCGGCAGCATTAACCAAACCATCAATTGTTCCAAAATGAGTTAATATAATATCTCTGGCCTTTATAACATCTGTTTCATTAAGCACATCAGCTATTACTGCAATAGCTTCTGCCCCATATTTAGAAGCCAGCTTTACTCTTGCATCAGCCTTTTCTTTATTACGCCCCAAAACAGCTATTTTTCCTCCGGCCTGTGCAATTGCCTGTATAAACGATTCACCCAAAACACCGGTTCCACCTGTTACGACTATAACTTTATCCTTTAAGGAAAAAGAGTCTAAAATATCCATAGATAAAATATTGGTTTATAATCTTTTTTCAATATTCAATATTACCCTTAAAATTCAAGAAAGGTTATTTATTACAAATATTTCAGCTAAAACGTATTCGTAAGTTTAGACAGCTTCTGTAAGTATAGCTGTTTTAAATATTTTATTTTTGAATAGAAGGCTAAACTCAATAAAATAGATGCCTTAATAAAAACATTGTAAAAACTTGGATGAAATAACTCTTTTACAAGACCATAAGATATGCTGCTTTGGAGAAGTATTACTTCGCTTTGCGTTAAAAGACAGTTGGGTTTCTGATTCGACTATTCCTTATTATATAGGCGGGGCAGAGCTCAATGTTGCAACTGCACTGGCATTATGGGGTATTCCTGTAAATTATCTTACAACCTTACCCGATAATTATATTGGCAAGGATATAAGTAATCAGATTAAACAAAGAGGAATTAATACTGATAAAGTTTTTTATTCAGGCAATAGATTGGGAGTATATTACCTGCCTTATGGGACCGAAGTTAAAAATAATGGAGTAGTATATGACAGGGATTTCTCATCCTTTTCACAATTAACACCCGGTATGATTGATTGGGATAAAGTTTTTGAAGACTGTATCTGGTTTCATTTTAGTGCTATTAGCCCTGCTCTTAATAAAAATATTGCCCTTATCTGTAAAGAAGCTGTTACTGCTGCATCTGCAAAAGGTATAACAATATCAGTAGACCTCAATTACAGAAATAAATTATGGAAGTATGGCGAATTGCCTGATGTAATAATGCCTGATCTAGTTCGTAACTGTAACGTAATAATGGGAAATATTTGGGCTGTTGAGAGTCTTTTAGGGATATCTGCACCTCTTTCTAACAGTAAAAATGTTTCTAACAGTGAATTGAAGGAAGCAGCATTAATAAGCATAGAAAGAATACAGAAAAAATATGAAAAGGTTTATGCAATTGCTCTTACCTACAGGTTAGAAGAGTCTTATTTTGGTGTACTCCAAAAGGAAAATGCTTTTTTTACCTCAAATATTTTTGAAAACATAACTGTTACAGATAGTGTAGGCAGTGGTGACTGTTTTATGGCAGGGCTTATTTACGGTATATATAATAATCTTCCTTTTCAGGACATAATTAATTTTGCTGCAGCTGCAGCTGTATGTAAACTTGCTGAACCCGGCGATGCAACAAAACAATCAGTTGAGCAGATTAAAAGAATTTTAAATGATGCGAGATAAAAAAGTTATATATAATCGTATAAAAAGTGAGGGGCTGCTTCCTTTGTTTTATCATGACGATACAGAAGTTTGTATTGCAGTTACAAATGCTTTATTTAAAGCGGATATTTCAATAATAGAGTTCACTAATAGAGGCAAAAATGCCATAAAAAATCTGCGGGCTATTATAAAGGAACGTAATAGTTCAATGCCGGAACTTCTTATTGGGGTTGGTACAGTAATCAATGCCGATGAAGCCCATTTATTCATTGAGCTTGGAGCTGATTTTTTAGTAAGCCCTTTTTTTGATGAAACAGTTAATACAGCCGCAGTAAAAGCAAAGATCCCGTACCTTCCCGGATGTATGACTCCAAGGGAAATTCACCTTGCTGTAGCTGCCGGATGTACTACTATAAAGCTGTTTCCCGGAAATGTGCTGGGATCAGGATTTGTTGAGGCAATACGACCTCTTTTTAATGATATTGATTTTATAGTTACAGGAGGTGTCGAAACTAATCAGGAGAATATTACTTCATGGTTTAAAAGCGGTGTATCGGCCGTAGGATTAGGGAGTAAACTGATAACTAAAAATATACTTACAAACAAAGACTACAATTCATTGACGGAAACAGCCATTTTGGTTAAAACTGTAATAAACCAAATAAGGGATATTAACTATTAATTCAGCTATAAAAACTTTGTTATTTATTTGGCAATATTCAAAAGCCTCTTGTGAATACCCAGCTATAACACCTTAAATGATTTACAAAGTGGAAAAAAAAATTAATAAAGAGTCAGGAAAGGCCACAGAAAAGTCAGTAATGAACTCCATTACAATTGACTGTGTAATATTTGGGTTTAATAAAAACGGACTTGAAGTACTTCTTGTTCAACACGGTGTAGGTATACGTAAAGGGGAGTGGGGTTTGCCAGGAGGATGGATAAGAGAAAAGGAAAGTATTGATAATGCCGCTAAGCGGCTTCTTGCTGACCTGACAGGTCTTAATAATGTTTATTTGGAACAGCTGAAAGCGTTTGGCAGGCCAGATCGTTTTCCTTTAGGCAGAGTAATAACCATAGGTTACTTTGCATTAATAATGCGAGATGATTATACTATTCAGCCCGGTTTTACTGCTTCCGATGCAAAATGGTATAAGATAAATGAAATACCAAATCTGATTTATGACCATAACACCATACTTGATTACAGTATTGATTGCCTACGTAACCGCGTAAGGCAGGCTCCTATAGGTTTTAACCTTTTACCAGATAAATTTACTCTTTTGGAACTAATGCGCTTGTACGAAGAAATTTTAGGTATTGAGATGGACAAATCTAATTTCAGAAGGAAGATACTTAAAATGAAACTACTTGTTGAACTTAACGAAAAACAAAAGAAAGTTTCTCACAGGGCAGCTAAATTATATGAGTTTGATCAAAAGATATATGATAAACTAACAGAAAAGGGATTTAACTTTGAGATTTAGTTTATTATGTTAAATACTATTTCATTCTTTAAAGTACCATTTATTCTTTCTGTCAAGGTATTTTGATAACAATCATACCCATCTGTCATTGAAAGTGTTATGTTGATTTTGTTCAATACGTCTTGATAAACTTTGGAACAGTACTGTAATCGTATTATGTCCTATGGTTCCGATGATTAATAGCCCTAAAGCAATACCTTTTAGTAAATTGTTTGGGTTTAAAAGTATGAGGATTAGTCCATTTACCACTAGAGTTGAAAAAAGTATCAACGCAGAACGATAGCCTGTTGTTAAAACAGATTCCATCCTTTTATTTCTGGTTGCTGTAGTTCATGATTCGTCTTGGTAAAGATCCTTGCTACTTCCATTTTACGATAGTTGTGTATTGTAACCGACACACCAGCTATGAGAAAGAATAGACCTCCTATCAATAAAAACACACCCTAAACCTTTAATTAATTGATGTGGTGTATATAATTTAAAAAGAGTGAATCTGCCAATAAGGAATATCATTCCAATAATAGAAGCTTGAATAGCTGTATTTCTATCGCTTTGATAATACTGACAAATGTATTCTACCATTCTATCATATTTTTAGTATTTAATTAAATGCAAAAGTAAGTTCCCTTTTAAGCGAACTACTTTGTTTAAAAGCTCAAAAATACCTTTGCTTAATTAATACTTTTAGTTTTTAACTTTAATAAATGATCTAGTGAATAATGTCCTCCTCCAACAAAGAACAAACATAGTGCTATTACAAAATATAGCAGAGCCAGTTCTGCTGAGCCTGAACCTGCTGCACTATGCCCATCAGCTTTTGCCAGCCATAATGGAAATCCAAAAAAAGGATCTCCATCACCTTCAGACGAATATTTTACGGTAATACGATAAATAGGGTCTTTAAAAGGGATATGCATGAAAATAATACCAACAAACATAGTTATGGAAGCTCCTAGTGATACTAATGGTAAAAAAATGCCGAGTATTAATGCAATACCACCTCCAAATTCACTTATGACAGCTAATAATTGAAGTATGCCGGGGAAGGCATCTCCCGCGAAGCTCATAGGTGTTGTAAGCTTCGGCAATCCATGTATTATTAATCCAAAACCTGCTATTAGACGTAGTATTAATAACCCAATCGAAGCAAAGCTGTTACTTTTACGTTCTCCAAAAAGAAGATCTGAAATTGTTCTCATAATTTTGATTTTTAATTTTTTAATCCGTCAATAAAAATGTAAAGTGATTTTATTTTCCCGTTTTCAATAACAAATATATCTTGACCTGTTATAGTATCAGGCTTGTTTTCTGTGCCAAATTGCCAGAATAATCTAGCTATGTTGTTGTGACTTTCAATTGGCTGTGCTAAACTAAAATCAAAGTCAGGATGTTTTTTTTGTAAATCCTCTATGAAATCATTCAAGTTTGAATGTCCATTTATTACAAAAAATGGATCGACTATTTCTACATCTTCTTTGTAAACTTTTTTAATGGACTCATTTCGTTTTTCAGCATTTTTTTCTGTCCATATATCCAAATGCTTTTTTGCTAAAGCTTCAATGTCTACTTTGCTCATTTTTGTTTGTATTTTTAATATTAAATTTTCTTCTTTATCGGTTGTTTTCTCGGAATATGAAATCAATTCCATTTGTGTTCCCCAGGGAGACATAAAGTATGTCCATAATTCTCCATTACTATTTCTAAATGGTTCATCTAAAAATGTTACTCCTTTGGATTTAAGATAAGCCATACTATTATAAATGTCATCTGTATAGAATGCTATATGATACCATGTAAGATCATCTCCATAAGGCAATTCTATATTCCTTTCTTCAGACTTATTTTGAAATAACTCTATCTTACTTCCATTCCCTGATTGAATTATTACAATTCTCTCTATTGTGACATTCTTATGGATTTTGTAAAGTTTTTCCCAATTTACATCTAGTTCTGCCAGATTAAGCTCTGTTGCTTTTTCAAAGCCTAAAATTTCTGAAAAGAAAGTCATTGCTCTATCTATATCCGTAACATTGATACCTACGTGATCTATCCCTTTGATATTAAAATTTTGAGCAATTGATTGGTTGCTAACCATTGTTATTAAACCAATAGCCAAGATTAAAACTTTTGTTTTCATAATAAATCATTTAATTTCTGTCAAAAATTCATATAAAGGTTTTCTTATCTTTTTGAGATTTAAATTCCAGTCATTACTATTATCTCTATAACCTAAAGCTAATAACATCGAACTTTTTAATCCTCTTTCTCTCAGCCCTAATAATTTATCCAAAGCTATTGGGTCAAAACCTTCCATTGGGGTAGCATCTACACCTTCAAGTGCTGCAGTTAAGATGGCAATACCCAAGGCAATATGTGCTTGTTTAGCAGCATGATGAAAATTGTTTTCATCACTCATAGCTCCAAAAAACTGTTTTGAAAAGTTCCTTTGTCCTAAAGTTTTTTCAATGGGTAGATTACGCTCTTTTGCCAAATGGTCGAAAACTCCATCTATTCTTTCTTTTGAATAGGTATCCCAGGCAGCAAAGACAAACAAATGCGAGCTTTCTACAATTTGCTTCTGATTAAAAGCTATTGGCTCTATTTTACTTTTTAGCTCTTTATTGCTAATACTTATAATTTCATAAGGTTGTAAGCCTATACCTGAAGGTGCTAAATGCATAGCTTCTATAATTTTATTTATAGTATTATCAGGAATTTTTTTACCTGACATTCTTTTTGCTGCATAACGCCATTTCATTGCTTTTATAATTTCCATTTTATTTAAGATTTTTAACGCTTATCCTAATATCTAGGATAAGCGTATTTTATTAAACAAATTACCCGCTGTATGTAGCTAACCACTTTTCTTTTATCTCTGCTCTCGCATTGATAAATTCTATGTCCGTACCTTGGGCAATAGCATCCAGTGGATAGCGCAATGGTCTGGTTCCCTCTTGCATGCTTACCAAGTTTAAAATCCCGTCTGCTATAGTTTGAGGATTCATATCAAACTCTTGCATTTTACCAAATAAGCCTGAACCGATGGCATTAAACATTTCTGTTGCAACAGGATCGTAAGCTGCTGCTACTTCAGGCTTGTCTGCACCAATTCCTGGTTTGCTGCCATTGTTCATTTCAGTAGGATAAACACCTGGTTGTATCGTTACGTTTTCAATATTGAATTGGGCTAATTCTGCCTGCAAACCTTCGGCAATACTTTCAACACCGAATTTTGAAGCTAAATATGGAATCATAAAAGGTAATGTATGTGCACTAGCTCCCGAAGTTATGTTGATTATCAAGCCATTTTTTTCTTTACGCATACTTGGTAGAACAGCTTGATAAGTCCTAATAACACCATAAAAGTTCACTTCAAACATTTTACGGATTTGATCTATTGAGGTAGCTTCTAATAGTCCAAAACCAGTTACGCCGGCATTGTTTACCAATACATCAATTTTTCCGTATTTAGAAAGTGATTGTTGAAAAGCATTTGATACTGAAGTGTCATTGGTTACATCAATTTCAACTACATCAACGTTAGGTAGTGCCGAAAGTTCTTTAGCAGTTTCTTTGTTTTTGTCTGATATTCCTCTCATACCAGCAATTACAGTATGACCTGCTTTTGATAAAGTGATTGTGGTTAGTTTTCCAAAACCTGAACTTGTCCCTGTTATAAAAATTACTTTGCTCATTTTGATAAATTTTTAAATTATTAATGATACAAAGTTGCCACCACTAATGGCTTTTTTCCATTGACTTTTGAATGAAAAAACGATTGACAAATGTCAACGTTTTTACTTCTTGTTTGCTTGAGATCTAATGCGGCTTAAGGTTTCTGGCGAAATACCTATATAAGAGGCTATCATGTGTTGAGGAACACGATTTGCAATGGATGGAAACTTTAAAACGAAATTATTGTATTTTTCTTCAGAGGTAAGACTTATGTTGGAATGAATTCTATTTTGTGAAGTAAGGAAGCTTTTATGTAATATATTATTAACCATATTATTAAATGCAGGAATTTTTTTGCAAAGCATTTCAAAGTCCTCTTTTTTAAATAGTAATATTTCTGTATTCTCAAGAGCTTCTATATTAAACTTTGAAGGGGTTTCATTAACTAGACTTTCCCTATCTCCAGTCCAATAGTTTTCAGGCGAAAAACTCATAATATGTTCTGCTCCTTTGTTATCTACAGAATATTTTCTAACAAATCCGCTGCAAACAAATGCGTTATAACGCCAAGTATCACCCTCTTGCAATAGAAATTGCTTTTTTCGAAGTTTTTTTTCAATAGCATATAAAAGGATCTCACTTAAGTCCTCTTCCGACATCACTGTCTTATCGGTTATATATTTTTTAAAAACTTCCAACATATTTAACAAAGTTATAATTTAACTTTGATTTTTTTTAGAAAATAATTTTGATCTATTCATAGTAATTTTCTTAGTATTGATTTACTCAATACCAAATGTTTTATTATAAGATAATTTATGAGTGTCGAATTAATTTTATAATTAAGCAGGATAGCTTACTATGTTTAACGCAGCTAATGCTCCCCCGGCTTGTTGAAGTTTACTGCCAGTAGCTATATCACCTAAATCTATTGGTTTAAATTCAAATTCTTTAAGCAGGTTGGCAACTGTATTTTTAGCTTCAATATCATTACCTGACACAAAAGCAACACGTTTACCATCATCAACTTTTGGATCTGCATCAATCCATTTTAGGAAATAGTGATTTAAGGTTTTTACTAATCGTGTTTTTGGGAAAAGATTTTGTACGATTTCACTGGCAGCTTTACCTTTTAAATCGTCATAACTCATATCATCCAAAATTGGGTTGGTAACATCAACTAGAATCTTACCTTGTAAGTTTGGCACATCTTTCGCGACTTGTTTTAAGTGTGACCATCTGACCGTTAAGAAAATTACATCTGCTTTAACAATATCTTTCAGATCTGCTGGAATAGCAAGTTTGCCTAAATTTGTGGCTTTTTCTTTTAAACTTGCAGCTCCTTTATTATTGGTAAGTAAAACACTATGGCCTGCTTTTACTATTTTTTTTGCTATGCCCTCGCCAATTTGTCCTGTTCCTATTATTGCTGTTTGCATAATCTTATTTTTTTATTTAAACACCGTTTTACATACTCTTTAATAAATATAATTACTATTTATAAAGATTATTGTTCTTTTCATATGGCATTCCATCTGGATAGGTGATAAACTCAATTGTTGTTCCCCAAGGTGTTAAACCATAGCAAAAGAAATTTTTATCTCCTTTTTCTGCTGGGAATAAAAATGGATTTGGATCTGACAACATTTTTCCTCCAGCAGCTTCAAATTTTTGAATCGCCTCATGCATATTGTCCGTGTACAGTGCAAGGTGTATCAATCCTAAATCACTTGACTTTATTGGTTCTCTCTGACCATCAACATGAATTTCAAACAATTCTATCCTAACTCCATTCCCTATTTTAATCATTCTACATGAATAAAGAGTTGCTTTTGGTGCTAAGTTCAATGCTGATGCGAGTTCACCAGATGCTTCCAATGGCGGTAGCTCTCGACTGTAAGATTCGTAGATTATTTCAGCTCCAAAAGCCTCCAGTAGAAAAACAGTTGCTCTATTGATATCTGGTACATTTAAACCAATATGATCAATTTTTGTTATGATGTTTTTATTTTTCATATTACTGGATTACTGTATTTGATTGAAAAATATTTATCCGATTACCATCTGGGTCTAACGCCATAGTACAAAACAAAGCTCCTTCTGCCAAGTATCGTTCTTTCCATAAAAAATTGACACCTTTGTCCTCAAGCTCTTTTGTAGCTAATTTTAAATCTTCAACCTGAAATACAAGAGCTTTGCTCCCCACTACTGTAGGTGGCTCATCTGTCTTCGAGTCATTTACAATAGCTTGAACTAATTGGCTGTTTGAATTTTGAAGCATTTCAATCCTCATACCAGCACCTTCCATAAAGGCCATTTCTAAGTTTCCTTTGGGAACAGGTAGAGATTGTTTCATTATTAGTTTAAACCCTAGAATGTTACTATACCATTCAATTGAATTTTCAATATTTGACACTACAAATGCTAAATTGTACAGTCTTATAGTATCTAATCCTCCTTTTGATTTTATTTGATTTTTCATTTCACTTTGTGATTTATATATCAATATTGACATTACAAAAGTGCAATGAATAACTTTCTAGTTCCAATGAAGTAGATTAGGAAAAAAGGTTGAAGTAGTTCAAGATTTCTTCTGAATCTTGTTGTTTCTTATTTTGGAAAGGAATTCTGGTGTCATACCCAAGAAAGATGCCAATGCGTATTGCGGTAACCGTTGAGCAACATGAGAATATTTACCCATAAACTGATCGTAACGGCTTTCGGCTGTTAATGTTAGACTGTTGGTAATCCTTCGTTGAAAAAAAGCCAATCCTCTTTCTGCAATAATTCTAAAGAAAGTCTCAAACTTATGGTTTAGTTGTTTCAACTCTTTTTGTTTTTCATAATGTACACGAAGCACTACACTGTCCTCAAGTGCAATGACAAAAGAAGTGGCAGGTTGCTGGTATATAAAACTATTATAATCTGTAATCCACCAATTTTCAATGGCAAACGAAGTCGTATGATCATTACCTTCACCACTTATAACATATGATCTAAAAGCCCCTTTCACCACAAAATGAACATAGTGTGCGATAAAATCAGGCTGTACAATAAATTGTCTTTTTTTTACTTTTACCTCATCGAAACAGCTAATAAATTGATTTACTTCATCATCATTTAAATCAACATAGCTTTTAATGTATTGGGCTAATATTATTTTTGAATTCATTACAAATACTAAAAAGTCTTTATAAAGTTAATCAATTAAAAATTAAGTTTTAATGCAATAAGTTTTTAGGGCTTATCCCAAATTGTTTTTTGAAAGCAGATGAAAAATGGGATAAATTCTCAAATCCTAAATCGATATAAATGTCAGATGGTTTTTGTTTCTTTTTATCAATGAGAAAATAGGCTTCCTGTAATCTTTTTTTTATTAACCAACGACTAGGCGTATTGTTAAATATTTGCTTGAAATCTCTTTTAAACGCGGAGAGACTTCTGCCTGTAAGATAAGCAAAACGATCTATACTTACATTAAATTTATAGTTTTGATTCATGAATTCTTCCAGGTTTATTTTTTCTGGTTTGCCAAAATCAAAAAATATATCATATAATTCAGGATGGGAGGCTAATAGAATATTTAAAAGCTCTTCTTGTTTGATATCTTGAATTTCGTTTTTAATTTTCCCAGCCTCATCATAGTGTGGTATTAACGAACTTATATAGGTTAGTATTTGTTCATTTTTGTTGATGTGGATAAATCCTTCTTTGGGCTTATATTGATTATTTCTTTTCGGTAGATGTTTTTTTTGAAATTTCCTTAAGAATTTTTCATCAAAAACTACAACTACTTTTTCAAATTCATCATTCTGTTTTTGTTTATTATAACGAACTAAATGATTTTTACGAACAATACAATAATCTCCAGACTCCATAGTAATATAATTACTTCCATCATAACCATTTAAAATTCCTTTAGACAAAAACAAAAACAAATGTTCAGAAATAAATTGTTCTGGTGAAATTTCTGGACCTATATAGCATGATTTGATTTCCATTTTACAAAATTAATCATTGTAATAAACACCCGTCATCTTCTCACAAATAGACCAAATCCTCTCAGCATTATACTTGTCTAATGCCCAGGGTCTTACTCCAAAAGGCGCATTACTGCCATTTGGTACTATTGGTGCGATATTACAGTCTTCTAAATAAAGTCCACCTTTATTGTTAAGTTGCGAACTTACGGATGCCCATGCTGTTGTGGCTCCTCCTTGCTTTACAGTTTTAAAAATATCTCCTTCATTTTTTGGTTTTCTTAAAAAATTCATTATTTCGGTTCCCCAAAATGTTCTTAAGCATTTTGCAGCAAATTCTGTGTACCAAAATTTAAAATCTGAAGAGTATCCTACTAATGAGCCTGCAAATAAATCTGTAGTTGGGATTGGACCAGGATGTACAGCAAAAGCTCTAATATTGTATTGCTTAAATAACTGATCTTCTTTAACTGAAAGTAGTGACAGTGCTGTTTTACTTTGTGCATAGGCTTTCATCCCATCGTAAGGAGTATGTTCAAAATTAATATCATCAAAATAAACATTGTTTATTCTATGCCCTCTCGATGATAAATTTATTATCCTTGCTCCTTTGGCTTTCTTTAAAGCTGGTAGTAATTTGAGAGTTAATTCAAAATGGCCTAAAACATTTACAGAAAACTGCCTTTCATTTCCTCGGTCATCTCTTTGTAATGGCGTATTGTGAATCCCGGCACTGTTAATCAGAACATCAATCTTTCTCCCTGATTTTAAAAATTTTTGAGTAAAATTATCAATCGTTTTTGGTTTCTGTAAATCCAAATATTCAATTTCAACATTTGGCAATCCCTTTAAATTCCTTTTAGCCCAATCCATATCATTGGTAAGAGCAATAACAGTTGCCCCTTTGCTTATGAAAGCTTTTGTCGCTTCTCTACCGGTACCCGTATGCCCTCCTGTCATCACAAAAATTTTACCAGATAAATCTAAGTCTTCCACAATTTCCTTAGGTTCGGTAAAATGTCCCCAACTATTATTTAATGGTGTTTGCTTAGAATCAGCTATGATTTCGCCCGTATATAGAGGGGTGTCTTTTGAAGTGTCTTTGCTTACAAATAATAGAATTATACCAAAGTAAAAAATAAGGAATATAGCTAGAGGTATGCTCAGAGTTAAAGTGATTATTTTTCTAATCGACCATTTTTTCTTCTTTATTTTTTTATTATTCTTTTTCATTTTTAAATTGTTTTATGATTGATTAATTCTCATCAGGCTTTCTGCTGTATCTACAATAGTTGCTTCCCAATTTCTTGGTTGCCATCCCAACATCTTTTTAGCTTTATCATTGGATATTTTTTTTGTTATTCCCAATTGTGACGAAACTGATTTTAATTCAGGTTTGAAAACCGATAAAACTTTTACAAGCCAATCTGGTAATACTTTACCGGTAACCTTATTTCCAAACTTATGGGGCTGCGAACGTAGTAATTCTGCAATTTTGGGTAAAGATGTACCATCGTCAGAAGCGGCTAAAAAGCGCTGTCCTTTTGCTTCTGGATTTTTCATTGCCAGGATGTGAATGTCTGCAACATCACGAACGTCCACAACGCTAAAATTAAGTTTTGGTGTTGCTTTCATTTTGCCTGTCAATAGTTGTTCCACTAGTTGAACTGAACTTGATAAGTCATTTCCTAACACCGTTCCGAAAATACCCACAGGATTGATAACTGTGAGTTCTAAATTTCCCTCGTTGTTTTTGATGAAGTCCCAGGCGGCAAGTTCAGCAACTGTTTTAGATTTAATGTAAGCTGCTAGTTTTGTATTTGGATCAGTCCAGTCTTGTTCTGTAAAAACATGATTTTTAGGGTCAATACTATAACCGACTGCTCCGAAGGAGGATGTCATTACTACCCGTTTTACACCGGCATTTTCTGCTGCTTTCAAAACCCTTAGTGTTCCATTCTTCGCAGGAATTATCAACTCGTTTTCGTCTTTCGGCTCGCCTTGTGGAAATGGAGAAGCAACGTGTAAAACATAATCACAACCTTTTACGGCTTTGTCCCAATTATCATCTTTGGTTAAATTTGCTTCAATAAATTCAATGTGGTCAAACGAAGCGATGCCGCCATTTTTTAGCATCGTAATTATTTCGTCTTTTCGTTTCAACGAACGTAATGTTGTCTTTACGTTGTAGCCTTTTTGTAAGAGTTGTAAAATGAGATGTACACCTAAAAAACCTGTCCCACCTGTTACCAAAACTGTTTCTTTAATTTTCATTCTATATTTCTTATTTATAAATCAAATTAGCTGTTGTTACTTAAGTATTCACCTAATACACATATTAGTTTATATAAATTTTAAACTAAATAATTGTTTTAACTGCACCTTTATAAAATCTGTTTTTTTAGCTGTTTTTGTTTTAATATGTTTGACACTACAAACTTCTATATATATCCAAAATATAACTTTGCTTAAAAGTCCAATTATTTATGGAAAAAAGTTTTATACTATTATTACACTTTAAAACTAAGTTGAACCATATTTTTAACAGCTGAAATTTGATACAAAATGAGATATTTGTGAATGCTAAAAAAATGTATCAAAAGCGTTATCGTAGAAAACAAAAGCTTTTGAATTCAATATCTTTTGAAAACTTTGAATTTTCAGAACAAAAATGTTAAACACCGAGAATTAATCAAGTATTAGTTCTTATGTTATTGGTAAATAAAGATTTAGATGGAATAAAAAAGGGACAACTCTTTAAGAATTTAGAGTTGTCCCGTCCAGTGGAATCGCCGGGAATCGAACCCGGGTCCAAACAAGCAATTAAAGAGCTTTCTACACGCTTAGTTTCCGCTTGGATTTTCGACAGTTTGCAAGGCCGGAAACTGCCACAAACCACTTAGCTTCTTAAATCTCAAAACCTCCGCGAAGCAAAAAGGTCTCCAGGTCTATTTTTACGGTTCTCCTATACGAAACGCCATAAACCAGGGCTTTTCAGGAGAATCCCGCCTTCCTACCTAGTAGGAACGAGGCTTAAAATCTTACTATAATTCAGATTAAGCAGCAAGAGCGTAGTTTTCTTCGCCGTTTATAAAAAGTTGAGACTTGGGATTAACGAGAATCGTCTCCTTCTCGGCGTGCTTACTGTTCAATTCGACCTGCTGTCAAAACCAGTCGACCCCAGTAAGTTTCTGTATCAATAGTATTAAAAACAATACCAAACAGACTGCAAATTTAACGAATTTTATTTTAATCTGACCATTGTCCATACATTCTATTTTTGTTATATTTGAGCACTGTTTAGGATATAAAGTTATATTATTTCATGAAAAACGTTTTCGTGGATAGTATGCTAACACAATTCATCGTTAAAAGAGCCATCATGAAAATCGGGATAATAAGAGAAAGGAAGTCTCCACCAGACAGAAGAGTAGTTTTTTCACCTCAGGAGCTGGCAGAGCTGCGAGAGCAGTTTCCACATGCGGAAATTAAAGTAGAACCGTCTGATATAAGGGTGTTTAAAGATGAGGAATACAAAGCGCTTGGTTTTGAATTAAGCAATGATTTAACCGACTGTGATATATTACTAGGTGTTAAGGAAGTTCCGGTTGATGCACTTATACCGGGCAAAAAATATTTTTTCTTTTCGCATACAATCAAAAAACAACACTATAATAAAAAGCTGCTACAGGCTATTATCAATAAGCATATTGATTTATATGACCATGAAACTATTGTTGATGCTAATAACCAAAGGTTGATAGGTTTTGGGGAATATGCCGGTATAGTAGGCGCTTACAATTGTTTTAGGGCTTTTGGAGTAAAGTATGAACTTTTTGATTTGCCAAAAGCCGAAACACTGCCGGATAAGCAGGCGCTTATAGCAAAGCTTAAAAGGCTTACCTTGCCTCCTGTAAAAATAGTTCTTACAGGTAAAGGTAAAGTAGGTAAGGGGGCTAAGGGTATACTTGATGCTGTTGGGATAAAAGAAGTATCGCCTGAAAATTTCCTTACAAAAACATATACAGAGCCTGTGTATACACAGCTTGATGTGACTGATTATAATAAGAGGAAGGACGACAAGGAGATTACAAAGCAGGATTTTTATGTAAATCCTGATAAGTATGAGTCAGACTTCGGGAAGTATGCTAAAGCGGCAGATATTTTTATAGCGGGTCATTTTTATGGTAATGGAGCTCCGGCGATATTGACTAATGATATGCTTAAGGATAAGGATAACAAAATTAAAGTAGTAGCTGATATTTCGTGTGATATAGACGGTCCTATAGCCTGTACCATACGCTCATCTACTATTGCAAATCCGTTTTACGGTTACCTGCCGTCAGAAAAGAAAGAGGTAGATTTGTTCCATCCAAGCGCTATAGCAGTTATGGCGGTTGATAATTTGCCATGTGAATTGCCAAAAGACGCAAGTGAAGGTTTTGGGCATATGTTCCTTGAACATGTAATACCATCTTTCTTTAATAATGATACTAACGGGGTGCTGCAAAAAGCACTTATAACCCACAACGGAAGCCTTACAGAAAGGTTTAAATATCTTGAAGATTTTCTAAAAGAGAATAACGAAGTGCCCCATAATTAAGGGGCATTTTTTTTTATAACATATTTGTTTGCTAAATTTGGTAAGCTAAATAATCCTTATAATGAAAGTAAGAGTACTGCTTACCCTATTATTATTTACTACAATTAAACTTGCCGCCCAAGACTTACTTCCTTTTGTAGAGAACTTTACAAAGTCAGACTATAACGGAGATAACCAGGTATGGAGCAGTTGCCAGGGAGATGATAACGCCTTGTATTTTGCCAACAATCATTATTTTTTACGGTATAATGGTGTGAAATGGGAAAAATATTCACTCCCTAATAAAACTATTATACGGTCTATTTATCCGGATGGTGAAAGGGTTTACAGTGGTTCATACCGTGAATTTGGTTACTGGCATAGGGTAGAAGGGAAAATGGAATATGTATCTCTCTCTAAAGGGAAAGATGTTTTTACCGGAGGCTGGGATAATGAGGAAATTTGGAAAATATTCAAACATAATGATAAGCTATACTTTCAGTCATTTAATGCCTTGTATGTAAGTGACGGGAAAACTATTGAACGAATAAAGTTTCCGTCATTAGTTTCCTATTGTTATGTTCTTGGCAATACAGTTTATGTAGCTTCTGTCCAAAATGGTGTATACAGAATGGAAGGCAAGCAGTTTGTACATCTTGAAAACTGGCCTGAACTAAACTTAAATGTTATTCATGGAATGGGGCTTAATCAGGCTTCAGGTAAAATATATGTATTTACTAAGAATAAAGGTGTGTTTACAGGGAGTGAAAATGGTATTACTGCATGGAACTCTCCGTTAAACAATCTTTTAAAGCAAAATGTAATTTTATGCGCCAAGTTTATTGATGATAACAGGTTGGCTATCGGTACAGCTCTTGAAGGAGTTTATGTGGTAAATGTAGATACCGGAGAGTATTATAATATTAACAGACAAAACACCTTAAAAAATAATGCTGTACTTAGCATAACACTAGATAAGGAAAACGATTTATGGCTTGGGTTGGATAATGGTATTGCCCATATTGAGGTAAACTCACCTATATCGGTTTTTCAGGATAATTCGGGGGTATTAGGTTCGGTATATTCACTTTCAGCTACAGGAGATTATTATCTTTTTGCTACAAATCACGGATTATTTGAGTACAAGAATAATAACTTAAAAGCTATACCGGGTTCTCAGGATCAGGTTTGGGATATTTATAAAAATGGTGATGAGTATATTATAGGTCATAACGGAGGTACGTTTGTATATAACGGAGGTTCTTTCATTAAAAAAAGCCCAATAAACGGTGGTTGGCGTTTTATAAAAAGTAATTATGACAATGCTTATTTTCAGGCTAATTACGCAGGACTGGCTGTTTACAGGGATATTAATAATCTTTCTGATTATAAGCGTATTGACAGTCTTAGTAAGCCGCTTAAAAATATGGCTCAAAACAAACCCGGTGAAATTTGGGCTGCCGATAATTACAGGGGGCTATACCGTATAACGTATGATTCGGATTTTAATACAATTCGTTTTGCCGATATTTCCAAAGAGAATAATATTAATAATGACTATGCAGTAAAGATATTCAGGTTTAGGGATGAGATACTCTTTTATATAGATAATACCTGGTATACCTATAATAGTATTACTTCAAAATTGGAGCAAAGTGCGGTGTTCAATGCATCTTTTAAAGACATATCAGATGTTTCGGCGATTGATGATAACAGATTTTTAGTTATAAAAGACAGGCTTTTATATTTAATAACACGTGAAGCCGAAAGGTTCGTATGGCAATTATTACCTGAAAAGTACTATGAGGGTAAATTGATAATGGAAGATACACGTGTATTTAAGGATGTAGGAAAATTACTTATTAATCTTGATGACGGATTCCTGACTTTTAATGATGCCTATACCAATAAAAAATCGGCAACAGTATTATTGGAGAGTTTTTATAATGATAAGCTTATTGCCTCCGGAACAAAAATAAAATATAATCAGCCGGTTGAAATGAATGTTGTAGCCAATTATTACGGATACAGTAAACCAGACCTGTTTTACAGACTTAATAACTCAGGTGAATATATTCCTGTTAAAAACGGAAATATAATCCTTAGTAATCTTGATAGCGGAAGTCAGGATTTTAAAGTGTACTATAATAATGGCAAGGAATATATCGAAACGGCTTCTTTTGATTTTGTGGTTGCCCGTCCGTGGTATTTTTCTGGTTTGATGATTTTAGTTTACATTCTGGTGATATCTATCGTATTCTTTTTATACTACAGATGGAATAAAGTTCGCTATCTTCAAAAAATAAGATTACATGAAGAGGAACTAAAACACCAAAAGGAAATACTGGAGGTAGAGATGGATGCCGAAAACAAACTTAGGCAGCAGGAACACGAAAAACATATGCTCGAAACGGAGGTGCAAAATAAAGCATCTGAAGTTGCAGGTAAATCATTATCTATAGCCAAGCACAGTGAAATGATTGAAAGCATACAGGAAGTTTTGGAAAGTAAAGCTGAAGGTGATGATCTTAAATCCAAAATCAGGAAAATTATAAAAACGAGTTCACTCAGTAAAAATGAATGGCAAAGTTTTGAGAAAAACCTATTTAAAAGTCATGAAGAATTTGTAGATAAATTATCTCAGTTATATCCTTCGCTTACTCCAAAAGATATTAAACTTTCTATCTACTTAAAGATGAATTTATCATCAAAAGAAATTGCTCCGTTAATGAATATTTCCTATCGAGGGGTAGAACTACATCGTTACCGCTTAAGGAAAAAACTTGACATAGATAAGGAGGAAAGTCTCTATAGGTTTATGATTAATCTATAATTGAGCATATTTTTTTATCTAAAATCTATTTTTTAAGGGTATATTTTATCATATTACAACTCATCAATGCTACATCATTAACAGTTTTAATGATGTACTTTACTTAATATTAACTTGCTGTTTTTAAGTATTTTAAGTTGTTTTTTTAGTAGTATGATGTAGTTAAGATATGCTTAAAAAGCTAACACTACATCGTTATAGTTGGTAATTTAGTCTCAACTAACTTTAACATAATCGATTTATGAAAAACTTTATTCTTGGGCTATTTCTTATGCTGGGTGGTTACATAACCTACGCGCAGGAAATAACAGGAACGGTTGTCGATGAAAACGGACTACCGATTCCTGATGTTTATATTGTGGCTACACAATCTAACACAAGTACTACAGCCGATTTAGATGGTAAATTTATCATTGAGGCTAAAGAGGGTGAACCTATCACTTTCTCAATGTTAGGCTATGACAACCTAACTGTAAATGCTACTGCTAATATGAGTGTGGCTATGAAGCCAAGCTCAGACTCTGTTCTTGAAGAGGTGGTTGTAGTTGGTTACGGAACAACTAAAAGATCTGACTTAACCGGTGCCGTAGGTACTGTTAAGGCTGAGCAGTTTACTAAACAGCCTCAGTATAACGCAATGGGATCTATACAGGGTAAAGTTGCCGGTGTTAACATTATTAATAATGATGCTCCGGGAGCTACTCCTACTGTAAGAGTAAGGGGATTAGGTACTGCTGTTGCAAATAGTAGTCCTTTATATGTTGTAGATGGTATTGTTGTGGGAAGTATTGATAATATTAACCCTGGTGATATACTTACCATGGATATATTAAAAGATGCTTCATCTGCAGCTATATATGGTTCTAATGCGGCTAACGGTGTAATTCTTATTACTACTAAAAAAGGTAAATCAGGTAAAATGAATATTACTGCGAGTTCATCTTATGCAGTAAAATCATTGCTTAACAAAGTAGAAATGGCTAATGCCAGCCAATATGTAACCTACTTTAATGAAAACCTTACCTTCCAGGGAAGAACTTCAGGCTTTTTACAGGAAAACCAACCGTATGATACTGATTGGTTAGATGAAACGACTGATTTAGGTAAAACTACAATCAACAACATTGCTATCTCAGGAGGTAGTGAGACAGCTGATTATTATTTTAGTTATAATAATTATGCTGAAGACGGTATTCTTGATCAACAAAAAATTGCAAGAAACACATTACGTTCAAATACTTCATTTAAACTATTTGATAACAGGCTTAAATTAAGTCAAAATGTTACTTACGCTCATACCAAAACAAACCCTAAACCTTTTGGAGCTTTTAATGACGCATACAGACAGGCTCCTATAGTACCTACTCATTACGCAAATGGTGCTTTTGGTCAGTCTTTTTACAATACCACAACAGGTGTAGTGGGTTATGAAGCCGGAGAAGGTGAGAGTATAGGTAGATTAAACTCTATAGGTAATCCATTAGCAAATGTTTATTACCAAAATGAAGAAATTAACATGGACTACCTACAGGGTATGTTTGATGCAGAACTTAAGATTACAAGTTGGTTAAAAGTTAATTCAAGACTGGGACTTACAAAGAGTTTTTCTAAGAAAAGAGTTTTTAATGATATTAAAGGGCGTTGGTTAACTAACGATCCTACAAGAACCGAACAGCAGTTTTTGGATAATCAAACAGGTAGTCCAACATCTGTAACTTGGGCTAATAACTCATTAGAGTATGAAAATGTAGAAAGTTTCCGTTACAACTGGGATACCTTCTTTACGCTTAATAAATCTTTTGGTAAAAATAACTTCACCGTAATTGGTGGTATAACAAAAGATAAAAGAAATGATATTTATACTACAAGAGTTAAAGACTGGAATGTTCCTTATCAGGAACAGTACTGGAATATAGACATGGCAACAGGTAATTATACTGCAGAGGCCTCTCAGTTCTATAATACTCCGGTTCACATGCTATCTTACTTTGGACGTATAGAGTATAACTTTGATCAAAAGTACTTTCTTACTGCTAATGTTAGAAGAGACGGTAACAGTACTTTTGTAGATGGAGGTGAATACTGGGGTACTTTCCCTTCTGTTTCAGGAGGATGGGTTATTTCGAGAGAAAACTTCTTTAGCGAAGTAAACGGTATTAATTTCCTTAAAATAAGAGGAGGTTATGGAGAAATGGGTAATGCTGCAGTACCGTTTAACACACAGGTATTATCTCGTGGTAATGATAGTGGCTCATATAACTATGTGTTTGGACCTAATCAGGATTTAGTTTTTGGTGCTTATAACGGATCTCCTACATTCCCAATTTCTTGGGAAACTACAAAAGAATGGAATGCAGGTATTGATTTTGAAGTACTTGACAGAAGGTTAACAGGTAGTTTTGATTACTATCACAGGTTAACAGATAATGCAAATTTAAATATTAATCCGGTACTCAATTCACCATACAACCAGTCTTTCTATGATGAAGCTTGTGATATATTAAACGAAGGTTTTGAAATTGGCCTTAACTGGAGAGATACTATTGGTGACGACTTTAGCTACTTTGTTGGTGGTACATTTGCTAATAACAAAAATACAGTTCAAAACATTAAACCGGCTTATGATGGTTATATAGGCGGTAGTTTAGCTAACGGTCAGGTAACTAAAAGACTTACTGAAGGACAACCTATTTACTCTTGGTGGATGTATGAGGCAAACGGAGTATGGCAAACTCAGGATGAGATTGATGCTAATCCACACATTGCAGGTGCACAACCGGGTCAGTTAAAATATGTTGACCAAAATGGTGATGGCAAAATTGACGATGCAGATAAAAAGAATTTCGGTTCATATATACCTACATTCACTTACGGTATTAACGTTGGCTTTAACTACAAAAATTTAGATTTCTCTGTTGATGGTTATGGTGTAGGAGGTAATAAGGTTTATAACGGTCTTAACGGTACTCGTATCGACGGTGGTGAGAATTTCTCTACAGAGATGTTTAACGGTCGTTGGACAGGCCCTGGTACTTCAAACTCTAAGCCGGGTGCAAACAGAGATTCAAGAGCTTCAAGCTACTACCTTGAAGACGGAGATTACTTTAGAATCAACAATATTACGGTAGGATATACATTTAATCAGGTATTTAACGGTATAGAGTCCATAAGGATTTATGGTACAGCTCAAAACCCGTTCCTGTTTACTAAATATTCTGGATTTACACCAGAGATCAACAGTAATGGTAAGCCGGGAGAAACTACAGGTATAGAGCTTTCAGCTTATCCTAATACCAAGAGTTTCATCTTTGGGGTATCTCTAACATTATAAAATTGGCATTATGAAAAAACAATATAGAAAAATAGTTTGTATGTTTTTTGCAGCTGCTTTTTTAGCAGGCTGTAGTGAAGATTATCTGGATGTCCCTTCAAGGGAAGACCAGCTGGTTGGAGAAGCTACTCCAGATGAGCTTGTTATAGGTATTTATGGTCAGCTTACCGAGTGGGATTATGCATTCTCATACCTAGGAATTACTGAGATTTTATCTGATAATGCAGATAAAGGAAGTTCACCTTCAGATACGGGAGGTGACAAACAAGAGCTGGATCAGTTATTATTTACTAGTAGCTCAGGATCATTTGGTGCTATGTGGTCAAACTGGTATAAAGCCATTGGCCGTGCTACGATAGCTATCGAAACAACAGAAACTTATGAAGGAAATATAACAGATGAGCACAGAAGCCGTCTAATAGGTGAGGCAGAGTTTCTTAGAGCTTATAACTACTTTTTCCTTGTAAGAGGTTGGGGAGACGTTCCGTTACAACACATAAGCCTTGTAAACAGGGTTCCTAAACAGGAGGTTTATGATTATATAGAGCAGGATCTTTTGGATGCAATCGATAGGTTACCACAAAAAAGCGAATATGCAGCTGCAGATTTAGGTCGTGCTACAAAAGGTGCTGCTCAGGCACTATTATCTAAAGTATACCTGTATCAGGAAAAATGGCAGGAAGCTTATGATATGGCTCAAACTGTAATCACTTCCGGTGAGTACGGACTTGAAACTGACTACTCAGTTCTTTGGAGAGCAAGCAGCGAAAATGGTACAGAGTCTATATTTGAAGTACAGGCAAGGGGAGAATCAGTAGCTCATGGTGTACAACAATACTCTCAAACTCAGGGTGCCCGTGGTACCAGCGGATGGGGATGGGGTTTCAATATTCCGTCACAAAACCTTCTTGATGCATTTAATGCCGAAGGTGATAACATTCGTAGAGATGCTACAATCATTTTTGCAGGTGAGACATTATTTGACGGTCGTGAAGTAAGTGCATCGGTTGAAAACCCAATGTATAATGAAAAAGCGTACTCTAGTGCTAATGCAGGTGATAGTGATGGTGATAAAAACATACGTGTACTTAGACTTGGTGAAATTTACCTTATCGCTGCCGAAGCTGCAAATGAGTTAGGTAATACAGCTACGGCACTTTCAAACTTAAACGTTGTTAGAGAGAGAGTTAGTCTTGATCCTGTAGAGGGAGTTTCAGGAGATGCTCTTAGACAGGCAATATGGAAAGAAAGAAGACTTGAACTTGCTTTTGAACACGACAGATGGTTTGACCTTGTTAGAACGGGGCAGGCACAGGCTGCAATGCAGGCAAACGGTAAAACTTTTATTGTTGGTACTCACGAGTTATTCCCAATACCTTACAATCAGTTGATACAAACTCCTGAAATGGTTCAAAACCCTGGTTATTAATAAATAAAATTAAATCTTCCTCTCATAGTGATATGAGGGGAAGATATCTTACTATGAAAATAAAAAAAACAAGTCTTAAAAGTTTATTAATAGCCATACCGGCATTGTTGTTTGTGGCCTGTGGGGAAGGTTCTAAAGAAGTGAAAGAACAAACCGCAGAACAGGCAACTACAGAAAAACTGACAGATGAGCAACTGGTTGATGTAGTACAAAAGGAAACGTTTAAATACTTTTGGGATTTTGCAGAGCCTAATTCGGGATTGGCGCGCGAACGTTATCATCCTGATGGGAATTACCCTCAAAACGATGCCCATGTGGTAACTACAGGAGGTTCTGGTTTTGGTTTAATGGCAATACTTTCAGGCATCAATCAGGAATACATTACCCGTGAACAGGGGGTTGAAAGGCTAACCCGCATTGCAGATTTTCTTGATAAAGCCGATCGTTTTCATGGTGCATGGCCACACTGGATGGACGGTAATACAGGAAAAGTACAGGCTTTCGGGAAAAAAGATAATGGTGGTGATCTTGTGGAAACCGCTTTTTTATGTGAAGGGATTATTTGTGTTAGAGAGTTTTTTAAAGACGGTACTGACGAGGAAAAAGAACTGTCTCAAAAATTTGATAAACTATGGAAAGGTGTAGAGTGGAACTGGTATACAAATAACCAAAATAAACTTTTTTGGCACTGGTCTCCCGAATATAATTGGGAAATGAACTTTGCTCTTGAAGGGTACAATGAATGCCTTATTACTTATGTATTAGGCGCCTCATCACCAGATCATGCTATTAAACCGGAGGTTTACCATGAGTGCTGGGCAAGAAATGGTGGCGGAATAAAATCGGATAATATTAAATACGACCTGCCTTTAATTTTAAAACATAATGGTGCCGAAGAATTTGGCGGACCTTTATTTTGGGCGCATTATTCTTATGTAGGACTTGATCCTAATAAGTTAACCGATAAATATGCCAATTACTGGGATGTAAATTACAACCAAACAAAAATTGACTATTTATACTGTGTTGGAAACCCTAAGGGATATAAAGGTTATGGTGAAAACTACTGGGGGCTTACGGCTTCGTATACCCGTAGTGAAGATGGTAGTGTAGGCTATACAGCACACATGCCAAGTAATGACAGGGGAGTTATTTCTCCTACCGCAGCAATAAGTTCTATAGTATATACACCTAAAGAGTCTATTGCGGCAATGCGTAATTTTTATGAAAACTATAAATCTACTATTTGGGGTCCTGCTGGTTTTTATGATGCCCACAGTGCAGAGTACGATAACTGGGCAGCAAAAAGGTACCTGGCTATAGACCAGGGACCAATGGTAGCAATGATAGAAAACTACCGTACAGGATTACTTTGGGATTTGTTTATGAACGCTCCTGAAGTTCAGGAAGGGTTAAACAAATTAGGGTTTCATTCAGGAAAATACGGATTTTAATGAAGAGTTTACTTAAAGCAGCTGTGATCGCATTATTTATAAACGTGCCTTCTTTTGCCCAAAAGACGGAAGAGGGCTCGTTTTCTATTAAAATAAAACAGGAAAAACAGCTGGATTATCTATTATATAAACCGGAAGATACAAACGGGGCCAAACCACTTATTGTTTTTCTTCACGGTTCGGGCGAAAGGGGCAATGACCTTGAGAAGGTAAAGGTTCATGGTCCGTTTAAATATTTACAATCACATCAACTGGATGCCTATGTATTGGCTCCGCAATGTCCTGAAGGGGAATACTGGGATAGCGAGGCACTATATTCACTTATAAAAAGCATACAAAAGGCTAATGATATAGATAGTAGCCGTATTTACCTAACAGGCCTTAGTATGGGAGGCTGGGGTGCCTGGAATCTGGCTTTTGCACATCCTGATATGTTTGCTGCACTTGTACCTATTGCCGGATTTGTAGACAGGGTTCCCATGATTGAGAACTGTAAGGTGAAAGACATCCCTATTCGCATTTTTCACGGACTGTTGGATAATGTGGTTGATGTAAGCTATTCTGAAATTATTTACAAAAGGCTAAAACCTTGCTGTAAAGATATTAAGCTTACCATTTTTGATGATGCCAATCATGACAGTTGGACAAGGGTTTATGATAATCCTGAAATTTATGAATGGATGCTAAAGCAGAAAAAACAATAAAATGCATTCGTGAAAAAGAAGCATGCAATTTTACTTTAAAATGAAATACACTAAAACCGCTCTATTACTATTAGCTTTTTCACTTACTGCCTCTGCGCAAAAGGGGAAAAATGCCAAAAAAACACAAACCCGTGAGGAATTTGTTACCGAACTAATGGGTAAAATGACTATTGACGAAAAAATAAGTCAGTTGGTTCAGTTTACTGCCGATGGTACTGTTACAGGTCCAAAAGCGGGTGTTAATTATATTGACGAAATAAAAAAAGGGAATGTAGGTTCTATACTTAATGCTACAGGTGTTAAGTACACAAGAGAACTTCAAAAAATGAACCTTGATAATTCAAGGCTTAAAATTCCGTTGCTGTTTGGGTACGATGTTATCCACGGTTATAAAACAATATTTCCTATTTCATTAGGGGAAGCCGCTACCTGGGATACCGATGCAGTTGCACTTTCTGCACGTGTTGCTGCCGAGGAAACAGCTGCCTCAGGGGTACACTGGACATTTGCCCCAATGGTAGATATTACTCGCGACCCACGATGGGGTAGGGTATCTGAAGGTTCGGGAGAAGACACTTACCTAGGAGTACAGCTTGCTATAGCCCGTGTAAAAGGCTTTCAGGGAGCAAACCTTGCCGACCTGAATACCATATTAGCCTGTACAAAGCACTTTGCAGCTTATGGTGCTGCCGAGGCTGGTCGTGATTACAATACGGTAGATATGAGCGAGCGTGTGCTTAGGGAAACATACCTGCCACCATTCCAGGCTACTGTAGATGCGGGTGTAGCTACATTTATGACATCGTTTAACGAAATTGCAGGTGTGCCTGCTACAGCAAACAAATTCCTTTTAAGAGATGTACTTAAAGGAGAGTGGGGCTTTGATGGTTTTGTTGTAACCGATTATACGGCTATCAATGAGCTTATACCTCACGGTGTAGCTAAAGATTCTATTCATGCCGGAGAGCTTGCTTTAAAAGCAGGTGTTGATATGGACATGGTAGGTGCTGTGTACTTGAAATTCCTTAAAAAATCATTACAGGAAGGTAATGTTACTGAAGCTCAGATTAACGATGCCTGCCGCAGAATACTTAATGCAAAATACGATTTAGGTTTGTTTGAAGACCCTTACCGTTATAACGACGATAAAAGAGAAAAACAGACTATCTATAAAAAAGAATACCTTGATGCTGCTTTACATGTAGCAAACGAATCAATGGTATTGCTTAAAAACGAGAACAATGTACTTCCTTTAAACAAAAACCAAAAGGTGGCTTTTGTTGGTCCGCTTGTAAGTGACGAATGGAACATTATTGGTTCATGGGCTGCAACGGGCGACCGTTACGGTTATGCTACAAGTGTGGAAGAAGGTATCATGGAAGTAGCAAACAAGAAAAATGTAAGCTTTGAAAAAGGTGTTGAGATACTTAAGGATGACAGAAGCATGATTGCTAAAGCTGTTGAAAGTGCTCGTAACGCCGATGTTATTGTAGCTGTTATGGGAGAGTTTGAAAACATGACAGGTGAGGCTGCATCGCGTTCAAGCATTGACCTGCCTGGTATACAAAAGGAGTTTCTTGCAGAACTGAAAAAACTAAACAAACCTATTGTTTTAGTATTACTAAATGGTAGACCGTTAACTCTTGAGTGGGAAAACGAAAACATGGATGCCATACTTGAAGCATGGTACCCTGGTACAAGAGGTGGCGCTGCTATTGCACAAACTCTTTATGGTATTAATAACCCAAGTGGTAAACTGCCTATGACATTCCCTAGAAATGTGGGACAGGTGCCTATTTATTATAACCATAAAAACACAGGTAGACCTTACTTAGGTCCAACAGACCCTGAGCAGAAGTACAAATCAAGATATACAGATGTTGATAACAGTCCGCTTTACCCGTTTGGTTACGGATTAAGCTATACTACATTTGATTATTCTAACCTTAAACTGTCTGCAAACCAAATCAATTTTAACGATACGCTTAAAATATCGGTAGAGGTTAGCAATACAGGTAACTACGATGGTGAAGAGGTTGTACAGCTTTATATTAAGGATAAAGTAGGTACGGTTACACGCCCTGTAAAAGAACTTAAAGGCTTTAAGAAAGTAGCCCTCAAAAAAGGAGAGAAAAAAACGGTAGAATTTGAGATATCATCAAACGATCTTCGTTTTTACAATATAGATATGGATTTTGTAGCAGAACCGGGCGATTTTGAAGTATTCGTTGGCGGAAGCTCTGCTACAGAAACCAAAGATAAATTTGTGTTAGTTAGGTAATTTAGACTTTGTTTTTGCTTAACCAAGAGGCTGCCCCTGTGGCAGCCTTTTGGTTATAAACTAAGTTCTGATTCCTTTTGGAGTATTGTTTTTCCACGATAAAGGCTAAAATTGAATAAGTGATATTTAATACCATGACTTTTTGATAATTCGTACAGGTTTGCGACCTGCGAAAACCTTTGAATTTATTAAAAATGCAATTTACGCAGTGTAATGCCAAGTTATATTGATATACTGGTCAAAATTTAGCACAATTTTTAGCATATTCATTTACTATCGTGAAACGTGTTATATGTATATTTATGAAATTTTTAACGAACAAAAATTCACGTTATCCCATAGGGTTTACTGCGGGAAAATTTAGCCGGCCGTATGGCTGTTCCACTAGCTCCAGAAGCGATTACCGTTTAGTTATAAACTAAGTACCTCCGGTTGTCCTTCAATACCGGGTAGAAGAGTACAGCCGTAATTTAATTCCGGTTAATTAATCAACATGAAGAAATTTGTAACATTAGTTATCGCGCTATTAATAATATCTGCGGGCTATGCCCAGCAAACAACATACTGTAATCCCATAAATGTAGATTACGGCTATTGCCCTATACCTAATTTTGTAACTCAGGGCAAGCATCGTGCAACTGCCGATCCCGTTATTACATTTTTTGAGGATGAATACTACCTATTCTCTACTAACCAATGGGGTTACTGGCATAGTGACAACATGGTTGACTGGAAATTTATACCACGTAAATTTTTAAGACCCGAACATAAGGTGTATGATGAGCTTTGCGCGCCATCGGTATCTTATGTAAACGATACGCTTTTGGTTGTTGGTTCTACACACGGTAATGAATTCCCTATATGGATGAGTACCAACCCCAAAACTGATGACTGGAAAGAACTGGTTCATAAATTTGAAGCCGGCGCCTGGGATCCGCAAATATTTTGGGATGAAGATACCGATGAGTTATACCTGTATTACGGCTCCAGTAATATGTATCCTATATATGGCGTAAAGCTTAATAGAAAAACATTCCAGCCGGAAGGTGAGAGAATACCGCTTATAGCCCTTAATGACGACGAACACGGATGGGAGCGCTTTGGCGAATACAACGACAATACTTTTATGCAGCCGTTTATGGAAGGGGCTTTTATGACCAAGCATAACGGAAAATACTACCTGCAGTATGGTGCTCCGGGTACCGAATTTAGTGGATATGCCGATGGTGTATATGTGAGCGACAAACCACTTGGGCCTTTTGAATACCAGTCGTTCAACCCATTTTCATACAAACCGGGAGGTTTTGCAAGAGGAGCAGGGCATGGTGCAACCTATCAGGATCATAACAACGATTACTGGCATGTTTCTACCATTGTAATCTCTACAAAAAATAACTTTGAAAGACGTTTAGGTATCTGGCCTGCCGGTTTTGATACCGATGGTGTTATGTACTCTAATACAGCTTATGGCGATTATCCAACGTATCTGCCTTCACAACATAAAGATCATACCGCACTAAACTCATTTACTGGATGGATGTTACTTAACTACAACAAGCCGGTACAGGTATCGTCTACACTGGGAGGTTTTCAGCCTAATTATGCGATTGATGAGGATATTAAATCGTACTGGAGTGCAAAAAGCGCCGATAAGG
Organism: Flavobacterium sp. C4GT6; assembly: GCF_036347315.1. NCBI lineage: Bacteria > Pseudomonadati > Bacteroidota > Flavobacteriia > Flavobacteriales > Flavobacteriaceae > Flavobacterium > Flavobacterium sp. C4GT6. Next base: position 83,830 of record NZ_JAZGZU010000008.1, read on the forward strand.
GTGAGTACATCATTACCGACCTTGGAGAGAAAAGTACTATCAACGCCATCCAGATTAATTATGCTGATCAGGATGTGGATATTATGGGTAAACCCGAAACCACTACAGGGCACAAATACATTATTTACAGCTCTAACGACGGTAAGAAATGGAAAGTACTGGTAGATAAAAGTAAGAATACTAAAGATGTGCCGCACGATTACATTCAGCTTGAAAAAGCAGCAACAGCACGTTACATAAAACTGGAAAACATACAAATGCCAACGGGTAAGTTTGCTGTTAGCGGACTAAGAATATTCGGTAAAGGGCAGGGAGTGAAACCGGGTGAGGTTAAAAACTTTGCTCCGTTACGATCGGCACCAAGAAAAAAAGGGGAGAGAAGAAACGTATGGTTTAAATGGCAGCAGGAACCTAATGCCGATGGTTATGTGATATACTTTGGTAAATCACCCGATAAGATGTATGGCTCTATAATGGTATACGGTAAAAATGAATATTATTTTTCAGGGCTTGACAGGACAGACGCATATTATTTTCAAATAGAAGCATTTAATAATAACGGTATCGGTCCGCGTACCGAGATCAAAAAATCAGAATAACAACTATTAATAATAAGTACATTTATGAGTTCAACTAATTCACAGACCACAAATTGGGGTCAGTTTATTCCCTTAGTATCAGTATTTTTCTTTTGGGGATTTGTTGCCGCAAGTAACGACATCTTAATTCCTGTATTTAAGGAAGCCTTTGAGCTATCCCAAAGTCAAAGCCAGCTGGTAGCTGTAGCATTTTATGTGGCATATACCATAGGTTCTTTAATTTACATAGGGGTTTCTTATTTAATGAAACAGGATATCGTTAATAAATTAGGCTATAAAAATTCCCTTTCAGTAGGCTTGGTAATATCAGCTTTAGGAACATTATTATTTTATCCGGCTGCTAATACAGGGTCATTTCCATTAATGCTGTCTGGTCTGTTTATAGTAGGACTTGGGTTTTCACTTCAGCAAACTGTTGCTAATCCGCTGGCTATTGCTTTAGGTTCTCCTTCAACAGGTTCACAAAGGCTTACGCTTGCCGGTGGTATCAATAACTTTGGTACAACAATTGGCCCGCTTATCGTGAGTTTTGCGATTTTCGGTTCGGTTTCATCTCCTTCAACAGAGGTTAGTGTAGAAAGTGTTAAAGCTCCTTATCTTATATTAGGAGGTATATTTTTATTGGCAGCCATACTTTTAAAAGTGTCATCACTGCCTAACCACCCTGCTACAGAAGAAGATATTATTGAAGAAACATCTTCTGCAGGTAAATCGGCTTTAAAGTACCCTCAGTTGGTTTTAGGTATGGTGGCTATTTTCCTTTATGTAGGTGTTGAGGTTGCAACCGCAAGTAACCTTCCTGCTTACCTTGAAAAGGGAATGGGCTTTAGTACAAAAGAAGTAGCTCCTTATGTATCATTATACTGGGCCAGCCTTATGATAGGACGTTGGACAGGCGCAGTGGAAGTGTTTACACAAAACAAAAAAATGTTAAAAGTGCTTAAGTTTGTAGCTCCTTATTTAGCCTTTGGTGTGTTTTTAGGAGTAAATGCCATTGCAGAGCATGACTTACAGCCATTCTATGTATATGCAGTAATTATACTTGTACTTATTGGTGCTGATATTGCCAGTAAAGGTAACCCTGCAAAAATGCTTTTATTATTCTCTGTACTTGGTATTATTGCCAGTATTATAGGTATGTCTACAACAGGTATGGTAAGTGTTTATGCATTTACAAGTATCGGTTTATTTTGTAGTACATTATGGCCATGTATTTTTGCCCTTGCTATTAACGGACTTGGTAAACAAACGAACCAAGGTAGTAATTACCTAATCATGATGATTATGGGTGGTGGTATTGTAAGCTGGATTCAGGGTCTTGTTGCTGATGCAACAAGTATTCACACAAGTTACATTGTAGGTGTAATCTGTTTCGCTTACCTAGTGTTTTATGCTTGGAGAGTACAGGGTATTCTTAAAAGCCAGGGTATTGATTTAAATACTAAAATAAGTGGCGGAGCCCACTAAAATATAAAGTCAATTCTTTAAAAAGTCCTGCCATTCGGCAGGACTTTTTTGTTTACATCATGTTAAATATTTGTGAAACGTATTCGGTTAGCATTTTGTTTTTTAATAAATTAGTTATTATCCTTTAATCTAAAACCTAATAAACATGAAAACAAATAAACCAAATTTCAAAAAACAGTTATTATTACTTATTTCATTTTTAGGATTAACTTTTACTTTAAATGCTCAGGAAATTAGAGTGGGAGCTCATGGTGCATTTCCCACAGGTGATGCTTCAGATGTTTCTTCCTTTAATGCTGGTGTTGATGCATCGGTATACTTTTTTGATATAAATGAGCAGGTTAGTTTAGGAGTATCTACAGGATATACCCGCTTTTTTGGAAAAGATGAAACTATAGGAGATATAAAGTTTGAATACGATGATTTTGCTTATATACCAATTACTGTATCAGCAAGAGGGCTTTTTGGAACAAAACAAAATATATTTTATACGGCTAATTTAGGGTATGCTGTAGGACTTGACGATGCAGACGGTGGGTTTATTTATCAGGCTAACTTGGGCTGGACTAATTCTGTTATTGATGTTTTTGCTTTTTACAGAGGTATTAGTGACGAAATAACGGTAAATTCTTTTGGGGCAGGAGTAGCCTTTAAAGTTTTATAAAATAAGTAGGTATGAAGTCAGTTTTAAAAATAATTGCATTATTACTCTTATTTACGGTTAATGTATACTCACAGGATGCTGTAGACAAGGTTATTATGCTTAACGGTGAGAGTAAAGAGGGGAAGGTTACCAGTATGGGTAATGAGAGCATAAAATTTGTATATAAAGGTGAAACTCTTGAATATGATCTTAAGAAATCAGAAATCAATAAAGTGATTTTTGCCAGTGGGAGGGAAGAGGTATTTAATAAAAAACAGACAACACAGCAGCAGTCAATGTCTACCCCGGCAGACAGGAGAAATAAGCTAGCTGTTTTGCCTTTTAATTTTACGACAAATGATGACGGTTTGATGTCTGAAGATCTTAGTCATCGTATGCAAAATCATTGTGTTGATGATTTTAAAGGGGATACTTCTCTTATAACAGTTCAGGATCCAATGGAGACAAATGCTTTACTTGCCAGAAACAATATTGATATAAATAATATACAGTCGGTAATGCCAAAGGACCTGGCTGTAATGCTTGGGGTAGAGTATGTTGTTTATTCTACAGGTAATATTGTAAATAAAGGTAGCCAGACCTATGGAAGTGAAGTCTCTACTTATAAGGATAAGGATAAATATAAAAACAATTCTAAGGGTTCAACAGTTACTACAAATAATTCTACTACAGTTATTAATTACAATACTACCATTGAAATGCGTATTTACAACGATGAGGGTAAAAATGTATATAGTGATTCCAAAAACTCTTTCGGTAGTTCATTAGATTCCTATAAGGCTACAATTAAGTATTTGGTTAAACGTACACCGTTTGGCAGTAAGAGAAAATAATTGGGATTACAGGTGCAATTATTTATCTTTGGTCAACTAAAAAATTAACCATTATGAGAAGAATTGCAATTATAGCTATCCTAACGGTTGCTGTAAATTTAATAGCCTGTAACGATAAGAAAGCCGATGAAGAAACAACCAATCAGGAGACAGAAACTAAAGATATAGTAGTGCCTGAGGTGCCCGAAAATGCCGAAGAAAAACAGGTAACCATAAAAGCTACCGTACTTTCTGTAGAGCACGGTAAGGATGGTGTTACTGCTAAGGCGGTAGATGATGACGGAATTGAGTATTCAATTATTATAAGCATACCGAACCTTAAGGAACCTGATATGTACAGGGAAGTTAAAAAAGGCGACATTATTACCGTAAGCGGTACACTTTGGGAAATGGAAGGGCAAAATTACTTTAAGGCTGTAACCTTAATGATATAATTAACAAGCCCCCGCATTTGCGGGGGCTTTTTTGTTAGGCTTTGGCGGTTGATGATGAACTGTTGTTCCAGTCAATTTTCCTTGAGACAAACATTACTGCCCCAAGTATTACAAAAAGGCCAATGCTGCCTACAAGCAATGCATAGTCTTCCAGTTGTATGATTACATATATAAACGAATACAGTGCGCTGAGTGAAATGGCGATAAACAGCGGGAACTTAATTCCTTTTAATATGGAAACAGAATACAACCCAATCATAACCACAACAGCTGCACCGGCAACAAAATAACCCAACATAAAGCTACTGTGTTCTGTTATGGAAATAAGGAGTGTATAGAACATAATAAGTGCAAGCCCAATCATGCCATACTGAAAAATATGGATACTTATTTTACTTATGGTTTGAATTAGGAAGAAAACCAGGAAGGTAAGTCCTATTACAAGAAAACCGTATTTTGCAGCTCTTTCAGATTGCTGATACTCGTCTACAGGTGTAATAAAGCCTGTTTCAAATGTATAGTCACTAAGGTCTGGCAATCCATTAAAATACTGTTGTGCAAAAGGACGGTTTAGGTAAGAAATACTCCAGTGTGCCGGGAAGCTTTGTCCCTGGATACCGGTTGTTTTAGGAAGGAAGTTTCCTTTAAAACTTGGAGAATGCCAGTTTGAGGTCATGGTAGCTTCGGTTTGTTTACCTATTGGTACAATGCTTAGGCTCTCGCTACCCTGATATTTTATATTTAAAGAAAAAGGAGCGCTATTGTTAGCTAGCAGCTCCTTTATGTTTACAGGAGCAGTTTCCATTACAGATTCGCGCTCCCTTTTCGTGGTTTGAGCAATAGGTTCAAATGCAAGTTTTTTACCACCTATGGTAATGTTTGCACTGCCCTGTATGCCTTTTATGTTTGTAGTTTTTATTGTTAAACGGGTTTGATCCCAGTGTATATCAGCTTCCTCAACTTTTTCTGAAGTTTTTTGAGTAGAGAAATCGGGTAGGGAATAACTACCTTTAAAATCCAGGTCGGAAGTATATACCGCCGACTTATATATACCTCTTTTTTTACTTTCGGTATCAACATTTACGTCAATATTAGCCTTTAGCTCATCCGGAAAGAAATAAGCGTACTCTGTATATGGAGTGATTTCATAAGTTACTTTTTTTGTCTTCTCGTCTACTATTTTTGTTTTTTCGTATACAGTATAGGGAACCTTAATTATAGGTCCGTAAAAGTACACATCACCTCCCCATTTTTCATTAATTTCCTGAATCACTTCTTTTTGACGTTGTGCACGCTCAAATATTAAGCTCTTTACAAACTGAAGCGGAATTAAGAGGATAAAAACCAATAGTCCCACCATAATTATTTTTGCGGTGTTAGACTGGAAAAAGCCCTGAGGTTTTTCGTTGTTTTGTGTTGTATTTACATTTTGTTCCATAATTGATTTTGTTAGGGTTAATTGTTTATGATTAATATTAATAGAGCTGTTGGCATGTTTAATAACAGCATAAGGCTTCTTAGTATCAGTTTTGTTCTGTTTTTTGTGTAATAGCTTATGTTTATTAGGTTGTTTACTATCATTACCATATTAAAAAAGGCTGCACTTACCATGTATACAAACAATGTTATTACGCATGTAAAATAATTTCCTGTAATGCAAATTGTAAAGGCTATTAGTCCGGTAACCAGTGTTATGAGATATATTTTTTTGGTTAGTTTTAAAAGTTGCTCACTATCATTGGGTATATTTTTATTAAAAGTCATAGTGATCATAATAGTTTACAATAATTAGTATATATGAACTTACATAGGCAATGACTACCGGGATGTTTATGAGCATATATGCCATTGCAAGCAATATTTTTTTGCTGTAACCTTTATTACTCAAGGCTGTTATTAGCGCTATAAAAAGAATAAGACCATTAATTAGCGTTGCAATTGCTATGAATATTAAACTTGCAACTGCGATTGTTATTTGTGTTTCATCGGTATCAAATGTTTTATTGTTTTGTATTAATGATATTATTGGGTTATGTGCTGTTATAAAGCTGGTTATGAATAATGGTACGGCTATGGTAAACGTTATTGCTGCTGTTTTTTTACAGATGTCACATATAAGTTGTACTGTTTTAGGTACTTGGTTTGTACTTGTTGTTTCCATGACTTAGGGCTTATAAGGAAATGTTGTTGAGAAATAAAGCAGGTAAACAATAGCCGGCGGTACATTTGCCAGTGTTAACACATTTCGCCACAGGTTTACTGTTGGCCTGTAAAAGGACGAAAGGATTAAGAGCAACAATACAACCACTGTGTTTAGTATAGCAACTCCCCACAAGAACCCGCTGCGATAATGTTCGTTAAAACTCTCTTTATCCAAATGCAGCGAATAAAACAGTAGGGTAGTGCCAATACTAAGGGTTGCGGTCAGTACAACCATTGGCAGTATTACAATTATTATGGTTTTGGTTGAAGGTGTGGTTGTCATTAATTACTGTATTAAAAATGTATCTTTTATCCTTTGTAACGGCAAGTGCAGCATCCTGAAATAATCAAGGTCGTAAAACCTTAATGCCTGTTTGCCCTCTTTGTATCTCCTTATGAAATAGGGTAGCGCCAGCGGACTCAACAACAAGCCTGTAATGGCAGAGATTACAGTAACAATACTTATATCTCCGTTTCCTAACAGGTAGTAATGCATGGCAATCTCTTCCCTGTTGTTTACCTCTTTATTGATAAGTACCCTTAGTATATCCTGCTTCTCAGGTATAGGGTAGGTTTCATTGCTGTTGTCAAACAAAAACCTGCCAAGAGTGTTACCTAAACTGCCTTTAGGGTAGCTTATTAAATCTTCCAGTGTTATATCGTGTTTCGGCTTTTCTGTAAAGCCTGTTATTAGTGCTAATGTTTTCATGTGTGTCTTTTTTTACTTTGAATTTCAAAGTAGATTTATAAATTTTTTTATTCAGGTTCAGGATACATAATAAAAGCCAGAAACATAAATACGCCAAAGCCTAATGTCATTCCCCATGATGTTTTACATTCCGGACAAACCGTTAGGCTTACAAATATGCATTGTACCAACTCTAAAGGCTTATGCAATATATCCCAACTGTTATAGCGTAAAAAGCGCCCCAAATAGATACCAAAGCCGGTTAGAAAACTAATGATGAGCATAAGCCCCCAGGTCATAAAATAATTGAACCTTACGGCAAGCATTAAAAACATTTGTTTCATTGACTTGATGCCAAAAAGTAATCCGCTAAGGGAAAAACTTATCAGTAACAGTACATCAAACCAAACCGGTATACTTGTTTCCCTTTTAAGATGGATGAAATCTGTAATTATATAAGGCGCATTAGGCAGGAACATGAGCCAGGCAAAGAAAAGGGGGTAAAAACAGTGTTTCTTCTCTATAAGGTGTGGCCTGTCTATCATGTATCCTGTTATTCCTAATGGCACATAAGCTAAAAAGATGTTCCAGGCTAAAAAGAAATAAAATTCAGATCGTGCAATGGCTACTCTGGTTATCAATAAACAAACGGCAAAGCATGCCATGGTTATCAGTAGGGCGTTATTCCTGAACTGATTGTTAATTACAGATTTTAATGTTTTCATTTTATTATTTTAAAAGTACTTTGTTTTTCAAAGTAAAAAAGTAAAAAAATATAGTTTACTTTTTCTGGATTAATTTTTCAAGTGCATCAATATGATCTTTAAAGGCTTTACGGCCTTCTTTAGTTGCTATATAGCGGGTATTAGGCTTTTTACCTATAAACTGTTTTTCAATAGTTATATAGTTTTCACTTTCCAGCGCTTTTGCATGGCTGGCAAGGTTACCGTCTGTTACACCCAGTAATTCTTTAAGCGTTGTAAAATCGGCATACTTGTTTACCACAAGTACCGACATGATGCCGAGACGTATCCTGTGGTCAAAGGCCTTATTTATATGTTGTAATATATTCTTCAAACTTACTGTTTTCGGTCATATTTAAAATGCATCACGGTTCCATACACAATATGGCATCCTCCAAATCCAAGTGCCCAAAATTCCAGTCCGTAACCCATAAACCACGTGGCAAATAAGCCTATAATTATCATTGTTAAACCTAAATAGCGTACATCTCTCAATGTATATTTACTGGCATTTACACATGATAGTCCGTAAAAAATCAATGTTATAGGGGCAATTAGGCCATAATAATGATTCTTAATTAATAACAGTGCAAAAATGCCTCCTGTACAAAGCGGAATCATAAAGTTAGCTAACAGTCGTTTTGACGTAGAGCTCCAAATCATATCCCCGCTCTTACGGGCTTTTTTCAAAGTAAGCAATAGCGCTGTTGAAACAGACAGTACAAGTACAGCGGCAGCAATTAACAGAATGTACTTAAAGGTCAGGCTTTCAAGAGTATATTTTTCTTCAGCAACATGGTTTACTAAATAAGCCCCTGCCAGTGCATAAATGCCTGCCATAATTCCCGATATCCCGCTAAGGGAAAGGAACTGTGACGACCTATCCATCATCTTTTTTATATCCTGAATGTCCTTTATGTAGTTTTCCATAGTAAAGTACTTTGAAATACAAAGTTAATGAATTTTCTGAAATTTCCAAAAAAATATTCAAAAATCGGTAGGGGTTAGGTAAGGGGATATAAAAAGCGCCCCTGTAAAGGAGCGCCTGTATTATAAATGGTATAGGTTTTATATCCTGAAGATACCGCCTATAGCTACTATTCTCTGGAAGAATGAAAAATGTTGTGAAGCTCTGTCGGCACCAGAATGGGTAGTACGTATGTCATGCATGTCTATATAACCGCTTTTAAATTCTCCCTGTATAAAGAAGTGTTTAAAAAAGGTTAGATTAATGCCTGCCTTAGCAGCTACACCATAACCTGAGATATGGAAATCGTCGTGCCTGTCCATACCAAGTACCTTAGCATTGGTTTTAGGGTATAAAAAGCCTCCGCCAATACCTTCGGTAATATTTACCTGAAACTTATCAGTATTAGTAAGACCTAAATATTTTGAAACATCGTCTACACGGGCAAACTCTACGTTTATGTAGTTTAGTCCGTCTGTATGTTCAAATGTCAGGAAATCTTCCGTAAGCGTAATTGGTACATTGTTATATATACCGTTAAAAGCAGCGCCGGGCTGACTTTCGTCCATGTCCACATAACCGTTAATATTGGCTACCTGGTTTTGGCTCATTACATACTTCATGTGGTCTATACCAAGGGAAATACTGTAATGGTCGCTAATAAAATAACCTATGCGCAGGTTTGTTTGCGGTATGGTCATTTTAGTAGGGTTAACATAGTCAACATGCCATCCTTTAGGTTTGTCATGTGCTTCTACGTCCTGTAGGGTAAAGTTATACCCCGGTCCGGAAAAGTTAATGTCTGATCTTGAGAAGGATTCTCTGTTTCCTCCCCAAAGGACGAAAAACTTTCCTTTGTTGTGAGCTGTGTATTTTTCAGGGGCTGTTGCTAGTTCCTGGGAAAAGGTGTACTGTGAAAAAACACAAAAAGATAGTACAACCAGTAATAATGGTTGTTTCACGATAAAATAATTAAAAAAATAAGGTATTAAAAGTTGTTGATCGTTTTTCTGATCGCTACAAGCCTTTCCATTAAACCTTCAAAGTAATCAAGGTGCAGCATGTTAGCACCATCACTTTTTGCATTAGCAGGATCAAAGTGAGTTTCAATAAAAATTCCATCTACACCAACCGCTATACCGGCTTTTGCGATGGTTTCAATCATGTCAGGCCTACCTCCGGTAACACCGGTAGACTGGTTAGGCTGCTGTAGGGAGTGAGTAACATCCAGCACAGTAGAGGCAAACTGTTTCATGGTAGGAATGCCCCTGTAATCAACAATCATGTCCTGATAGCCAAACATAGTTCCCCTGTCTGTAACCATTACATTTTCGTTATTACAATCCAATACCTTTTGTACGGCGTGTTTCATGCTTTCCGGGCTCATAAACTGACCTTTTTTAAGGTTTACTGTTTTACCGGTTTCGGCAGCAGCAACCACAAGGTCGGTTTGTCTTACCAAAAAGGCAGGTATTTGCAGTACATCCACATACTCGGCAGCTTTTGCCGCATCTTCATTCTCATGAATATCGGTAACGGTAGGCACGCCAAAAGTTTGCGATACCTTTTGAAGTATTTTAAGGGCTTTCTCATCGCCTATACCTGTAAAGCTGTCTATGCGGGAACGGTTAGCTTTTTTGAACGATCCTTTAAATACATAAGGAATCTGTAGCCTGTCGGTAATCCCAACCAGTTTTTCGGCAATGCGAAGTGCCATATCTTCACCTTCAATGGCACAAGGCCCGGCAAGTACAAAAAAGTTGCCGCTGTCGGTATGTTTTATCTGAGGTATATTCTGTAAGTTCATAGATACTGAAATTTGTGGTGCAAAGATAAAAAATAAAAGCCTTAGTAGTACACTAAGGCTTTTACGGTTATTTTAATTCCTTTATGCCAAATCCGGCAGGGGCCATTATCTTCCCTTTTTCATAAAGGTTAATGTATATTTTTACGGGAGTTTCAAGTCCGTCCCAGGTTACTTCATACACGTCCAGTAGTCCGGCACCCATACTGTTCCTTTCCGACGGGAACGGGCAGCAAGCTTCCTGTTTTGTATAAGTTATTTTTTGTCCCTCTGGTCCGGTAAGTGCGTCAAAATAGCGCTTTACATTAATCTCGGCAGTTTGTACCGGCAGGAAACCAAGGTTAACAGGCCAGTCCTGGTCGTAACCGTACTTGTTGTTTTGTGCCGTTTCGGTAATAATAAAGGTGCGCTCCTTAGAGAGGTTAGGCATCCTGGCAGTATTGTCAATATTTTTTATGGTATTGCGCGTACTTATGCACGATGTGGCAAAGGCAGCTAATACAATTGTAAGGAATATTTTTTTCATAAAAAGTAGTTGAAATGCACCTCAAAGGTAAGGGAAATTTTATGTTTTAAGAAGCTATACACTCTATGCGGGTTAAAAAGTCTAAATTGCTATTTTTGTAGAAATTTGAAAAAACACATTATGTATAGTTTTTATGGTACATGGCCGTGGTATGTTTCCGGCTTTTTGATTGGGGCAGTAATGCTGGCTCTTATTTATTTTGGTAAAAGCTTCGGCATGTCGTCTAACCTGCGTACTATGTGTACTGCACTTGGAGCAGGCAAAACAGCCGATTTCTTTAAGTTTGACTGGAAAACTCAACGCTGGAATCTTACAGTGGTACTTGGTGCCATGCTGGGCGGATTTATAGCTACGCATTACCTGAGCGATGGCAGTGGCGTAAATCTTAACCCACAAACGGTGGTAGAGCTAAGGCAAATGAATATTGATGAGCCAAACGGTAAGCTCTTACCTGATGCGCTTGTTGGCCCTGAAGCCTTACAGTCACCTAAAGTACTTTTAATACTGCTTCTTGGTGGTGTACTGGTAGGTTTTGGTACCCGTTATGCCGGCGGATGTACATCGGGGCATGCCATATCGGGGTTAAGTAACCTGCAGTTACCTTCATTTATTGCAGTAATCGGATTTTTTATTGGTGGCCTTATAATGTCGTGGCTACTGTTACCATTAATTTTAAACTAACAGAAACATGAAATTCCTAAAATATTTACTGGTTGGATTAGTATTTGGTATCGTTCTTACCAAGTCAGAAGCCGTTTCATGGTACCGTATATACGAAATGTTCCACTTTCAATCATTCCACATGTTTGGGATAATAATGACAGCCGTTGTGGTTGGGGTAGTGGGCATACAGCTTATTAAACGCAATAATGTAAAAGACATTACCGGTCAGCCTATTGTAATTCCTGATAAAGATAAAGGGTTTACCAACTATATGACAGGGGGTATACTGTTTGGTTTAGGATGGGGACTTATAGGTACCTGCCCAGGACCTATATTCATACTAATAGGTGCAGGTTTTTACGGAATAGGTTTAGTATTGCTTGGTGCTTTAGTAGGGACTTACCTGTACGGCCTATTAAGGAATAAATTACCGCATTAATGTTTTTTGAACAGGAACCGGTATTTTATGGCGGATTGGCATTTATCATATTTCCTTTTATCGTACTAGGGATAATACTCTATTTTTATGAAGTCACCATAAAAAAATGGAAAACAACCGAAGGCATGATATTAAGAAATACTGTAGAACGGGATAAAAAAGATACTGACAGATATTGGAGAAACTATGTTGTTTATGAATATTCTGTTGGAGATAAATTTTACCAGAATAATGATAGCCATACCCGAAACCTAATATTTGGAAGCAACTTAAAATCGATAGTACCTAATGGCAGATTTATTGAAGGGGAAAAAGTAAAGGTGTATTATAACCCTGAAAAACCTCATAAATCAGTTATTGATAATAAGTTTGACTATTATAATTTAGTAATACTATTTTTTAGTGGGTTAGGTACATACATGGTTTACTACAATTGGAAATAAATATGGAAGTGAAAAAATCTCATGAAGCTAATTTTCTAAAGTATTTTTTATACACTTTAGGAGTCATAGTTTTATTGTTTTATGTTATAGTTCCTATAGGTTCGGCTATTCAGGTTTTATCGTCTGACGCTTATGATGTGGCTACTGATTTTATAAAGAGTGACAGTATCGTAATAAGTAAGGTAGGTCAGGTAAAACAATTTGAGACTCTACCACACGGAAGGATAGGTCATGGTACCTATAAAAAAGATGCTCAAATAGAAACAGAAGTAACAGGAGACAAAGGAACAGTCGAAATAATACTGATTATGGAAACCAATGACAAAATGGATTGGGTAGTACAAAAATTATATATAGATAAAGTTATTTACAGGGATTATGAAACTGAGTAAACTACTATACATATTAGCCTCATTAATATTGTTATTTGCTTTAAGGATTCTTTTTGATGTTTATAAGAGCCTATATTTTGATATTCGTTTTGTTTATGCTTTTATACATGGTTTATATGTATGGATTTTAGGAGGAATTAGTCTCTTTCTATTTCGTTTAGCAGAAAAGGAATATAATAAAGAAAGGAAGCTATAAGCTTCCTTTTTATTATCTTAGAATTAAAAATCTGTATGTATAAAACATTTTTTCTTCTAATAATATTCAGTTGTATATCATGTAAACCCTATTTAGATAATGAAAAATATAAATCTATAGGGAAAAATGAAATTTTGAATTTTGACTATTATAGAGATCATAATGTATTTGAAGTAAAACACATAATACCCGCAACGGCAGATAAAGAAATATACTATCCCAGAAAGTTTAAAATTAACTTACCCAAGAATATTAAAGACTGGTATGTAAGTAATAATACTTATCTGTTTAATTTTGAAAACAATCAGTTTCTGGTTATTCAGGCAGGTTTTATTGATGATGATATACAAAGAGCTTGGAACTTTGAGAGTTTTGATGATATCTACTCAAAAAGGGATTTTTATGATATATTGAACGATTTTGGACTATCGGAAAACTATATTGATAAGAAATTGGAATCTAAAAACTCTAATCGGTTAACTAAGCTATATACAAATTCTGATGTCAATATTATTTTATTCAATGTGAAAAAGGAGAACTATGATGATTTTCTAAAAAATATAAAAACATTTGAATACTTGAACTAAATAAAAAAAGGAAACTTATAGCTTCCTTTTTTTAACTAACTAACTCAAACATAAACTAATTATTAATTAGAGTAAACCCTAATATAGTCTATTATAAATTCCTGAGGGAATATGTTGTCGTCCACTTCGAGCCCGCCAAAGTTTCCGCCTATCGCTACATTTACTAAAAAGTAAAACGGCTGGTTGTATGGCCAAACTTCTGTTGTTTTGTCTTTCGGTTCAAACTTGTAAACCGAATTGCCATCTATAAAAAACTCAATAAAGTTTTCTGTCCAGTTTATAGCATAGGTATGAAAACCCTCTTCTATATTTTTAATCTCAGTTTTCTTTGTATTTATGGTATTACCATGACTGTCCTGCGTGTGGAGAGAGGTAAAAGCCATATGCGGTTCTTTACCCACATACTCCAGTATATCTATCTCTCCGGCCATAGGCCAGCCTACCTGGTCAATGTTAGAACCTAACATCCAAAAAGCGGGCCAAATTCCCTGTCCGGTAGGGATTTTTGCTTTTGCTTCTATATATCCGTACTTAAACTCTTTGTTACCCTTTGTCGTTAAGCGTGTTGAGGTATAAGTAGAATCGTTTATTTTTTTTGCGGTAATTATTAAGTTACCGTTTTCTAGTTTGTGATTGTCTTTGGTATACACCTGGCGCTCGTTGTTACCCCATCCGCAAATGTTAGGACAACCGTTACCAAGTTCAAAATTCCAAACCAATTCATTAAGTTCCGATCCGTCAAAATTCTCTTCCCACAAAAGTTCGCGCTCTTTCTCTTTTTTACCACACGATAGGGCAAGGGCCGAAAAAAGGAATACTATAGCTGTTTTTTTCATACTGGTTTATTTAGAATAGGTGAATCCTGCCTCAAGTGATGCTTTTGAATCTCCGCCTACAAAAACTTTAAAGTCTCCTGGTTCGGCTTCCCACTTGTTATTGGCTGTATAGAATTCTATTGTTTTTTCGTCAATCTCAAAGCTTACTGTTTTGGTTTGCCCTGCATTGATAGATACCAGTTCAAAACCTTTAAGCTCCCTTACAGGCCTTGTAACCGACCCGAATAAATCCCTTAAATACAGCTGCACAACTTCCTTACCGTTTACACTGCTCGTGTTTTTCACATCAACACTAACAGTGATTTTTCCGTTTTTGTTAAGGGTGTTGTTACTTAATTTAAGATTACTGTACTCAAATGATGAATAGCTTAAACCATACCCAAACGGATAAAGAGCTTCGTTACTCTCATCGGTATAATGCGACCAGAAAACACTGTCTCCGCCATTATAGTTAGGTCTCCCTGTGCTTTTATGGTTGTAGTACAAAGGCATTTGTCCTACAGCCCTAGGGAAGCTCATAGGCAGTTTACCACTTGGGTTATAGTCGCCATACAGTACCTGTGCAATAGCATTACCGCTTTCGGTACCTAAGTGCCATGCTTCTACAATAGCAGGGATGTTACCATCTGCCCACACAATTTCAAGAGGCCTACCGTTAGTTAATACCAAAATAATGTTTGGATTGGCTTTGTAAACCGTTTCAAGGAGTTCCTGCTGTACACCAGGTAAACCTATATTTACGCGACTACGGCCTTCACCTGTTTGTAAACCGTGTTCACCCAGAACCATAACCACCACATCGGCATTTTTAGCAGCGTTTACCGCTTCTTCAAATCCGCTCTTGTCGGTCATGTTTATTTTGGTTTCTATGGTAAATGCAGGGGTGCCCAATGCAACATCGGCACCCTTTGCATATACCAGTTCATTGCCTTTATATTGTGAAAGCCCTTCCATAACCGATATGGCTGTACCGTCATCTGCACCAATTCTCCAGCTTCCAAGCGGACTCGTTTTATCGTTTGCCAATGCCCCGATAACCGCTATTTTTTGTCCCTGTTTCTTTAACGGAAGCAGGTTGTTTTCGTTTTTAAGCAACACGATAGATTTTTTTGCCATATCCAGCACACCATCGTGAAATTCTTTTTTGCCTACGGTAGCCTTTTCACGGGCTTCATCACAATATTTATAAGGGTTGTCAAACAGTCCAAGCTGAAATTTAACCCTAAGTATACGGCGTGCCGCATCGTTTATCTTGTCTTCAGATACTTTTCCTTCCTTAACCAGTTGAGCCAGGTACATCACATAACCATGCGATTCCATATCCATGTCAGACCCTGCATTGGCAGCAAATTCTGCCGCCTGTTTCAGGTCTTTCGCATAGCCGTGGTTTACCATTTCACCCATCGAACCCCAGTCAGAAACTACAAAGCCCTGAAAGTTCCAGTCTTTTTTGAGAACCTCTCTTTGCAGGTAGGTATTTCCTGTTGCAGGAATACCGTCTACATCGTTAAAAGAGTTCATAAATGTTAGCGCCCCTGCGTTGGCAGCTGCCTTAAAAGGGGGGAGTATTATATTGTGTAAGGTGCTTTTATTTACGTCAACGGTATTATAGTCTTTACCGGCTTCGGCAAAACCATATCCGGCAAAATGCTTAACGCAGGCAGCTACATTAAATTCTCCCAAATCGCCCTGAAAACCTTTTACTCTGGCTACAGCAATAGCACTGCCCAGATAGGTGTCTTCGCCCGATCCTTCCATAACACGTCCCCATCGGGCATCGCGTGTTACATCTACCATTGGTGCAAACGTCCAGTTTAAACCGGATGCAGCCGATTCGGCAGCAGCAATGGCAGCAGAGTTTTCTATAGCCTCCATATCCCAGCTTGCAGCTTCGGCAAGTGGTATAGGGCTTATTGTTTTATATCCGTGGATAACATCATAGCCAAAAAGCACAGGTATACCCAGTCTGCTTTCTTCTACGGCAATTTTTTGTAATGCTCTTACATCTTTAACACCTCTTACATTGAGCATTGAGCCAACCCATCCTTTTTTGATGTGTTCGTACTTTACAGCAGCATCACCATCTTTTGGGGCAGGGCCGGTAACATTCCAAAAACCGTTGTACTGATTCATCTGGCCTATTTTTTCCTCGAGTGTCATAAGGTTAAGCACAGAGTCTACTTTACGGTCTATGGGAAGTTGTTTTTCCTTAACGGAAACCATATCCTGTTTTGCAGTACTACAGCCTATGGCTATAATAGTGGCTGCCAAAACATATTTTGGTAAATTTAATTTCATTATAAATTTTAGATAATAGTAATCCTAAAGGCCAGCTGGGCCAGCCTTTAGTAATTACTAATTTTGAAGTAAATTATTTATGAGAAAACACTACTGATATACTTTTACATAATCAACTTCCATAGTCGACTGGGTAAATCCAGAATCTATTTCTCCGCCAAAGTTACCACCCATGGCAACATTTAGTATAATAAAGAAATCGCTGTTAAACGGTGATGAACTCACGTTATCATAGCTATGGAATTCCACATCATCTACAAAGAATCTGATTTTTGTAGGACTCCAAATAACACTGTAAACATGGAACTCATCAGATACTCCGGCTACCGTAGTATAACCTGTATTACCATTACCACCAGAGTTACCAGGGTAATGCAGGGTACCGTGAATAGTATTTTGGTCGTTACCTACATGCTCCATAATATCTATTTCACCACAACCCGGCCATGAGTTTGTAGCATAGTCAGATCCAAGCATCCATATTGCAGGCCATGTACCCCCACCCGTAGGCAGTTTAGCCCTAACTTCTACTTTACCGTAAGTAAAGTCATAAAGACCTTCGGTTTTCATTCTGGCAGATGTGTAGTCAAATCCGTTTGAATTTTCTGCTTTAGCAGTAATTTTAAGCATACCGCCTTCTACTACAGCATTCTCTGCAAGGTAATACTGTGCTTCGTTATTACCCCAGCCGCTATCGCCGTTACCTATTTCCATAGTCCAGTTATCAGGGTTTGGAGCACCGTCTACATCAAATTCGTCAAACCATACAAGTGTGTCATAGTCAGGCTCTTCACCACCCGAATTACCCTGCTCATCTACAGGAGTAGTAGTGAATATATGATACCATGCAAGCGCATCGTTACCACCCATTACGGCTCTTACGTGCATTTCGTTTTCTGTAATAGAAAGGATTTCATAAGTAGAAGTACCAATGTAGTAACCCATGAATCCGTTATCGCTAAAGTCCATTACAGTACCTCTTTTCTCATCCTCAGGAACAAGAGAGCTTGACGGACCTAAGCTTACCACTTTTTCACCAGATGTGTCGTATGGTGAACACTGGTCTGTTGTAGATGTACTACCACCTACACTGTTAAAAGAAGCATTAAAGAAAGTGTTTCCTCCATTATCAAGAGTATACTTAATGATTCCGTTGTCTAAAGTAAAAGTAAGTACGTTATCGTATAAACAGCTGCTTGCAGGATCTCCTGCTTTTTCAAACGGAGCAGCTGCATAGTAGCTAGGTGCACCGGTATTTTCTGATGTGTCGTTAGGGCCCACACCAAGGTGACCCGGAGCTGCTGCATACCAGTACCATACTTTAGATGTCCCAGCTGTTAGAAATTGTACAGCTTCGTCGTCTGAGAAGTTACTGAATACGGTAACCTCAATACTGGTACTTGTTGTTACACCACCTGTACCGTTTGCCAGTACTGTAACAGTGTATGTATTAACACCGTTTTGAGTGAATCGTTTTGTATATACTCCCGATGCCGAAACAGCAGAAGAACCGTCGCTAAATAAATATTTATAGCTAATGGCATTATCTGCAGTAGCAGTAAAGTTTACTAAACCGCTACCGTCTCCGTCAGGATTTTCGGCATCCTGCCCTACAATATCATAGTTGATCGTAAGGTTAGTAGGGGCAGTGATGTCCCCAAAGGTTGAATCGTCATCCTGACACCCCCATAGTACAGCTATAAAGGCAAACAGGATTCCTATTTTAGTTATATATGTTTTCATAAGCTCTTTTTTAGTTTGTAAGTTCTATATCGTCAAAATAGTAGGTTGCACCTGTACCCGGTTGGTCAAAGTCAAAGAACAGTACTACGTTTTGAAAGTTAGCTGAGTTGTCAATTCCGGTAAAGTCATACTCAAGCTCTTCCCACTGGTTAGCTACTGTTGTAGTTGCAGGAAGCTCTGTAGTAATGGTTGCTCCGTTGTTTTCTAATTTAAGAAGTACGGTAATACCTGCCTGAGGTGACCAAACTTTTATTTTTATTTTTTGCTGAGTAGAGAAATCAATGGGCGCTACAAGTGGCATAGCTATACCTGCCCATGTTTCTGCCCCGTTGTTTTTCACTACCTGTCCTACAAAACCGCTTGTGTTGATGCCCGATGCATCTGGGTTTTCTACTTTAGCACCAAAAGCATTACCAAAACCGTTAAATGTGTACTCAATATCGTACTCAAAGTTTAACGGAAGTGATACCGACTGTTCGGGAGCAGCTTGCCTAATATCATCAAAGTAGTAGGTTTCACCACCACCGTTAACACCAAAGTTAAAGAACAGTACAATGCGTCCGTATTCGTTGTCAAGGCTTATTTCAGAGAAGTCGTAAGTAAGTTCTTCCCACTCGTTAGATACTGTAGTAACCTGATCTACCTCATAGTTAATATCGGCATTATCAAGATTTTCAAGTTTGAATTTAACGGTAGCACCTGCAATTGGTGACCATACTTTAAGCTTAATTTGATTTAGCGAAGAGAAATCAATAGGAGCATCAAGTGGTAGGGAAGTACCTGCCCAAACCTCGGCACCTGCATTTTTAACCTGCTGACCTACCATAGAACTGGTGTTGATACCCGATGGATCTGGGTTTTCTACTACAGATGTTGTAGCGTTACCAAAATCACCAAATGCATAGTTTAATGTATTGTTTTCAAACTCTATAGGCAGTAAAAGCGGATTAGTTATAGTAACCTGTTGTGTTACTGTTGTAGTAGCTACACCACCGCTAAAAGCAGTTACTGTTACATCATAAGTACCAATGGTTGCATAAGTGTATGGAACCTCGTCACCCTCGTTAAACTGAACCGGAGCAATGTTTTCATCTTCACCAAAAGTAACTTCGTAGAAAGTTTCATAATCGGCAGTAGCACTAACGTTAATGCTAAACGGATCTCCGTTTACAGTTGCGATGTTTACTGCAAGGTTTTCAGGAGCCACAAAAGTAACCGTTAACTGTTCTGTTATCTCAGTTTGTTTTCCGGTAATACCGTTACCTACAATCCTAACATCATAAACACCTTCGGCATAATTGTGCTGCGCTTTTTGTCCCGGTATTACAGTTGCAGGATCCGGAGTACCGTCTCCAAAATAAACACTGTAGTTACCCACGCCTTCACCATTAGGCTGAATGGTTACCAAACCTGTATTATCCTGAGTAATGGTAAACAGTGCAGAAAGGTTAGCCGGGGTAGGAGCATTGTCCAGAAACCCCGAGTCAAACTCGTCGTCGTTACAGGCTGTAAATAATGCCGTAACAAATACTAGTGTAAATATATATTTTAAACTTTTCATATCTGTAGCGTATTAGTAGTTAGGGTTTTGCTCCCAAAGTCCGCCGGAGAATTGAATCTCTTCGATTGGTATAGGGAACAATTCGTTTTTGTTAGCCGTAAAGCCAGGTATGTTTGAAGCAGCCTGACCTGTTCTTACAAGGTCGAAGAAACGATGCCCTTCACCTAAAAGCTCTCTTCTTCTCTCTAAAAGGATAGCGCTTGTTAAAGCATCACCAGCACCTGCAAGGTCGTGGTTTTCATCGCCAAAAGCTCTTCTTCTAACTTCGTTAACATACTCTAGCGCCTGCGAAGCATTACCTGTACGGCTATAAGCCTCGGCGGCCATAAGCAGTACGTCAGAATAACGTATAGCGCGGTAGTTATTAGGGTTGGTAAGGTTTAAGTCACCGGCAGCTTCGTCGCTTCTTTCCCTTGGGATGTATTTACGGTTAAAGTAACCGGTATCTTTATAACCGGGACCGTAAGTAGCACCTGTTTGGTTACCCCATGCTTCCATATCAAGAATAGTAACTTCTTTTCTCATATCGCCATCTTCATAAATTGAAGCGGCTTCTTGTGTAGGTACGTTAAAACTAAAACCAGAGGTAAACATAGGCCCACTATAGTTTCTTGGTCCGCTAAAACCTACTGCAACATTACCTTCACTACACTGTAGGCACTCAAAACCGGCACCTTCAACATCTGTATACTGAACTTCAAATACTGATTCTGTTCCGTTTTCACCTGATTGCTCAAAAAGGTTTAGGTACTCGTCTCCCTGAGTTAGTGCGTACTGCCCGCTTGTAATAACATTGTCAAGCATTGAGGCGGCTAACGCGTAGTCTCCTTTGTAAAGGTATACTTTACCCAGTAGCGCCTGCGCAGCGCCTTTTGTAACACGACCTACCTGAGGAGCTGTAACAGCTAAATCGGCAATAGCCATTTCAAGGTCGCTTATAATTGAAGCATATACATCATCTTTTGAAGCTCTGGGGATAGTAGTTTCGTCACCAAGAGCAAAACGTTCGTCACCTTTTAACGGAATGCCTCCAAACCATTTTAGAAGTTCAAAGTTATAGTAAGCATGTAAAAAACGGGCTTCGGCTACAATTTGTGCCCTTCCTTCAAAATCAGTTTTGTCCTTAAATTCAAGTATGTAAGCCGATCTGTTTACTCCGGCAAACATCCAGTTCCATACATCCCTTAGGTTTGAATTAACAGGGGTATGTGTCATCTCATCTACCTGCTGCCACCCAATTACGTCGTTAGCACTTTCACCTCCTGATAATGTATTGTCTGAAGCGATTTCGCCCAAAATTACGTTTACATAGGTAGACTGAAGTATATCATAAGCAGCGATAAGCGCATAGTTATAATCTTCTTCAGAGTTAAAGTAATTGTCTGATGATATACTGTAAACAGGATCTCTTTCCACAAAGTCATCGCTACACGATATGTTTACCGTTGCGACTATACTGAAAGCCAAAATGGCTGTAATAATTTTTCTTTTCATTTTTTTAGAAGTTTAGGTTTAAACCGATTAGATATGTTCTCGGAACAGGGTAGAAACCAAAGTCTATCCCCGAAGATAGCGGAGCACCGCTTGAAGCACCGGGATCAAAACCTCTGTATTTTGTAAATGTATATAGGTTGTTCACACCTGCATATATTCTTAGTTTAGTAATACCTGCTTTCTCTGTAAAATCAGGATTAACAGTATAACCCAGCTGTACATTTTGTATTCTAAGGTAAGAAGCATCTTCCACAAAGAAATCAGAGAAAATATTGTTTGATGTAGCAGCAGTAGTTGCTCTTGGCACACTGTTACTTGTACCTTCACCTGTCCAGCGGTCAAGTGCATAACTCATTCTGTTTACGTCGGTAAGGTTTCTTTCATAGTTTCTTACCATATCGTTACCTATAGAGGCAAACCAGTAAGTAGCAAAGTCAAATCCTTTATAGTCAAGCTGCAGGTTGAAACCCATAGTTGCGTTAGGGATAGGATCACCAATTTCTGTACGGTCATCAGCATCAAGAACACCATCACCGTTAACGTCTACAAAACGGATATCACCCGGTTGAGCGGCAGCTCCAAGAGCCGATTGGTCAGGGTGTGCTGCAACCTCTTCAGCATTTTGGAAAATACCATCGGTTACATACCCGTAAAAGTATCCCATAGGGTGTCCTACTTCCATTCTTGTAGGCTGTGGCTGTCCAACTCCAAACTCACCACCTGCAAAGAACCCGGTTCCGTTGTTAACCGATGTTACAGTGTTTTTGATAAATGTAGCATTGTAGCTTGCTTTGATATGGAAATCATCTCCTATATAGTCGTTATAAGTAAGAGCGAATTCAAAACCTTTGTTTTCCACATCACCTGCGTTAAGTGTTGGGTTTTTCCCGCCTGGGGCATAAGTTCCCACAATACCCGATACTGGGATGTTAGGAATTAGCAGGTTAGCTCTTGTGTCTTTAAAATAATCGGCAACAAGTTCAAGTTTATCATTAAAGAAGTTAAGATCAAGACCTAAGTCAAACTTCCTTGCTTCTTCCCATTTAAGGTCTGGGTTTGGTAAAGCACCAATAGCAAAACCGTTTGCCAGTGCACCGTCAAATACATAAGTGGCCTCCCCGTTAAGTAAACCTAAATATAAGTTTGAATCAAACCTGTCACTACCAAGAACACCGTAACTTGCTCTAATTTTAGCGAAGTTAAGAATATTGTTTTCTTTGAAGAAAGACTCTTCTGAAAGTACCCAACCACCGGTAACAGACGGGAAGTAACCTACACGGTTGTTTGCCCCGAATTTAGTAGAGGAATCCCTTCTAAGCATACCTGATAATAGGTAGCGTCCTTTGTAGTCATACTGAATTCTACCGAAATATGATAGCCTTCTGTCGTCATAAGAGTAAGAACTTACCGTTTTGTTATCTGCAAAACCTGTTGTAAGGCTTATGTCTGCAAATTCCCATGAGTTATTTGGTACATCAAAACCTGTAGCATATAAACCTTTACCCCATGTTTTAAATACCGTAGTACCTAGTGTTGCAGTAAAGTTATGCGCCTCGTTAATGTTAAACTTATAGTTAGCAAACGCATCAAAAGTATAATCGTTCTCGTCAAAAACATTTTGGTTTACGCTACTTCTAACATTATCAAATACTTTACCTCCGTATGAAATTTGTTTGTTAAATATCCTTTCATCCCTGTTTTGGGTGTTGAAACCAACACGACCTGTAACGGTAAGGTTTTTAATAATCTCATAGTCAGTACCAAAAGTACCGCTTAACTTTTTAAGGTTGTAGTCGTTATAGGAGTTAGCAATTTGAGCCAGCGGATTAATGATTTCGTTACCAAGGTTACTTCCCGGGATGGTAGTGCTACCAGTAGGAAGTACGGTAAAGTCGCCGTTAGCATCATAAGGGCTATAAATTGCAGGTGTGTTAATAGCGTTAAACAGCACCGATCCTAGTGCGTTTTCGTTAAATCCCTGAGCGTCTGTAGTAAGAAAAATAACGTTGGTGTATATTTTAAGTTTATCGCTTAGATCAGCATTAAGTGAAACACGTGCCGTATTACGCTCAAAATGAGATTTGTCGGCACCACCTATTATACCTTCCTGGTCAAGGTGCGAACCACTCACACGATAAGTAACTTTTTCACCACCACCGGAAACAGAAAGGTCATGATTAATAATTGGTACTCCTGTATCAAAAATTTGATCCTGCCAGTTTGTTCCTTCTCCAAGATTAGATACATTAGGGAAAGGAATCGGCTGTCCGCCATTTGCATATTTTTCGTTAAGTAAAAGAGCATATTCTGAGGCGTTTAGCAATGGTAGTTTTCGTGTAGTTTCCGAAAAACCGGTATAGGTATTATAAGCGAAGGTTGCTTTTGAGTTTTTCCTGCCTTTTTTAGTAGTAACGAGTATAACACCGTTTGCTCCACTTGTACCATATATGGCTGCCTGGGCATCTTTTAATACAGTAATGTTTTCAATGTCGTTTGCATTAATATCGCTAAGGCTACCTATATAACCATCTATTAATACTAAAGGAGCATTATCACCATTTGTGGCTATACCCCTAATTCTAACATCAAGGGCTGCACCCGGCTTACCCGATTGTGTAGTAACATTAACACCACTTACAGTACCTTGTAATGCCTGTTCTACCTTAACCGGATTCATGTCTTCAAGCGTTTTTGCACCAACAACACTTACGGCACCGGTTACTTCTTTTTTACGTTGTGTACCATAACCTATCACTACTACTTCATCTAGTGTTTGAGAAGTTTCTTTAAGTGATACCGAAATAACTCCGGCTCCGGTTACGGTTTGTTCTACAGTTTCATAACCAATAAAACTGAAAGAAAGGGTAGAGCCTACCGGAGCATTAATGATGTAATTACCATCCATGTCGGTAACCGTAGAGGCTGTACCATTTTTTACAATGACGTTAACACCCGGTATAGTCAAACCGGTGCCCACTTCACTTACTGTACCCTTAACTTCAACCTCCTGCGCGAAACAGAAAGATGAAATCAGAATAAAAGTAATTAAGAGTAATTTAGACTTCATATATTAAATTGTTTTTTGTGATTATCTAAAATTATGTCACAATAAATTACGAAGAATAAAATTAGCCTCAACAAAAATTATACATTCCTGAAAAACTTAAAGAAGATTTATGACTTTGCCCTAACTGTGGGTGTTAACAGTAAGTTAAGTGCGTAAAAATCTTTAAATAAAATTCGAAAAACACACTATTACAACGTTGTTGTTGAGGTGATGTATAGGTAAATTTAACTAATGATGTGGTGTGCTAAAGTGATAGTATATACTCTACAAGCCCTAATTCGTGAGGTAATTCCATTTTTTTACGCAAACGATATCGTTTTATCTCTACACTTCTTACTGAAATGTTGAGTAGCGGAGCTATTTCTTTAGACGATAAATTAAGGCGGAGGTAAGCGCATAATCTAAGGTCGTTTGGTGTTAAGGAAGGGTGAACAGATTTTACCTTCTTTAAGAAATCTTTATCGGCATTATTGAAAGCTTCCTTAAACATATCCCAGGTATCATCTTCATTAATATTTTTATTAATCGTAGTAATTACCGATTTGATATTTTTATCGGCACCACCCGTACCTGTTTTTTTCAAATCGTCTTTTATAAGAGAAAGGAGTTCGTTCTTTTTAATAAGGTTCATGGTAGAGGCAGCAAGTTCCCTGTTCTTACTTTCAAAATCCTGTTGTAACTGCTCGTTTTTAATTTTCATCAGCTCCTGTTCTTTTTCCAGTTCTTTAATTTCAAGTAGCCTGTTGTTTTCCTCTATAAGTTTTTCGCTTTGACGCTGATAGTAATTTTTATAAGCCCTGTTAATAAGGAATGCCGCTATAAAAGCAAAAATGATATAAATTACCACGGCAAAATTTGTAGCATACCATGGCTTGAGTATTACAAAAGTGTAACTCGCTGTATTTACAGACAACGAACTTCCAGTTTTTGCTCTTACCTTAAAAGTATACGTACCTGCCGGAAGGTTTTTAAAAGTAGTAATGGGTTTATTGTTCCATTCACTCCAGTCGTTTTGCATACCTTCCAGTATGTACTGGAATTCGGTATTAGCATATTTGTTATACTCCGGTACGGTATATAAAAAGGTAAGGTTGTTCTCGGCATACTTAAACTCGCCATCGTTTTGTATGATTACAGGTAATGGTTTTCCGTTCAGTACATTATTGGTAATCCCGGTAATGGTAATGGTATTACTTTTAAAGTTGAGTTCGTTTATATTTAGCGTATAGTAACCATCTGTAGTACCTACCAGGTAAATGTTGTCTTTTATCTGGGTAATGTTCTCAAATCCCAGCATGGAGTTGGTAAGCGACGAAGGTATAGCTATAGCATTGTGTTTCAGTTCGGCATTAAGTTTACCCGGTGAGAAATAATTGATGTAGTTTTTGGTAAAAAACCAAAGCCTGTCCGACTTATCAGCAGTTAATTTACCCGACATATATTCATCATGATTAAACAGTTTGGACAGTTTTTCATTTTTCTCAAACTGTTTAGTTTTGTTATTCAAAACAAATAATCCTTCTTTTGAGGCATAATATATAGTGTTGTTAAAGCGGGATAGCGATGCGTTTTTACCCTTAGCCGGAGTTTTATAGGCTTCAAAGTTAGTTATTCGGGTATAGTTGTTATCGGTTTTAATCCTGAACACTCCTTTATATTCATGACTTACATATATTTCGTTCTTGCCCGAAAGTGCAAAGTAGCGGCTGGAATAATCAAACCCGGTTATCTTATTTTTAAACTTCCAGTTTCCGTTTACCTTTTCCAGTACAGATAAACCATAGTAATTCCCCTGTATAAGTTTGTTCCTGTCTGTAGGGTAGGGTTCAAACTTCCAAGTGCCCGATCCGTTAAACAGTAAACTAGCCTGACCTCCGTTTATGATAAATGTACCCGAGTCATGTCCGCAAAACAATGTGTTGTCATATTGGTATAGTGACCAAACCTGACCTTTAGTACCCGGAATAAACCTAAACTCTTCTTCAGAGTTATATGTTTTGTAAAATAATCCCTGATTGGTACCTATATACAAATGGTTGTTGTATAATGCAGAGGCATATACAGTACCTAAAAATCCGGTATCGTCTACAAAACTCCTTACAGCCGACTGTAAATTAATACAGTTAATGCCGTTATCAAGTCCAATCCAAAGGTTTTTATCAGTATCCTCAAACAATGACAATGCAGTGTTGTTGCTAAGTCCTTTGTTCTGGGTAATATGGTAACGGACTTTTCCTTGTGGTGATAGTATAAAAATACCGTTTGATACCGTTCCCAATGCAAAACTACCGTCGCTAAGCTTTTGCCCGCTGTATATACTGCTTGATTTCAGTTCGCTGTCGGCCTCAGTATCCCAGTGGGTAATAGTATTGTTTTTTAGTTCCAGTAAACCGTTGTACTGTGTTTGGATAAGCAGTCCTTCATTATAAGGGTATATGCTTATTATTTTATTATTGGTTAGCTGTGGGGTGTTGTTTACTACCTTGCTTACTCCGTTTTCAATTTCATAAAGCCCGGTGCCAAAAGTTTGGTACAAAATCCTGTTACCTACCCTAAAAATTTTGTTTACTCCGGTGTCGGGTTTTATTATGTTATAGGTTTTCTTTTGGGTGTCGTAAATAAATATCTGGTTAAGGGACTGGAATATAACCCAGTGGTCGTATTGAGCAATGTTCCAAAACTGTTCGTCGTCTAAAATTTTATCACGAATAGCTTCGCTTAGGGAAGTATAGTTAAGACTTCCGTCTTCGTTACGGGTCCAGTAACCAAACTCCATATAGCATCCGGTATAAATACGTTCGCCTATTACTTTAACCGATCTGATAATGGTTTCGTTAGGGGAAGGGTACAGCTTCCATGCTGTGCCATTGTATTCCAGTAGTCCGCCGTTATTGGCAAAATACATAAAGTGATCCTTATCCTGGCTCATCATCCAGTTTTGGTTACCGGCACTGTATTGGTTTGTACTGTATTTAAGGATAGGAGGCAGGTCCTGAGAAAAACCTGCAATTGTATATAGTGCTGCTAATAGTAGTATAATTCTTTTCACGAAGGATAAGGGAAGTTTGTTAGTTTATTACGAAGATACGATTACAAAATAAATTTTACACCCAGAGTTTATATAACTGAAAGAAGGTACGTTTCTATAGTTATTTATTAAATAGGTGTTAATTATGGTACGAATGGCCAATTTAACAAAAAAAGCACAATAAACTCCAAAGGTCTTATAAGGCAAAGCTTTGTGAAAATAAAAATACCTAAAGCGTTGTTAAACAAAATTTAATTAACTGTTTCCTTAACATTATCCTGCTTGCTGCTTTATAGATTTGGCATTATTAACCTATCAAAAAAATAGCAAAATGAAAAAGTTTAGAGTATTAGCCTGTACATTATTAGTCACGGGATTTGGTTTAACTTCATGTAGTAGTGATGATGATACAGCAGGAGTGAACAATGAAACGCAAATTGAAGGAACTTACAACTTAACGGCAGTTACAACAGCTGAAGCAACTGATTTTGATGGAGACGGAACTGCTCACAGTGACCAGATGCAGGAAACAGATTGCTACAACGGAAGCAAACTGGTTTTAAATGCAGATAACACGTTTACTTTTGAGAAAAACGGTGTGGTAGTAGATACTACCGAAGGAACTTCAGGTTGTACGAGTGCTACTTATACAGGTACATGGGAAATATTAACCGGATCGGGTAGTGATGTAATTATCAGAGCTACTTATCAAGATAATAATGACGACGATGTAATACTTAACCTTGTGAAAACAGGTAACGATATTACATATACTAATGAGTTTGGAACATACCCTGACAGGGATGAAGATACTGGTGGAGCCATTTTAACATTTGGTGCGGTGGAGTATTTATATGTGAAGTAATGAAGTTGGATGCACCAAAAAAGGGACGCTTATGCGTCCCTTTTTTTATGAGTAATTGTTTTATATAATTTCGGCACTTAAACCCGCTTCCAGTAGCTGGGTGCATTGTGGCTCTAGTTTATCCAGTTCCCCTGTTTTTACGGTGCATTTACCATTATAGTGAACAATAAGTGAGCATTGCTCTGCCTGTTCCGGTGTATGGTCGCAAACCCTTACAAGAGTGTCTATAACATGGTCAAAAGTGTTTACTTCGTCATTATACAAAACTATTTCGTTGTTTGCCGATACGGATTCCTCAACTAATACTTCTTCTAATACTTTTTCTTTTGTACTCATATTCAATGTTTTAATTCCGGTTGCTAATTTACGTATTTTAGGGCAACCCAATTATTTTTGTCGAACTTTTTAACAAATTTAAGCCCTTTTTCAGTGCACGAAGCATCAATGGCAGGGATGTCTTCCTCATAAAAACCGCTTAAAAGCAGATTGGCACCTTCGTTAAGGCAGTCCACATACTGCTGCATGTCATTTAAAAGTATGTTACGGTTAATGTTAGCAATTATAACGTCATACTTTTTACCGTTAAGCAGTGAAGCGTCGCCTTCATAAACGCTAATGTGCTTACAGTTATTGCGTTCGGCATTTTCAATAGAGTTAAGGTAGCACCAGTTATCTATATCAATAGCGTCAATAGGTTTAGCACCGCGCATTTCGGCAAGTATCGCCAGTATGGCAGTACCACAACCCATATCCAGTGTTTTTTTGTTTTCAAGATCGGTTTCCAGCAGGTGCTGTATCATCATAAAAGTTGTTTCATGATGCCCCGTACCAAAACTCATTTTAGGTTCAATTACAATATCATATTGAGCACTAGTTTTCTCATGAAAAGGTGCTCTTACATAACAGCTGTTGCCTACTTCAATAGGTTCAAAATTCTTCTCCCATTCCTCATTCCAGTTTACCTGTTCAATCTCTTCAAAAGTATATTCGATTTTAAATTCAGGTGATTTTAAGATGAATATATCCTCAAGAACGTTCTCGTTCCAGTACTGTTTCTGGATATAAGCAGATAGTCCCTCCTCAGTCTCTATAAAGCTTTCAAAGGGAGTTTCGCCAAGTTCGGCAAGTAAAATTTCTGTTCCGGTTTCTTTTGGTTCAACCGAAAAATGATAACCTATATATATGTTTGACATAACTTTAATTTTTCGCAAAGGTAACATTAACATAACATAAGGCAGTGATAATTAATATTAAGTTTGCGCAAACTTTACAAAGGTGCCTTATGGTAGTTATTTAGCGCTAAAATTACCAAATGTTTGCTGATAAAAAAGCAAAACCTGCATTAATGTAAAGTTAAGAAAAACACGAAAAAATACACGAAACACACGAAATGAAAAAAACATTAATCACACTCTTATTATTTGTGGGTCTTGCGGCTTCGGCACAGGTGACAATCGAAAAGACCAAAAATAATAATGACCTAAAGCTTTCGGCCCTTCCATACTACAGTTATGGTAAGGGAGTAGGTTTAACTACGCCCGATAGTCTTTTCCAGTTTAATATCCGTTTCAGGATGCAAAACAGGATGTCTTATGTAGAATCTGAAGGAGAGAGTACCATTGACGGACAGATTCGTAGGTTAAGGCTTCGTTTTGACGGTTATGTAGGGGATCCAAAATTCCTTTATGCTATCCAGCTTTCTTTTGCTCCGGGCGATGTAGGCCAGGCACACGAAGGTGAAAACGTAAATATTATACGTGATGCGATTGTATTTTACCGTCCTAACAAACACTGGAATATTGGTTTCGGTCAAACAAAACTACCAGGTAACCGCCAGCGTATTAACTCATCGGGAGCGCTACAGTTAACAGACCGTACCATAAACAATGCACGATTTACAATAGACAGGGATTTCGGTTTTCAGGTGCATAACCTAAACGAATATCTTGATAAATTTTCATATAACTTTAAAGGAGCCATAAGTATGGGGGAGGGTAGGAACTCTACCAAAGAACCTGATAACGGACTTGCTTACACAGGTAAAGTGGAACTTTATCCGTTTGGTGCCTTTAAAAACAACGGTACCTTTTTTGAAGGAGACCTTAAAAGGGAAGACAAACCAAAAGTAATGCTTTCGGGAGCTTATCAGTTTAATAACAAAGCCAGAAAAACACAGGGACAGTTAGGTAACTATCTGTTTGAGAAAAGGGATATGCAGTCGTTACTTTTAGACGCTATGTTTAAGTATGACGGATGGTCGTTCCAAACGGCTTATATGCAAAGAACAGCTAAAAATCCTGTTACTTATAATCCTGATGATATAACCGACTTTAACTATGTGTTTACAGGGCATGGGTTTGACTACCAGTTAAGTCACCTTTTTCCGTCTGACTATGAGCTTATAGGTCGTTTCTCTACACAAAAGGTGCATAAAGATATAGAGATGTATACACCAAATATTAACCAGTACAGTATAGGTGTAACAAAATATATTTGGGAGCATACGTTTAAAGCCCAAATGGAAGTTTCAATGGATGACCTTAATTATTATAATGGCGATTCAAGACAAGTTTGGTTAGTACGTTTTCAGGTAGAAATAGGTATTTAATCATATTTAATTAATTGTGTTTACTACTAATAAAAAATCCTGCCCACCGGCAGGATTTTTTTTGAAAAAAAACACGAAACTACTTAACTGCTACTTAAAACTACTTAACTACCAGTTTCTTTACAATGCCTTCGGATGTTTTCACGATATATATACCCGAAGTCATTTTTGTTGTATCTATCTTTAATGCCTGTTTGGCAGAATGTATCAGTTTTCCGTTAAGGTCATACACCTCAATATCGGCAGCACGGTTAAAGTAAGCTGTACCGTCGGCAACCGGGTTAGGGAATACCACAAAGGTTTTTGGTGCTAAAGTCAAATCACCTGTTCCTAGAGCTTCAGTATTCACCTCATATATGCTTAATGTACCACTTATCTCATTAGCAATAATCACATAACCTTTTCCGTCAGGGCTATTAGCTTCACTAATGTAAGTGATACCTTCAGGACCATGATCACCTTCATAAGCTGTAAGGCTACGGCTGTTTTTGTAATCTGTAAATTTTACATCGTTAGGATCGGTTACATCATAAACCATAACTCCACCTATACGCTCTAAACCTATAAAGGCAAATGTTCTGTCCTGAATTTGTGCAACAGTTACACCTTCCGGCTCCGGACCTTTAGCGCGGCTTCTTCCTTTAAGTTCGTTTTCTTCACTGTCTGAGTTAAACAGGGCACTTATAGAAGCATCTGTAGAAGTATACATTTCAAAGTCATCACCACTATCATAAACAATCGCTTTAGTGTCTGCATTGAATATTGAGAACGAACGTGCACCAAGGCAGTATATCTGTTCGAATTCTGTATCCTCATCAAGGTTGCCGTTTACATTAGTTACTCTCATACGCCCCGCGTTAAAGCTCTTTTTAAGCATTTCTGCCTGTGGGTATGCAGTAGCATCAAGATTGTAACCGTTGTTGCCTATTGTTGTTCTTTCCTCAAAGTTGTCGTACTCTTTTTCGTCACCTTCGTTTGCGGTAATAATGTAGTTTACACCGTTTACATTATAGTTTGCAATGGCATCAGGAATGTAGTATGCCTGTATTGGCCAGTTGGCAATAAGTATCTCATCGTTATTGTCTGAAATATCAAAACCGTTACCAGGGATGCTAAGATCTTTAGTACCCAGTGACCAAATATCTGCTACAGCAATATTAACAAGATCGATTTCTGCAATCGCATTGTTTTCCTGTAGGGAAACCCAAGCTTTTTGAGAATCAGCGCTTAATGTGATATATTCCGGTTCAAGATCCTGAGATAATGTGCTGCCTGCATATACTTTTCTAACACCTGTTGCTAAAAGTTCAGCTTCCTGAGCGTTGTAATCAGTAAAGTAAAGAGTAGTTACATCAGTTTGTGAAACCGACTCAACTCCGCCAGAGATGTCAATAACACTTACCGAACCTTCCGGGTCTACAGAGTAATCACTCTTTGGCTGACCTTCATTTGCCGTAAGTACTTTGGTACCGTCTGGTGTGAAAGAAATATTGTCCGGTAGCGCCCCTACAGTTACCTGAGTGATAAAGGTACCATCGGTATCAAAAAATACTACGCTACCATCAAGGTGCTCTTCAGCATTTGGAGAAGCTACGGCTACAATACCATTGTGTACTGCTACGCTGGTTACTCCGCCA
Organism: Flavobacterium sp. C4GT6; assembly: GCF_036347315.1. Classification (NCBI taxonomy): domain Bacteria; kingdom Pseudomonadati; phylum Bacteroidota; class Flavobacteriia; order Flavobacteriales; family Flavobacteriaceae; genus Flavobacterium; species Flavobacterium sp. C4GT6. The sequence continues at coordinate 116,614 of NZ_JAZGZU010000008.1, forward strand.
TAAGTATTCATATCTATTGATGATATTACCGATGGAGTAGTAGGATCTGAAAAATCTACAATGTCAACAAAACCTGCAACAGCACTTGTAGTGAATAACCTTTGTGTTTCAGGGTCGTGTACTACAATTTCGCAGGTGCTTTCGTTTGTTCCCGAAGGGTCAAAACTTCCTATATAGTCAAGCTCAATGCTATGGTTAGGCACCAGAGCCATTCTGTCGTTATCTTTAATGTAGATAGTAGCAAAAGTATCTCCTGTAATTTCTACTCCCACTGGGTTTTCAAGGCTAAGTACAAAATACTCGGCAGCCTGTTCTTCAATACTGTCATCTGTAATAGCGATTGATATTACCTGAGTAAGATTACTGGCACCTGTAAAGTTTAGTGTTTGTGTAGTAAAGGTAAAATCGTTCTCATCGGCAGTGCTAAACGGAGCCGCTTTAACCACTAAGTCAACCGAAGCAGCAGCAGGACCTTCAAGATTAAGTACAAGGTCAAGTGTACCTGCATCTTCGTTTACTACTATAAATATCTCATCAAAAGATATAAGAGTATTGTATGTAAAGGTGTAAGTATACTCACATGCCATTACCACATCATTCTCATCGGTAATACCGTTAACCATAAGAGTATATTCCATACCGGTTTCAAAAGCAGTAGCATAAGTAAGCGTTACCATGTTACCGTTTGCAACAGCAGTTGTAAGTCCGCTAATACCTGTATAGTTTGTTATTAATGCAGCACTTGTAGCATTAAGCTCATGATTGAATGTAAGCTCTATAGTTGTTGCGTTTACCACAGTTACATTTTGAACTGTTGGCGAGCTAGGGAAGCTCCATGTTGGCCATTCCTGAGCATCTGTTCCGGCAGCAGCAGCTACCCAGTTTGCAGGGTTAAGTATGGCAGCTTTAAGTTCGGCAGGAGTACCTTCCTGAGTACCGTTATAGTAAGCATTTGCAGTATTACCGTTATCATTACCCGGTGCAGTGCTTAGGTTAACAGCGCTTGTGCCGTCTGCTAAACCGTCAGGAAGCATAGAGTTGCTACCGCCACAGCTTGTATTTTCTGTAAGCCATTGGTTAGACGACATGGCTGTAATGTAGTTTGGAGTTTCTGCAGTACCGGCATAAACAATTACCTGGTCACCGCCTGAGCTTAGTCCGAAATCACCACCTGTTACTGTACCTGTACTGCTAACAAGAGCAGAAGTTTGTATGGTTATAACCGAACCTGCAGGGACACAGCTTGTAGCTGTCCATACAAGACCATCGGTACATTGTGGCTGTGCGTTAGTTGTATATTTAGAATCGGTAAGGGTGATAAATGTACCCGCTGAGATATCTACAAAAGTCATAATGGCTACTTCATCCTCTGCACCACTGGCATTCATCCTGTAGGCTACAAAAGCCATATCTCCGGCAGTGAACTCTGTTTGTAGTGACATGGTTGTGAAAGTAGAAGACTGTGCTTCGGTTATGACATTGTCGCTCATATCTTCAATAGTATTGGCAAGAAGAGCAACATAGTACTGCTGACTGTTTAATAATGCAACAGCAGGAGTGATGGTGATGGTGTTATCGGTAAAGGTAGCATCAAACGGAACTGCTGTTCCAGACTCGTTGTTTAACCTAAGTTCCACAACAGCATCAATATTGGTGTTTGTTATAGCTGTATTATCAGCTAGCCTTACATCTTCGTTAAATGAAATGGTAGGCAGGCTAGCTACAGTTATGTTTACTGCATCGTTAGCCGGAGTAATTGTAGCAACCGGAGCAATTGGGTCTCCGCCGCCTACTACATTACCTTCCGTAGTAAAGTTATCAAAACGGTTGTTACCACCAGTACCACCGTCGCCCTGTTCAAACTCTACTTTAAGTTTGAAGTTAGCATTGTCGTTAGCAGCAGTGATAGTTGTAAGGTCTAATGTAGCTAATGCCGGGTCACCGTTATTAGGAGCTACTGTGGTAAGTAGGGTAAAGGTAGTACCATCTGTAGAGTAGTACCAGTTTTGTGTACCTGCTCCCGAACCCGAACGGCGGGTAGCAAACTTTACCATTATATCTTCAAAACCTGTAGTTGGCAGGGCAAATTCAAGAGCGCCGCCTATAGGATCGTTAAAACGAAGGTGAGAACCGGCAACATCGCCGTTTTGTGCGTTTAGGTTTTGTACATCAAAATTTTGTCCTGTACCTCCTGAGTAGTCAATTATACTTTCGGTTCCTGCAAATGAAGTTATCGATGCTCCTGTAACGTATGACAGGGATGGGGCTGTGATGGCAGCTTCAGACGCGTTGTCGTTGAAGTTCCAGTAATGTATAAGGGTTTGTGCTCCTGATAATTGAGATATCAGAGAAAACCCTAATAGCAGCATAAGTTTTGAAAAGTAATTTTTAGACATACGATTTTTTTCTGGTGGTTTGTTATCACGTGCAAAAATCTATGTCAGTTTTTACTTTACCATTAATTACGGAACAACCTAACATTAAGTTATATCGTTGTAGTGTTTATAAATGGTAAATTTTATGTAAACAAGGTAATGTAAAAGTTAACTGGTAGTGTTTTGATAGTCGTTTTTAATAAAAAAGCGGTAACAATTGTTACCGCTTTTCAAATATATTTATTATAATTAGATAGCGTTTACTATAGCAAGGAAGTCATCAGCTTTAAGCGCAGCACCACCTATAAGTCCGCCGTCAACATCAGGCTTAGAAAAAATCTCCTGAGCATTGTCAGGCTTAACGCTTCCGCCGTAAAGGATAGAAGTGTTTTCAGATACATCAGCACTTACGTTTTCTTTAATAAGCGTTCTGATGAAGTTGTGCATTTCCTGTGCCTGTTCCGGAGAAGCAGTTTCACCTGTACCAATTGCCCATACCGGCTCATAAGCCAATACAACATTGGTCCACTGGCTTTCACCAATATGGAATAAACCTTCTCTTAACTGGCTTTCAACCACGTTAAAATGGTTTCCGCTTTGTCTGTCGGCAAGTTCTTCACCAAAACAAAAAATGATAGTAAGGTTGTGTTTTAAAGCTGTGTTTACTTTTTCGGCTAATATACTGTTGGTTTCACCAAAGTAAGCTCTTCTTTCAGAGTGACCTAAAATAACAGTATTAACATCAATACCTTTTAGCATCCCTACAGAAATCTCGCCTGTAAAGGCACCGCTTTCTGCCTGGTGCATATTTTGTGCCGCTACAATTACATTGCTGCCTTTAGTTTGTATTACAGCACTTTGTAGGTTTACAAATGTTGGCGCTACTACAATTTTAGTAGCTGTATCTTGTGGTCTTTTGTTTAAAATGTCGCTTAGCAAAGCTTGGGTCTGCTGGCTGTCATTATTCATTTTCCAGTTACCTGCAACTATTTTTTTTCTCATTATTTCAGTTGTTTTAATATCGATATAAGTTTTTCGTCATCGGCTTCAATAGCTCTGAAAAGAGCTATGTTTCCTTTTTTGTCTACCACCATGTAACGCGGAATCCAGTCCAGTTTAACTGATTCGCTAAAAGCGCCGCCTTTCCATTTTGAACCAATAAGGTAGTTGTCTCCCTGTACATTGTATTTTTCAATGCCTTTTAGCCATGCTTCCTCGGTTCTGTCGTATGATAGGAAAAGGTAAGTAACATCGGAGAACTGCTTTTGCAGGTCGTGTACCTTTGGCATTCCCTTAATACAGTCAGGGCACCATGATGCCCAAATGTCTATTACTATGGTTTTTCCTTTATGTTTTTCCAGTATCTGCTTAAAGGTAACTTTTGTACCGTCGGTCGATTTCATGTTGTCGCTTAATGCCTGCTCACTAAAGCTTGTAGGTGTATTTTGCGCACATGAAAAAACTCCGAACAAAAGCACTGGTAATATCAGTAGTTTTTTCATTTTTTTATTGTTAAGAGTAACAAATTTACAATAACTGAACGAACAAATATCGTTTAAAAATGAAATATTTGGTAGGATTTAAGCAGGAAAAACTATTATATCGTTTTCGTAAAAAGGGAGTTAGCCTTAACTTAATCGTATTCTTGGATCAAGGTAGGCATAAATAATATCGACAAGGATATTGATAACAACAAAAGTAGCTGCAATTACCAGTACCGATCCCATTATAACAGGAAGATCGAGCGTGTTTAAGGCTTCGACAACCTCTTTGCCCAATCCGTTCCATCCGAAAATGTACTCCACAAAAACGGCTCCGGCAAGCATGGAGGCAAACCATCCTGAAATGGCTGTAACTACTGGGTTAAGCGCATTTTTAAGAGCGTGTTTCCTTATAATACGTATTTCACTTAATCCTTTTGCTCTTGCCGTACGAATATAATCCTGACCGAAGACTTCAAGCAGTGAGTTTCGCATAAGCTGTATTACTACAGCAAGCGGACGTATACCCAACACTATGGCAGGAAGAATAAGGTTTTTCCATTTTATGTATTTACCTTCGCCAAAGTCATCTACCTCATAAAGGCTGCCTGTCATGTCTAAATGGGTGTATTTGTGTAACAGGAAACCAAATACCCAGGCAAATAATATGGCAGCAAAGAAAGAAGGCACACTCATACCCAGTGTACTTACAAGCGCAATAAGTCTGTCTATCCATGTGTCTTTATAAAGGGCAGAAAGTATGCCCAGTATAATCCCTATTATTATAGCAATAATAATGGCAGATGTTGCCAGCACTACAGTATTAGGCAATGTATCTCCTATTACCTGAGTTACTTTTTTGCCGTTTTTCTGGAAACTTTCCCTTAGGTAGGGTGTTTTAAGTACAGTAGTAGTGTTACCTATGGTAAACAGTTTGGCAGCATTATATTTGCCTTCTGTTAGGTAAGTATAATCGTCTGGGTTTGTACTGTGAAATGAGAGTATAGACAGGTCGTTTAAATAGTACAGGTACTGTATTGAAACAGGCTGGTCAAACCCGTACTTCTTTTTGATAATGGCAAGCTGCTCACTGTTTTCGTTTTGATCAAGCATCATGCGGGCCGGATCACCGGGTAATACCGTAAACAAAAAGAATATCACTGTAACAACCCCAAAAAGGGTTAACAGCGCATATCCTGTTTTATATAGAAGGTACCTTATCAATTATTTTTGTTAATTATTGGGAAAAGTTTTGAGTAAAGCCATTTTGAAAAATTATATCCGTAATTTATTGTAAGGAACAGTCCTATTATTACCATAAATACCCCATTGTAAGTACTTAAATCATGTTTTGCTATAAACACATGATACAAGCCAAGGCACATTGGTAAAAAGCTTAAATATGATTTAAAGATTTTCATCTCAAACTTTATTTCTTTTTATTAAAAGCGTCTTTAAAAATATGGTAAATAAAAATTACGCCAAACACTATAGACAGTATTAGCAATAGCCACCCTATAATCAACATGACGATACCTATAGTAGTATCGGTTGACCCTTTACGGGTTAGTATAAAGCCTGTAAAGTAAATGATGACCAAAGCTATATAGGGCTTCAATCTGCCAGGTTGTCTGGGGTTTGACATAGTATTGTGGTATTATGGTAGTGAAACTTCGTCAATATCATTCCAGTGTGCTTTTTGCACTATAGTACCATAGTTTAGTACCACTATACCCGGATTAGCCCTGATAATGGTTTTAAGAGCAGTGGCATCACAAAACATATAATCGAAATTAAGGTTATAGTTAGCTGTTTTGTCAGCAATAACTGTTTCGTCAGATGCTGTTGCACCTACCACTTTATAACCTCTTTCACCTGCTTTTTTAGCAAAGTCATTCAGCTTTGCAAGTCCGTCGGCACTTGCTTTATCAAGGTTGTATGAAATAATCATAATTACTTTAGGATCTTCCAGTAACTCAGCAGTGTGATCTACACCGTCTCTTTCAAGAGAGAAATCGTGAATTGGCGGAACATAACCTTCTTTTACAAGTTTATCCATACGGTCTACAAACTCGGCATCACCAGGAATTTTATCCAGTTCTTTATCGGTGTACTCGGTATCAACACCGTTTACTTTATAAACAAATACCATTTCGTATTCCGACTTAGGGGCACCTTCAGGTACTTCCATACCCTTTTGTATGTTGGTTCCTACTTTATAAGCCCTGAAATCTTTTACAGGCAGGTGGTTAAGTACATAGTAACCAAACCATCCGCAAAATACAAAACTGGCAAGCACTACAGTATTGATTACTTCAGACTTAGTTATAGGCTTTATAAGGTTCTTATTGAAAAACAGTACTATTATCAGTAAGAGTAATACCACATCTTTAGTGAACGATTGCCAAGGGGTAAGCTTTAATGCATCGCCAAAACACCCACAGTCGGTCACTTTATTAAAGTAAGCAGAATAGAAGGTAAGGAAGGTAAAAAACACTATCATGAGCAGTAGGCTCCACGTGGTAAATCGTGATTTAAAACCTACCAATAACATTACGCCTAAAAGCACTTCAAATATCACGACAAACACAGCAATGGCAAGAGCAAACGGAATAAGGAATTCCATGTTAAGTACACCGGCACCAAAGTATTCTTCCAGTTTAAAGGAGAACCCCATAGGATCGTTTAACTTAATAAGTCCCGATATGATAAATAATACTCCTACGAGTACCCTGCAAATGTGTGTAAGTATTTTCATGATAGTATGGTATAGTTTTTCTCAAAAATAAAAGATATGTTCCTTCTATTTGTTAATGAGTTGTTATTGGTGTGCTTTCATGTGAATTAGGGCAAAAACCGAATAGTTTATCATATCCTGATAATTGGCATCTATCCCTTCAGATACTAACGTTTTTCCTTTATTGTCTTCAATTTGCTTTACACGAAGTATCTTTTGTAAAATAAGGTCGGTTAGTGAGCTTACTCTCATATCACGCCACGCCTCACCATAGTCATGGTTTTTGGCTTCCATCAGTTCCTTGGTAAGAGCTACTTTTTCGTCATATAACCTGGTAGCTGCATCCACATCAAGATCGGGCTGCTCGGCAATACCAAGGTCAATTTGAATAAGTGCCATTATGGAATAGTTTATAATCCCAATAAATTCAGACGCTTCACCTTCGTTTATCTTACGGGTTTCATTCTCCTGAAGGCTTCTTATACGCTGTGCCTTAATAAAAATCTGATCGGTAAGTGAAGGCAGGCGTAAAATGCGCCATGCGCTGCCATAATCCTTCATTTTGTTTATGTACAGTTGCCTGCAGTGGGCAATTACGTTGTCGTATTCCTGAGAAGTATTCCTCATTTCGGTGTATATTTGCTTGAAATTTTTTCAAATGTACTAAAAAGCCCCCAACTCCCAAAGGCGCTTTTTTAATAATACCATGTAAATATGACCATCAATTGCAAAGGCAGGCTAATAGATTTGACACAACCCAAAGTTATGGGGATTTTAAACTGTACCCCTGATTCGTTTTTTGACGGAGGGAAGTATAAGGCCGAAGCCGAGTTTACCCGACAGGCTGCCCGTATTTTTAGTGAAGGTGCCGATTTTATTGATATAGGTGCATATTCTACTAAGCCTAATGCCGAGTTTGTAAGTGAGGAGGAAGAACTGGCACGTATGGTGCCGGCTGTAGAGATGGTTTTAAAGCATTTTCCGGAGGCGATAATCTCGGTAGATACTTTCAGAGCTAAGGTTGCCAAAGCGGCTGTTGAGGCCGGTGCTGCTATTGTAAACGATATTGCTGCCGGTAACCTTGACGATAAAATGCTGCAAACGGTGGGCGAACTTAAAGTACCTTACATTATGATGCACATGCGCGGTACTCCGCAGGATATGGTTAAGTTAACCGACTATGATGATATTATAAAGGAAATGCTACTGTATTTTTCCCAAAAGATAGCCGAAGCCCGTAGTTATGGTATTGATGATATAGTGATAGATCCTGGATTTGGTTTTGCCAAAACATTACAGCAAAACTATGAGGTACTTAACAAGATGGAACTGTTTAAAATGACCGAATTGCCTATACTGGCAGGACTATCGCGAAAGTCCATGATATACAAACTACTGGGTATTACTCCGCAGGAAGCCTTAAACGGAACTACCGCACTAAACATGGTTGCACTAACCAGAGGTGCTAATATTTTAAGGGTACATGATGTGAAAGAAGCAGTGGAGGTGGTTAAGATGTATTCACAGTTACAGGTTTCGAGTTCCTAGTTTACGCGTAACCCGAAACAAATAACCCATAACCTATTGATGATGATAAGGTTCATTCCTTAAAATAGTAAAGCCTCGGTAGAGTTGTTCTATAAAGAAAAGGCGTACCATTTGGTGGCTAAAGGTCATGGACGATAATGATACCTTACCCTGAGCCTTACTGTAAATGGCATCTGAAAAACCATAAGGTCCGCCAATAACATACACTAAAGTCTTAACGCCCGAATTCATTTTCTTTTGCAGTTCGTCGGCAAACTTCATACTGGTAAAGGTCTTTCCGTTTTCGTCCAGTAATATAAGCTGGTCGGTAGCCGAAAGTTTGGAAAGTATAAGTTCGCCCTCTTTTTCTTTTTGCTGTGCCTCGCTAAGGTTTTTTACGTTTTTAATATCGGGGATAATTTCCAAATCAAACTTTACATAAAACGATAACCTCTTAGTGTAATCGTCTATAAGTGTTTGCAGGGATTTGTTATCGGTTTTGCCTATAGCGAGCAACTTTATGTTCATAGGGTATAGCTTAAAACGGCAAAGATACAAAGTTAAAAGGAAGCTGTTATTTAGATGAGAAAACTTTTAAGTTGAGTTTTTTCTTCGTTTAAATATGATAATAGGTGTAATAATAATAAGAGTTATTCCTAATAAAATGGATTGATTAATAACACAGTTTTTTGCCATGTAATAATACAGGTCTTTAGGGATTAACGGGTTGGTAATACTTAAGTAAATTTGTATAAGCTGTACTAACAGATATATTACATAGACACCTGTTACCGTTACTATAATGTTTTTGTAGGGTAAATGCATGTTTTCCTTTTTTGTAAATATCATTACAAAAGGCAGGGCAAAATCTGTTATTGCGAAAAGCGGATATACATAGGTACTGTTTTCCTTTAGTATTGCTTTAAACAAAAACTTACAAATCAAATACCCAATAACAACCCCATAAAATAGCAGAAACCATTTCCATGGGTTGTATTTTATAGGTTTTATAAATTCCTCTTCGTTAATTAAATCGTTCATAAAAAGTTTAGTTTTTTGATTTGTTTACAGTGTTTATAAAAGCTATAATTAAATGAAGTATTAACGAATCAAAAAATGCAATAAACTGTATAAGCAGTACATTTATAATTATTTCAGATAAAAGAGCTACTATAACCCCAATAAACGAATCGCTACCCAAATAATAACTTATTATTTTTAAAATTATAAACGGCACATAAAAGCAAATAGCTAAGTTAGTGAGTACATGCAACAGTTTAGGGTAAGAGAGTTTTAAACTGTATTTTTTTGAAAAAATCGCAACAAACGGCAATAAGATAAACAGTAAAACCGACCAATAACTGGAGAGGTTCACATTTGAGGCTTCATATAAAACATATTCAATTATAATACCTACAAAAGGTAATGAGGCAGCTATTATGTTGAAAGTCTTATATCGATTCCATAAGCTGGGTTCGGGAGCTTTTATAAAGTCTTTTTCATTAATTAAATCTTCCATGTTTTACAATTCAGTTTTTAATGCCTTTTTACGTTTGTGTCTTACAATAAAGAAAATAATAATGAATGACACTACTCCATAAGCCATTAAAACTAATAACCCTGTAAAATCTAAACCTTTAAAAAAGTATCCCGGCAGGAGTAGAGAAAAATCGTTTAGCTTAATAGCTTCTCCAATCCTGAGATGCAATACCGTAAAAAACCAGGAGTTAAAAGCCATTAATGCTACGGCGGTAATTAGCGTAGGGTAATCAGTATGGTAAATAGTTTTCTTTTTACCAAAAACCATTATAAAAGGAGAGGTCGTAATAAGTACAATCATTGCTGTAATGGTAATTGTCGTAGTCCTGTAAGGAATAAAATTTACCATGCCTGTTACAAGTCCTATTAAAATAAATAAAGCTCCATAGCAGGTAATAAACCATTTCCACGGGTTGTATTTTACGGGCTTTACAAAGTCTTGCTCGTTAAGTAGGTTTTGCATTTATTGGTTTATTTTTCTAATTAATAGTAAAACAGGAAATAAAACTAAAGAGATAATGATAACGGTTAAGTGTATCAGTACAGGTGTTACGATAATTTGACCTATAAGTTCTCCAATTTGGTAGCTGTTTTCAAAGGTTTTTGTAGAAATATCTGCTATTAATTTAAACACTACTTGAGATATGGATAAATACAATGATAAATGCATTAGTACTTTTAGGTAGCGCTTGTAATTAATTTTAAAATGGCTTTTGTATGAAAAAGTAAAGATTACAACGATAATCCAAAACATCATTAAAGCTAATGCTAAACCTGTACCTGAAAATTGTTTTTGGGTTAAGTTATTAAGGATTTGTATTATAAAGCCAAAAAAAGATATTACTAATGTAATTATATAGAAGACTTTATATTGTTGCCAAAGTGTTGGTTGTTTAACTGTGATAAATTCATCCTCTGTTAGTAAGTCCTGCATACGGTAAGGTTTTGGAAACAAATATAGAAAATTACCCTTACGTTACCACTGCAAACATTCCTTTCCATTTCCCGAAAAAAACCACTACTTTAGCAATACTATAATAAATACACATGATTTCGGATATTCAATTTCAAAAAGAACTCGATATAATTATTACCAATGCCATTAGGGAAGATGTAGGTGACGGCGACCACAGCTCGCTTGCCTGTATCCCGGCAACGGCTACAGGGCGTGCTAAACTACTGGTAAAAGATAACGGTATACTGGCAGGGGTAGACTTTGCTAAGCAGGTATTTGCCTATGTAGACCCAAACCTTGAAATAGAGGTGTTTTTACAGGACGGTACAGCAGTAAAGTATGGCGATGTGGCTTTTCATGTTTCGGGGAGTTCTCAATCCATACTAAAAGCCGAAAGACTGGTACTTAACGCTATGCAGCGTATGAGTGCCATTGCTACCAAAACCAAAAAGTATGTAGATATACTGGAGGGCACGGGAACCAAGGTACTTGATACCCGTAAAACCACCCCAGGAATACGCGCCATAGAAAAATGGGCAGTAAAGATAGGCGGAGGGGAAAACCACCGTTTTGCGCTGTATGATATGGTAATGCTAAAAGATAATCATATTGACTTTGCTGGCGGAATCACTCAGGCAATTACCAAAACGCACGAGTATTTAAAAGCGAATAACCTTGACCTGAAAATAATTGTAGAGGCTCGTGATCTTGATGAGGTTCGTGAAATAATAGCCAATCCGGGAGTGCACCGTATACTGCTGGATAATTTCGACTACAAACAAACGCGTGAGGCGGTAGAAGTTATTGGTAACTATTGTCAAACCGAATCATCCGGAGGTATAAACGAAGACACTATGCGTCATTATGCCGATTGTGGTGTAAACTATATATCATCGGGAGCATTAACCCATTCAATTTACAATCTGGACCTTAGTTTAAAAGCATTTTAATGTCGTTAGAACTGGAACATAAACTGGAGCGCATCCCTGTTCTTAAATATTTGGTTAGGCTTGGTAAAAGTATCAAGCTGCCATGGGGAGAGGGATTAACGCTTTATCACCTTACAGAGCTTTATATATCCGGTATTGTAAAAGGCGATGTGTCTTACCGTGCCGGTGCTATTGCATTCAGCTTTTTTATGTCGCTGTTTCCTTTTGCTCTTTTTATTCTTAACCTAATATCCCAAATTCCTATTGAGGGCTTTAGGGACGACTTTATGGATTTTGTTAGAGAAAATGTACCACCTAATACCTATAGTGCTGTTGAGTCCATACTGGATGATATTATGCAAAATAGCTATAGTAGTCTACTTTCTACGGGTATCCTCTTGGCTATACTCCTTATGTCAAACGGAATGAATGCTATTCTAAGCGGATTCCAGTCGTCACTGCATATTACCATTAAGCGAAGCTTTTTCAGGCAGTATGCCCTTGCTATAGGGTTATCGCTTGTGCTTTCTACAATACTTTTAGTAACTGTAGCGGCAATAGTTATCTTACAGATAATTATAGCGCAGCTTAAAAGCAGGGGATTCTTAAGTGACGATGTGATATATCTTGAAATAGGTAAGTATATCTTCCTGGTGCTTATGGTGCTAACCATTACTTCTATGCTGTTTAAGTTTGCCGCAAAAGAAACCAAAGGGGCAGCTTTTTTTAGTTACGGTTCGGTTTTTACTACTATACTGTTTGTTATAACTTCTTATGTTTTTGGTATTTATGTGGTTAGGTTTGCCCAGTACAACCAACTGTATGGAGCAATTGGTACGCTTCTTGTACTTATGCTGTATATTTGGATTAACTGTTTTATTCTTTTATTAGGATTCGAATTAAATGCGTTAATTCATAAATTAAAAAGGAAAAATTTATATATTTAGTAAAAATTAAACGTGTTTTTTATGAAGAAGTACTTTTTAACAGTATTGTTTGTTGCTATTGCCGGAATATTTTCGGCTGGCGCTCAGGTAACCGGGAAGTGGAAAACCATTGACGATGAAACCGGTGAAGCGAAATCTATCGTTGAGATTTATGAAAAAGACGGTAAGGTTTACGGTAAAGTGGTAGAAATACTTAATCCGGCTAAAAAAGATGCCAAGTGTACAAAGTGTAAAGGCGAAGACAAAGACAAGCCAATACTTGGACTTGTAATAATAAAAGGATTAGAGAAAGACGGTGACGAATATACCGATGGTGATATTCTAGATCCAAATAAAGGAAAAACATACAGCTGTACTATTAAGCTTGACGGAGAAGACAAGCTTGATGTAAGAGGGTATCTTGGATTTTCATTCATAGGCCGTTCTCAAACATGGCACAGAGTAAAATAATATTGAAAACAAATACAATAAAAAACACTCCATAACGGAGTGTTTTTTATTTAATGATGTTTTGTTTCATCTGTAAATGAAGCTGAATTTGTTCTTCTGATGCAGAGTGAGGAATCTCAATACCGGAAGCCTTAATATATACCCAGTTGTTTTATATTTGTATTCAAATCTAATTATAAGCCTGTATGCCCTTTTTTATAGAAGTAATTTTACCATTATCTCTGCCAAAACCTTTTACCTACGCCATAAACGAGGCTGAGTATGGTTTTATCAAAAAGGGGATGCGTGTGGCGGTTCCGTTTGGGCGTAATAAGATTTATACCGGACTGGTAACCGACCTGCATCAAAATCCGCCCCAGTTATATCAGGCAAAAGAAATCCACCAGATACTTGACGATTTTCCTATTGTTACCGAAACCCAACTAAAACACTGGGACTGGATTGCATCTTACTACATGTGTAACATAGGCGATGTGTACAAGTCGGCTATGCCAAGTGGTTTCTTATTGGAGAGTGAAACGCTTATTACCTCTAAAAAGGATTTTGATGTTAGCGATACCCAACTTTCTGACGACGAATACCTGGTGTATGAAGCGCTCCAAAAACAATCGGCTTTAAAGGTGCAGGAGGTGTCGGCTATCCTTAATAAAAAAACAACACTTCCGGTAATCAATAAGCTTATAGCTAAAAATGCTATTTCGCTACAGGAGGAAATAAACGAAAAGTACAAGCCTAAAACTATCCGCTATATCAGGATGCCACAGGAACTATTGCAGCAGGATAAGTTAAGCGGACTTATGGAGTTGCTATCACGTTCCCAAAAGCAAAGGGACGCGGTAATGTATTACTTCCAGTTGCAGGCAAGAAATAAAAAACCGATAAGCAAAAAACAGTTTACAGAGGAGTCGGGCACATCGGTAGCAGTAATAAAATCACTGGTTGATAAAGGTGTTTTTGAGGAGTACATCCTTGAGGAAGACCGTATTCAGTTTGAGAAAGATGATAATTCGGGTTTTCAGCTAAGCGATAAACAGCAGAAAGCTTTTGAGTCGGTCAAACAAAGTTTTGATACCTATCAGGTAACATTGCTGCATGGTATAACCTCCAGTGGTAAAACCGAAATATATATTAAACTTATTGAAGAGTTTATAAAAAGTGGTAAGCAGGTGCTGTATCTCTTACCCGAAATTGCACTTACAACCCAGCTGGTAGTAAGGCTAACAGCTTACTTTGGTAATCAGGTAGCGATGTTCCATTCCAAATACTCCAATAACGAACGTATAGAGACCTGGCAACAGGTACTTGAAGATTCAGAGAAAGCCCGTGTGATAATAGGGGCGAGGTCGGCTTTATTTCTGCCGTTTAATGACTTAGGACTTATTGTGATAGACGAGGAGCATGAGCAAACCTTTAAGCAACAGGATCCGGCTCCACGCTATCATGCACGGGATGCAGCCATCATGCTTGCAGGTATGTATGATGCTAAAGTATTACTGGGTTCGGCTACTCCGGGCATAGAAACCTATTACAATGCTACAGGAGGTAAGTATGGTTATGTACAGTTAACCGAGCGTTACGGTAAGGTATTGCCTCCCGAAATAGTTTTGGTTGATATAAAAGATAAGTACAAACGCAAGCGTATGACGGGTCATTTTAGTGATACCCTAAATGAGGCTATTGCCGAAGCACTTAGTGAGGGCAGGCAGGTTATACTTTTCCAGAACAGGAGAGGGTATTCTCCTTGGGTAGAATGTATGACTTGCGGACACGTACCGCAATGCCCGCAGTGTGATGTGAGTTTAACGTATTATAAGTTTAAAAACCAACTGCGCTGTCATTATTGCGGCTATAATATTGCTAACCCTACACACTGCCATCAGTGTCATTCGACCGATTTGTCTACTAAAGGTTTCGGTACAGAGCAGATTGAAATGGAACTGAAAGGTTTATTCCCTACAAAAAATGTATGGCGAATGGATCAGGATACTACACGTGGTAAATTTGGTTACGAAAAAATAATAGATGCCTTTAAAAACAGGGAGATAGATATACTGGTAGGTACGCAAATGCTGGCAAAGGGGCTTCATTTTGATAATGTGAGTCTGGTAGGTATACTAAATGCCGATAATATGTTGTACCAGCCTGATTTCCGTGCATTTGAAAGGGCTTACCAAATGATGGTACAGGTTGCCGGCAGGGCAGGACGTAAAGATGTGAGGGGTAAGGTACTTATACAAACTTACAACCCGTTGCATAATATAATCCAGCAGGTAACTAATAACGATTATCCTGCCATGTATAAAGAGCAGGTGTATGAAAGGCATAACTTTAAATATCCGCCGTTTTACAGGTTAATAAGGTTAACCTTAAAGCAAAGGGATTATGAAAAACTAAAAAATGGGGCGTTGTGGCTGTATAATGTATTATCGCAAAACCTTAATATCCCGGTATTGGGGCCCGAGGAGCCTGCTATTAGCAGAATAAGGAATGAGTACATACGTACTATAATGATAAAATTGCCACAGGGTAATTCAATTGGGGGCACCAAAAGAGCAATAGTAAAAATCCTGGACAGTTTTGACGCAATACCTCAGTATAAGTCAATAAGGGTTTCGGTTAACGTAGATCCTTATTAAGAAGAAGCCTTGTTAAGGGCTTTAGCCAGTTCTTCTTTTTTGTTCCTGCTTAGTGGTATTTTTACAGGGCCTATTTCGGCAAATTTACTGTTAAATCGTTCTACGCGATCAATGTTTATAATAAATGACTTGTGTACACGCATAAACTTTTCGTCAGGAAGTTCGCTTTCAAAAGATTTCATGGTCGAGAGTACAAGGTGGTTTTCCTCTTCGGTAATAATCTTCACATAGTCACCATAAGCTTCAATCCATTTGATTTTGGAAATAAATATCTTGAAGTTTTTAAGGTTACTTTTAATAAAGATAAACTCACCATCGTCTTCCGTATTTTCCTTTTTAAGGCTTTGCAGGTCGAGTGCTTTTTGAACGGCCTTGTTAAAACGGTCTTTAGTTATGGGTTTATGCAAATAATCGATAGCTGCATATTCAAAAGCCTTAAGAGCATAGTCTGACTTGGAGGATACCACAATAATTTGTGGTCTTTTTTTAAGTCCGTCCAGCAAGTCAAACCCGCTTTGTACCGGCATTTCAATGTCCAGGAACAAAACGTCAACAGGCTTGGTTAGGATACAATTCCGTGTTTCCGACGCATTAGAGAAATCACCTAACAGGTTAAGATCCGGGTGGTCATTTACGAGCTTGGCAATCGTGATCCTATGAATTGTGCTATCGTCAACAACAACACAGTTTAGTTTCATGATTCAATTAGGTTTGTAACGTTTAGCAATGTTTTTTGGTTTTTTAGTTTGGATAAATACAAATATAGATAAAAAATCTACTTTTTAACTTTTAAAAAACTAATTTTTGCGCTTGCAGGATAAATATTATTGACTAAATTTGCACCCAATTTTATAACATACTAATATATTGTATTATGAATCATTATGAAACTGTTTTCATCTTGAATCCCGTTTTATCTGAAACTCAGGTAAAGGAAACAGTAAGTAAGTTCGAAGATTATCTTACTTCTAAAGGGGCCGAGATCGTAGCAAAAGAAGACTGGGGTCTTAAAAAATTAGCTTACGAAATTCAACACAAGAAAAGTGGTTTTTACCACCTGCTTGAGTTCAAAGCATCTGGAGATATCTTAATCGGTCTTGAGACTGAGTACAGACGTGACGAGAGAATCATGCGTTTCCTTACTGTATCTTTAGACAAGCACGCTATTTCATGGGCAGAAAGAAGAAGAGAGAAACTAAAAACTAAAGCAAACTAATTATGTCAAGTATAGAACAGTCAGCTAAGGGAAAAAAAGACGGAGATATCAGATATCTAACGCCTTTAAACATAGAGACGAACAAGACTAAAAAGTATTGCCGTTTCAAAAAATCAGGTATCAAATATATTGATTATAAAGATCCTGATTTTTTATTGAAATTCGTTAACGAGCAAGGTAAAATTCTTCCTCGCCGTTTAACAGGTACTTCTTTAAAATACCAAAGAAAAGTGTCTGTTGCAGTTAAAAGAGCACGTCATTTAGCATTAATGCCATATGTGGCTGATTTATTAAAATAAAAAGGAGGCAGTATTATGGAACTTATACTTAGACAAGACGTACAAAACTTAGGTTTTAAAGATGATGTTGTAACAGTTAAGCCAGGATATGGTCGTAACTATTTAATACCACAAGGTTTTGCAGTTGTTGCAACTCCTACAGCTAAAAAAGTATTAGCTGAGAACCTAAAACAAAGAGCATTTAAAGAGCAAAAATTAGTAGACGACGCGAAGAAAATCGCTGAGGCTATCAAAGCTCTTGAAATAAAAATTACTGCTAAAGCAGGTGGTGAGAAACTATTTGGTTCTGTAACCAATGCAGATATCGCTGAAGCTTTAGAGAAAAACGGTCAGACTATTGAGAAGAAATTCATCAACAGTGGTATCGTTAAGCGTGTAGGTAAATACACTGCATCTGTAAGATTACACAGAGAAGTAATTGTTGAGCTTCCTTACGAAATCGTAGCTGAGGTACAATAATTATTAAAATTATACCTAAAGCCTTCCGGTAACGGAAGGCTTTTTTTTTACATTTAAAAAAGGAATATGAAATATATCAGATTGACTAAAGAACAACTGGAAGAGTTACATGAGGAATTTGCAAACTTTTTGGCTTCTCAGCAAATTGATAAGGCCGAGTGGGATCAGATAAAAGCAGAAAAGCCCGAAGTTGCCGAGCAGGAACTGGATGTTTTTTCAGATCTTGTGTGGGAAGGTGTACTTACCCAAACAGAATATATGGAGCATTACTCTAAAAACCACATCTTTTTATTTAAGCTGGGTAAAGAGGAAATGGAAAGTATAGTGATACATTCACACGTGGCGCACGCTGATTTTTTAACCGAGGTCGGACTGCAATGGCTTAATGAGAATCTGTTTTCAAAAGAGGTAGAAATTAAACGTGGTAAAAAACCTTTTGGTGAAGACAGAAACGCAGAAGTTTTTGATATACTTAAGCAGGGTGCTATTTTAACCAATGGTGACCTTTACAAACAATTTGAAGATATGTTTTAAGAAATCGCCCTCAGGGCGATTTTTTGTTTTTATAATGTTATAAGAGGCTTTTTTACTTTATAAGTCCTTTTTGATTGCTAATTCTCAAATTAGCATACATAAACATTTTCCGTTATTTAAAAGTTGGCTAAATTAGTGCCGTAAACTAACTTTTTATTCAATGGATATCCTTCAGACTATTCAGGCGCTTAGGGAAGAGCTTAATCAACACAATTACAACTATTATGTACTCGACAACCCAACCATTACTGATTTTGAGTTTGATATAAAACTTAAACAATTACAGGAACTGGAAGCCAAACATCCTGAATATTTTGACGAAAATTCGCCTACACAGCGTGTGGGAGGTAGTGTTACCAAAAATTTTGAGACCATACAGCACGAGCATCGTATGTATTCGCTTGATAATTCGTACTCTAAAGAAGAATTACTGGAATGGGAAAAGCGTGTACAACGAGGACTGGGTACTGCAGATGTGCAGTATACCTGTGAGCTTAAGTATGACGGGGCATCCATAAGTATAACTTATGAGAATGGCAGACTGCTAAGAGCTGTAACCCGTGGTGATGGTTTTCAGGGGGACGATGTTACCGCTAATATAAGAACCATACGTGCCGTGCCTATTAAGCTAAAGGGTGATTATCCTGAAAAGTTTGATATTAGGGGAGAGATTATACTTCCGTTAGAGGGGTTTGCCAAAATGAATCAGGATTTGATTGAGATAGGCGAAACACCATACGCAAATCCGCGTAACACAGCATCGGGTAGTTTAAAGTTACAGGACAGTGCCGAAGTGGCAAGGCGTCCGTTAGACTGCCTGCTGTATTCCATAATTGGAAATAATCTGCCTGTTTCGACTCAGTATGAAGGACTTGAAAGTGCCCGTAAATGGGGTTTTAAAGTACCAAAGGAAGCTAAACTTGCCCAAAATATTTACGAGGTAATGGCTTTTATTGATTATTGGGATGAACACCGCCATGAACTGCCTTATGAGACTGATGGTGTTGTTGTCAAAGTAAATGATATTCACCAGCAGGAAGAACTGGGTTATACAGCAAAATCGCCACGTTGGGCTGTTGCCTATAAGTTTAAGGCAGAGCGTGTATCTACCAAATTAAACTCTATTTCCTATCAGGTAGGGCGCACTGGGGCTATTACTCCGGTAGCAAACCTGGAGCCTGTACAGCTTGCCGGTACTACCGTAAAACGAGCCTCATTACACAATGCCGACCAGATAGAAAAACTGGATGTGCGTGTAGGAGATGTGGTTTTTGTAGAAAAAGGAGGAGAGATTATTCCTAAAATAATTGATGTAGTTGATAAATCTAACAGAGCTGAAGATTCACAACCTACACAATATATAACCCATTGCCCGGAGTGTAATACACCACTGGAACGCAAAGAGGGCGAAGCACAACATTACTGTCCTAATTTTTACGGTTGCCCTCCGCAAATTATAGGTAGGGTACAGCATTATATTTCCCGTAAGGCTATGGATATTGAAGGTCTTGGAGGTGAAACGGTTGCCTTACTGTATAATGCAGGGCTTATTGAAAACTATGCCGACCTGTACAATCTTAAAAAAGAACAGATTGTTCCGTTAGAGCGTATGGCAGATAAATCGGCAGAGAACCTTATTAACGGAATAGAGAAGTCTAAAGAGATTCCGTTTGAGCGTGTGCTTTATGCATTAGGTATTCGTTATGTAGGGGAAACAGTGGCTAAAAAACTGGCAAAGCATTATAAAACTATAGATAATCTGGCAACTGCATCGTTAACCGATCTTATTCTGGTAGATGAAATTGGGGAGAAAATAGCTCAAAGTGTAGTGGATTTCTTTGCCAATATAGAGAATGTAAGATTAATTGAACGCTTAAAAGGTTATGGTGTTCAGCTGGAAGCTGTAGCTAAAGAAGATACATCGGTAAGTGATAAACTGGCGGGTAAAACGCTTGTGGTTTCGGGTGTGTTTGAGAAGTTTTCCCGCGACGAACTCAAAAAGGCTATTGAAGATAATGGAGGTAAGGTGGGGAGTTCTATTTCCTCTAAAACCGATTATGTGGTTGCCGGAGATAATATGGGACCTGCTAAACTTGAAAAAGCCAATAAGCTGGGAGTCGCCATAATAAGTGAAGACGATTTTATAGAGCTTGTAAAATAATTACAGGATGCTAAGATGCTTGTTTGATAAGTATCTTAGCATTCATTCCAGTAAACTTCTTTGTTTTAAGATATCAAAACCTTTAGTCTCTACGTAATCTATATTTTCTCTGTCGGGCTCGTTTGCTTCGTTACGAAAGTTGATTCTAACTCCTCTTTCCCAGTACTCAACTGATTCGATTTTTGACAGAGGTATCCTATAGCGTTTTCCTAGTTCGGGGGCGAAGTATTTGTATATAACAAAACCTATTGCGGCTAAAAGGCCAAGTCTTTTAACGGTTGAACCAACAGTTGAAAAATCAAGAATATTAAAGTCGCCGGCTTTGTTTAGCATGTAAAAGGCTCCTAATGTTAATCCGCCAAAAACAATAAATAAAAACAGGTTGTTGCCTGCAATACGTGAGCTGTTCTGTCTTTTGGTTTTTTGGCTCTTTTCTTTAAGTTCGCGGGCTTCCTGCCAGTTACCACTATTGGTAAGGTACAGGTTCTCGCTGTCTATATTTACATAGCCTGTGTCGTACTTAAAATACTGTTTTTCCATGATGTGGCTAGTTGGTGTACGACAATATTAGTACTTTATTCTTTAACAGCCAAAGCTGGGTATTTCTGTTGCGGTTATAAAACAGGTCGGGGTGTCCGCTATAATTTTCGGGAGAAGTATTCAGTTCGTTTTTAATACTTTCGGGTAGCCATTTAAAGTCAAAAGCTTCTTTTTTAAAACCGGGATCATTGTAATCAACGTTATGATACTCTTCCTTTATTCTTTTAAAAATACTGTCGTTGTAGTAAAGTACAGCTTCAAGGTAATAATCAGAAGGGCCGGGTACCGTGCCAAAGGAATTGTTGTTAATGGTTAGCTTATACTGAACCGAATCGGGCTGTGCGGGTTTAAAATTGAGTTGCTTTTTTAGCTTAGTAATATCTTTAGATGTAACAGTTTCTGTTTTGTTATCTTTTTCGTTACAAGACGAAATCAGCAATGTGGCTGCTGCAATAGCCATAAGGTTTTTCATAAGTAGGAGTGGTTTACAGCAAATATACTAAATGCTTACACTACTATTGTTCTTCCGTTAAAGGTTTTAGAGCCATTTTCAAAATAAAAATCAATTTGTCCAAGGTTTAGGCCGTAACACCCTACCTGATTGATAACCACCTCTTCACCGTCAAGATTTTTCTCAATGTGGGGTTTGCTTAAAAAAGTATGCGTATGTCCGCCAATAATCAGGTCTATATGTCTTGTTTTTTGTGCCAGTGTGATATCACATACTTTCTCAGGATTGTTTCTGTAGGCAAACCCAATGTGAGAAAGGCAAATTATAAGGTCACATTTTTCGTCCCGTTTAAGTGTTTTGGTAATATCTTTAGCAACTTCAATAGGGTCGTTGTATACGGTTTCCTTGTAGAGGCGTTGGTCTACCAGTCCGGCAAGTTCAATACCAAGCCCAAAAACACCAATCTTAATACCGTTTTTTACAAAAACTTTATACGGTTTTACAATACCGTCCAGTAGGGTGTTTTTAAAATCGTAGTTGGCTGATACAAAATCAAACTGTGCGTGTGGTAATTGTGCATAAAATCCGTCAATACCGTTATCAAAATCATGGTTACCTAAGGTGGCAAGATCATACTTAAGCATGCTCATCAGTTTAAATTCCAGTTCGCCGCCATAGTAATTAAAATAAGGCGTACCCTGAAAAATATCTCCGGCATCCAGTAACAGCACATTTTCGTTTTCCTGCCTTATACTTTCTATTAACGTAGCCCTGCGTGCCACGCCACCCATGTTGGGATTTCTTGGGTCATCGGCAGGGAATGGGTCAATATGGCTGTGCACATCGTTAGTGTGCAGTATGGTAATTTTTTTGGCAGGTTCGGTAGTAAAACTGCTAAGGGAAAGTCCGCCTAACACTACTGCCGATCCGGCTGCGGTTTTATGTATAAAATCTCTCCTTTTCATGGCTATTCGGTAATTATGCGTTGTGTTGTAATAACGGGTAGTGTATCTGTTTCCTTAAAATAATCTATAAGCAGGTTTCTCAGCTTATAGTCCATGTCGTATGTAGCGGTTGATTTCTTAAAGAAATTCATGTTGTCCCCACCGTTATACAGGTAGTCAGACGTAGCTACATAATACGTTTGGCTGTCAACTATAGGTTTGCCTTTAAGAGTAATGTTTTTTATGTTGTTATTACTGTCAATATAAACTTGCATTCCGCTAAGCGGATGCGGTTTTTTACCGGCAATTAAATACTGTGCTATTTCCTTTATTTCTGTACCTTTAAGGGCGGCAATGATAAGGCTGTTTTCAAAAGGCATAATCTCATAAGCGGTACGGGTTGTAACGTCACCTTTCGGAATTATCGCACGAATTCCGCCATGATTAAGCAGGCAAACGTCTAAATGCTTATTTTCGCGTTGCTGTAACAGTTTATCGGCTTTTTCAAAAGTAACATCGGCCAGCAGGTTACCTATTGTGGTTTGCCATTTGCCTTGGCTCTTGTCTAAGATTTCGGGACAGTAAGCTAAAACGCTGTCCAGATTCTTGTTTATATGGTTGCGATAGGGCGCTATAAAAGCTTCGATTTGGGTGTCGTCTTTATAGTCTGAAGTGATACTTATTTTTTTACCTTCAATCTTACTATTATACAGCCTATTGCTGCTGCATGACAGTAGGGAAGAGAAAGTTAAAAATAAAACAAACCAACCTGCAGGTGTGTTATACTTTTTATGGAATGCCATTGTACTGATAGTTATTTAAATTAATTTTGCACTCAACAAGTAAAGGTACTATGTTTTTAAAGTTTATTAAGGGCCTTGGGCTGAAAAAAAACATTAAGAAATGTTTAGCTCAATATAAACCTACAGGTATGCCTCAAAGGGTTTTTAAAGTAGGTTTATTGATGGATGAGGCTCTGTTTACGGGTAAAAAGAATGCTTTATCCGAAATTACCAAATATGGTATAAAAGAAGAAAACATAAGCCTGCTTGTTTACAGTAAGGGAGTATCTCCAAAAAATGAAGCGCAAATGGAATACAGGGCGTATTCCCGAAAGTTTGTTTCGGCAGGAGGGAACTTTGTAAAAGAACCTGTCGCCTCTTTCGTGTCTGCTCCGTTTGATTTGCTTATAAGCTACTATAATGCAGATAACCCATTACTGATGCTTGCTACACTTGAGTCTCAGGCAAAATTTAAAGTTGGGCTAGCAAGTGCCGACTCAAGGCTTAACGATTTTACTATTGCAGTAGAGCCTGCAAAGTACAAGGAGTACATGGCCGAACTTTTTAAATATTTGAAAATACTAAACATAATATAAACTATGCAGTCATTAACAGGTACGGGTGTTGCGCTTGTAACCCCATTTAAAAAAGATTTTTCAGTTGATACCGATGCGCTTACGAAAATCGTAAACTACCAGGTGGAGAACGGTATAAACTACCTTGTTGTTCTTGGTACTACGGCCGAATCAGCCACTTTGAACAAGGACGAAAAGGAACTTGTTATAAAGACTGTTATAGAGGCTAATGCAGGTAGGCTACCTTTAGTGCTTGGTGTGGGAGGGAACAATACACACGAAGTTGCTGAGGAATTGAAAAGTCGTGACCTTAGTGCTTTTGCAGCAATACTATCGGTTTCACCATATTATAATAAACCAACTCAGGAAGGAATATACCAGCACTTTAAAGCAGTGGCAGAAGCTTCCCCAATACCTGTAATACTATATAACGTACCGGGAAGAACAGCAAGCAACATGCTTCCTGCAACGGTAATACGCCTTGCTAACGATTTTGAAAACATTGTTGCTATTAAAGAGGCTGCAGGTGACATAGTGCAGGCAATGAGGCTTATTCAGGGTGCGCCAAAAGGTTTTCTTGTAATATCGGGTGACGATATGATTACACTTCCTATGGTTCTTGCCGGAGGTGCAGGGGTAATATCTGTAATAGGTGAAGGTTTTCCTAAAGAGTTCTCTAAAATGGTTCAGCTTGGACTGGAGAAAAAAGCAGATGAGGCTTATGAGCTACATTATCTTCTTGCCGATTCTATCGATATGATTTTTGAGCAGGGTAACCCGGCAGGTATCAAACATATATTTAAAGTATTAGGACTTTGTGAAGATGTTGTAAGACTTCCGCTTGTAAACGTTAACGAAGATTTAGCAGGAAGGCTTAACGATTTTGTTGAGAAAATTCGTTAAATTAGTGGTGTAAACCATTAAAACGAAGACCCATGTTATCTGATGCAATGCAGTCTGCACTTAACGAGCAGATAAAAGTTGAGGCAGAATCTTCACAAATTTACCTGGCCATGGCATCGTGGGCAGAAGTAAAAGGGTTTGAAGGTATAGCCACGTTTATGTTTAAGCAGTCTGACGAAGAAAGGGCACATATGCTTAAGCTTGTAAAATATGTAAACCAAAGGGGAGGACATGCAATTATATCATCGCTGGATGAACCTAAACTTGATTACACCTCATTCAAAACGCTGTTCACCCAGTTGTATAACCATGAGGTAAAGGTTTCGGCCAGTATTAACAAGCTCGTAGATATTGCGCTTGCAGGTAAAGATTATGCTACTCACAACTTCCTGCAATGGTATGTTTCCGAACAGATAGAGGAGGAAGCTACCGCAAAAGCGATACTTGATAAAATAGATTTAATAGGTAACGATAAAGGAGGACTGTATCTTTTTGATAACGATATGAAGGTTTTTTCTTTTTCAGGTCACAATATTGTACAATAAAACATTATAATTATAGTTTAAAGAGATGCCTGAGGGCATCTTTTTTTATAGGGTTTAAGCATTGTAAAAAAAGATTTTGTATTCCATAATTATTAACTAAATTTGCAGTTGCTTTAGAAAACTGCGGCCGGGCATCGGCGTAAACAAAAAAATATGAGCAAATACTTTTATTTACTATTACTTGCGGTACTTTTTTCCTCATGTAATGAATACCAAAAAGCACTTAAATCTGATGACGTAAAGTATCAGTATGATGTTGCGGTAAAATTATATGAAGAAGGAAAATACAACAAGGTCATAACACTGGCAGAAAAACTTAAACCTGTTTTAAAAGGAAAGCCATCTGCACAAAAGCTGTTTTACGTTTATGCCAAGTCAATGTATTTTAAAAAACAATACTATAACGCGGCTTACGAATTTGGGAGTTTTGTAAATACTTATCCAAAGAGTGATGTGAAAGAAGAAGCAGCATTTTTAGCAGCAAAAAGCCGTTATATGTTATCGCCGGTTTATTCTAAAGACCAGGCCGATACTTATGTGGCAGTTTCTGCTTTACAAAGCTTTATTGATACTTATCCTGATTCCCAGTATATGGACGAAGCTAACCAGTTAGCAAAAGAACTAAGGGAAAAACTGGAGAAAAAGGCATTTGAAATTGCTAAGCAATATCATTTAACGGCAGACTTTTTTGGGGACTATGCGGCAGCAATCAAAACCTTTGATAACTTTTTGATTGATTTTCCGGGTACAAAATTAAAAGAAGACGCACTTTACTATAAATTTGATTCATCATACAGGCTTGCCATGAACAGTATTGCCAGTAAGAAACAAGAGCGTTTAGAAGATGCTATATCTAACTACAAAGCGCTGGTTAAATTTAATGGTGAAACTAAATACAGAAAAGAAGTAGACGAAATGTTTGCATCTATTGAAACCGAATTACAAAAATTTTCTAAATAAGAACGAGTGATGGATTTAAAGAAGACAACTGCTCCGGTAAACACTGTTACCTACAACAGAACCAAAATTGAAGAGCCTACAGGTAACATCTACGAAGCTATTACTATTATAGCTAAGAGAGCAAGCCAGATCAATACAGAGATCAAAAAAGAACTTATTGAGAAGCTTGAGGAGTTTGCTACTTACAACGACAGTCTTGAAGAGATCTTTGAAAATAAAGAGCAGATAGAAGTGTCTAAATTTTACGAAAAGCTTCCTAAGCCTCACGCATTGGCTTTACAGGAATGGTTTGAAGAAAAAGTAGCATACAGAGAACCAAACAAATAATTTACCATGTCTGTTTTACGGGGCAAAAAAATATTACTGGGAATCTCAGGAGGGATTGCCGCATATAAAACAGCTTCACTGGTAAGGTTACTTATAAAAGCAGGTGCCGATGTACGTGTTGTCATGACACCTGCTTCTAAAGACTTTGTTACTCCGCTAACACTTTCCACATTATCTAAAAACCCGGTTCATTCTACTTTCTATGACGAAGAGGATGAAAATGCGGTTTGGAACAATCACGTAGAACTGGGCCTTTGGGCCGATTTGTTTTTAATAGCCCCGGCTACTGCAAATACCATGGCAAAAATGGTATCGGGCAACAGTGATAATCTTCTTATAGCAACCTATTTATCAGTAAAATGCCCGGTGTATTTCGCTCCGGCGATGGATCTTGATATGTATAAGCATCCGTCTACGCTATCCAGCTTTAAATCCCTGCAGGAATTTGGTAACATTATGATACCTGCCGAATCAGGCGAGCTTGCAAGTGGTCTTTCGGGCGAGGGGCGTATGGCAGAACCCGAAAATATAGTAGCCTTTATAGAGAAGGATATAGAGGGAAAACTTCCGCTACGTGGAAAAAAAATACTTATTACAGCAGGGCCAACATACGAAGCTATAGATCCTGTACGTTTTATAGGAAATCATTCTTCCGGTAAAATGGGGTTTGATATTGCCCATGCCGCTGCAAAAGAAGGGGCAGAGGTAATACTGGTAAGCGGTCCTACGCATTTAAAAGTACAGGGTGATGGTATTACACTTGTTCCGGTTGTTTCGGGAAAAGATATGTATACCGCGTGCCATGAGTATTTTGAAAGTGCAGATGTGGCTGTAGCAGCTGCAGCAGTGGCCGATTACAGACCCAAAACGGTTGCCAGCCAGAAAATAAAGAAAAACGACGATAATTTAGTGCTGGAGCTCGAAAAGACAACAGATATACTGGCATCACTCGGAGAAAAGAAAAAACATCAGTATCTGATAGGTTTTGCACTCGAAACCGAAAATGAAATTGAGCACGCTAAGCAAAAGATTAAGAAAAAAAACTTAGATTTGATTGTATTAAACTCTCTTAATGATGAGGGAGCAGGTTTTGGAAAACCAACAAATAAGGTTACCTTTATCGATGCACAGTTTAATATAGAGCCACAGGAACTTAAATCTAAAGAAGAGGTGGCTCAGGATATAGTTAACAAAATTAAAACCAGGTACAATGTATAGATATTTAGGATTATTGTTGCTGTTATTATCTTTTTCTGTAAAAGGGCAGGAGCTTAATGCAACGGTTCAGGTGAATTACAGCCAGATTACCGATGCTAATACCCAAATATTTAAAACACTTGAAACTTCGGTTACCGAATTTGTAAACAATACCCGTTTTACTAACAGGAATTTTGAACGTAACGAGCGTATTGACTGTGTGTTTTTTATAAACATTACAGCTTACCAGTCTAATAGTTTTGATGCTACATTACAGGTGCAGTCATCAAGACCGGTTTATAACTCGTCTTACCTTTCTCCTGTACTTAACTTTAACGACAAGAATTTTGGATTCTCTTATACCGAGTTCCAAAATATGGTATACAACCCTGAAAGTTATACTTCAAACCTTATAAGTGTTATTTCGTTTTATGCTAATATGATTATTGGTATGGATGCCGATACTTATGAGTTTGAAGGCGGAACACCATATTACGATGTGGCACAGCGTATCGCTTCGGCAGCACAGCAAAGCGGTTATAAAGGCTGGAGTCAGCAGGATGGTAACCAAAACAGGTACTTTTTAATAAACGATATGCTGTCAAATACCTATAGGGATTTTAGGCAGGCATTATATGACTATCACCGTTTAGGTATGGACATTATGGCCGATAACAGTAAGGAAGGTAAAGAAAAAATTATAGCTGCCATCAATACACTTTCAAAAGTGAACAAGGCGAGGCCAAATGCTTTTTTAACCCGTGTTTTCTTTGATGCCAAGTCAGACGAGGTAGTATCAATCTTCTCTGCCGGCCCTATGGTAACCCTTACAGGTCTTGTAGATACACTAAATAAAATTTCTCCGCTTAATTCTGCTAAATGGAGTACTATTAAATAGTACATTTGTGTAAGCAAAACACAGCCGCCGTTTAATATGCTACAATCATTATCTATTAAAAACTTTGCTCTTATTGAGCATCTTGATATCGAGTTTTCCAATAAACTATCTGTAATTACAGGTGAGACAGGAGCCGGTAAATCTATTATTTTAGGTGCACTTGGTTTAATATTGGGTAAACGCGCCGATTTAACATCGCTTAAGGATAAAGAACAAAAGTGTGTGGTAGAAGCACATTTTAAAATAAGCGGTTACAATCTTCAGGAATTTTTTCAGGAAAACGACCTCGATTATGAGGATATTACCATAATCAGGAGGGAGATACTTCCTTCGGGTAAATCGCGCGCTTTTGTGAATGATAGTCCGGTTAACCTGCAGGAGTTGCAGGGGCTGGGCGATTTCCTTATCGATATACATTCGCAGCAACAAACCCGCGAACTGTCAAACGAGCAGTACCAACTTCAAATACTTGATGCTATTGGTAAAAATGCCCAGCACCTGGCAGTATACAAAAAACAGCTTTCGGCAGTAAGACAGGCACAAAGCGGACTCAAAAAAGCCAAGGAAGAAAAAGAAGCTCTTGCTAAGGAGGCCGACTATAATACATTTCTGCTTAATGAGCTTCTTGAGGCTAACCTTAAAGAAGGGGAGCAGGCAGAGCTGGAAGCCGAACTGGAAAAGCTAAGCAATGTAGAGTTTTTAAAGGAATCGCTTTCTAAAGTGCTTTCCATAGCTAATGAAGAGCAAATGGGAGCATTGCAAAACCTGAAAGAGATTAAAAATGCTCTACAAAAAATAAGCGGAATCAGTAAGCAGTATAACGATTTCCACGAACGTATTTCGAGCCTGCTTATAGAATTTGACGATATAAACAACGAGGTGTCTCAAGATGCAGAAAATCTGGCAGACGACCCTCAACAACTTGAACTGGTAAACCAGAAATTACAGTTAATATATAGCCTGCAAAAAAAGCACAATGTAGTTACGGTAGAAGAGCTTATTGCTATTCGTGAAGACCTGGATGGCAAAGTGCTTAAAGCCGATGAGCTAGACGAGTCTATCAACAGGCTTGAAGCCGAACTTGAAAAAGCAAAAGCCGATGCTGATGCTACGGCTCTTGTTATGTTTGAAAACAGGCAAAAAGCCATCCCTGTGTTAACCGACAGGGTTATGGCGATACTGGCGCAACTTGGAATGCCAAACGCACGTTTTAATTTTGATATTACCCATAAGGATACTTATCAACCAAATGGTAAGGATGAAATAAGCCTGCTGTTCTCAGCTAATAAGGGTACTGATTTCGGGCTGCTTAAAAAGGTAGCATCCGGTGGTGAGATGTCTAGAATTATGCTTGCGGTAAAAGCCGTACTGGCTGATTATTCTCAGCTTCCAACTATTGTTTTTGATGAGATTGACACCGGAGTTTCGGGTGAGGTTGCCAATAAAATGGGTGATATCATGAAGGTAATGAGTAGTGATATGCAGGTATTTGCCATTACACACCTGCCCCAAATTGCCGGAAAAGGTGCTCAGCATTATAAAGTGTTTAAAAGTATACAGGGAGATACTACTGTGTCTGAACTTAAGCTTTTAACTGAGGATGAAAGGATTAGGGAGATTGCCGAAATGCTTTCGGGTAAAGATATTACCGATTCGGCTCTTAACCACGCCAGAGCGTTGCTCAACTGAAAAAACAGGTTATATTTGTAGTGAAATAATTGCATTTGATAAAAAATACTTGAGGGTATGATTATAGAACCAAGAATGAGAGGATTTATTTGCTTAACTGCCCACCCAACGGGAGCTGAGCAAAACGTAAAAAATCAAATTGAATATGTAAAGTCTAAAGGAGCAATAAACGGTGCTAAAAAAGTACTGGTTATTGGTGCTTCAACCGGATTTGGACTTTCATCAAGAATTACCAGCGCATTTGGTAGTGACGCATCTACAATAGGTGTGTTCTTTGAAAAGGCACCAAGCGAAGGGAAACCTGGATCACCGGGATGGTATAACTCGGCAGCTTTTGAAAAAGAAGCTCACAAAGCCGGTTTATATGCTAAGAGCATTAACGGTGATGCTTTTTCAAACGAAATTAAAAAACAAACAATAGATCTTATTAAGGAAGATTTAGGACAGGTAGACTTAATAATCTACAGTCTTGCTTCTCCTGTACGTACTCATCCTGATACAGGTGTAACTCACCGTAGCGTACTTAAGCCTATAGGCGGAGTATTTAGTAATAAAACGGTAGACTTCCATACCGGCAAGGTTTCAGAAATTTCTATCGAGCCATGTAAGGATGATGATATTGAGAATACTGTAACCGTAATGGGTGGTGAAGACTGGGCTATGTGGATGAAAGCGCTTAAAGATGCCGGAGCACTTGCAGATGGAGCACTTACAGTGGCTTACTCTTATATAGGCCCTGCACTTACAGAACCGGTGTACAGAAAAGGTACTATTGGTCGTGCAAAAGACCATCTTGAAGCTACAGCATTCGAAATTTCAGATGCACTTAAAGATATTAACGGTAAAGCATTTGTATCCGTAAATAAAGCATTAGTAACTCAGGCAAGTTCGGCTATACCGGTAATTCCGTTATACATTTCATTACTTTACAAAACCATGAAAGAAGCAGGTCTTCATGAAGGTACTGTAGAGCAAATGCAGCGTTTATATGCCGACAGACTTTATACAGGTGGTGCTATCCCTGTAGACGAGAAAGGACGTATTAGAATAGATGACTGGGAAATGCGTGATGATATTCAACAAAGAGTTGCCGAACTTTGGGAACAGGCTACAACCGAAAACCTAAATGAAATTGGTGATCTTGAGGGGTACAGAAAAGATTTTTACAACCTGTTTGGTTTTGACTACGAAGGAGTAGATTATAAAGCCGATGTAAATGAGGTTGTGCCTATTGAAAGTATACAATAAAGCATATGGGAAACCCTGCAATTTGCAGGGTTTTTTGTTTCTAACCAAAATAATTTAAATTATGAATAATCTGTTAAAAGGTAAAAGAGGTATTATTACCGGAGCTTTAGATAAAAATTCTATAGCGTGGAAAATTGCCGAAAAGGCTCATGAACAGGGTGCAACTTTTGTGTTAACTAATGCTCCTATAGCCATGAGAATGGGAGAAATTAACGAGCTTGCCGAAAAAACCGGCTCACAGATAATCCCTGCAGATGCTACTAATACGGAGGATTTAGAGAATTTATATACTAAAGCTCAGGAAATACTGGGAGGTAAAATAGACTTTGTGCTTCACTCTATAGGTATGAGTGTAAACATTCGTAAAAAAATACCTTATGTGGATTCTAACTACGATTATTTTATGAAAGGTGTAGATGTTTCGGCACTATCACTGCATAAAATGCTTAGTGTAGCAAAACATCTTGATGCTATTAATGAGGGGGGGAGTGTAGTAGCTTTAACTTATATGGCGGCACAAAGAACTTATCCTTTCTATACTGATATGGCTGATATTAAAGCTATGCTCGAATCTATCGCCAGAAGCTTTGGTTACCACTATGGAGTAGAGAAAAAAGTACGTATTAATACAGTATCACAGTCGCCTACAAAAACAACGGCAGGTACAGGTATTAAAGGGTTTAACGATTTTTACGATTATGCAGATGCTATTGCTCCGCTGGGTAATGCAGATGCCGAATCGTGTGCAGATTACTGTATAACACTTTTCTCAGATCTTACCAGAATGGTTACCATGCAAAATTTATTTCACGACGGAGGATATTCTTCTACCGGAGTAAGCGCAAAAGTTATGGATATGTTATATCCTGAACAGGAATAATTTTTAAACTTTTATGGTATATTATACAATAAGTCCCTTATCGGGACTTTTTTTTATTCATTTTAGGGTTTTACTTTCATTTTGACAAAATTGTCTGTTAAAAAATTAGCATAAAAACATTATTTAAAAAATAAATAATTAGATAAAAAAGGAATATTGTGTAAAAAATTTAATGAAATGTAACAAAATCAATTTTTTTAATAAAAATGTCACCTATTGTTATATTATCAATTTTTTAGGGTAAAAAATTATAATTTTATTAACAATTAATTAAAACTTGATGTTACATGGAAAAAACTACACAAACTTCCTTTGCAAAAAGGGGTATGAAACTATGGTATTGCCTTGTGTTTTGTATCGCTTTCTTTGCAACGGGTAATGAAGCATTTGCGCAGGTAAGTGCTTATGTTAAAACCGACCTTACTGGGCTTACCTATACCCAAATAGCGGGTGGTACAGTAATTAACACCAATGCCGGGTTAAGTACAGGTATGTCAAACAATCAGGATGATGGTGCCGTTTTGGTTACTCTTCCTTTCTCGTTTACCTACGATGGTAACACCTTTACTCAGGCAACTTTTTGTACCAACGGATGGGTTGGTATGGGAGACCAAATGGGTATTAGTTCATCACAAAGCCGTGGTGCCAGTAACCTTTTTTCTACTACTGCTCCAAGTAACACTTTAGCTGCTTGGTTTGGCGACGGTGGGGCTAACTTCCCAACTGGTGGAGGTAGTATGGTTCACGGTTCCATAGGTACAGATATTTATGCCTTTGAATGGCGTAATGCTGTAGCTAATGGATTTAGTGAAACTAGTTCAAACTATATTAATTACATGGTTGTTATATATGGACCGGCTTCAACAAACCCTGGTAGAGTTGAATTCTTATATGGTTCTACAACCGGTACTGTTAATACAGGAAGATCTATTGGTATAGAAAACGGAACAGGTGGTTCGGGCAATTATCAAAATGCTTTGAATGGTCTTTCTACTTCTACTTCTACTGCAAGTGCATGGCCTGGTAATGGTAATGGTTACAGGTTTGACCCACCACCACCATGTTCAGGTACTCCAACGGGTGGTACAGTAAACGACCCTGCTTTACGTTACGTATGTACTGGAGCTACACCTTCAGTTATTTCGGTAACCGGAGCTACTGATGCTTTACCGGGTATTACTTACCAGTGGCAGGAATCTACAGATGCAGGTGCTAACTGGGCTAATGCTACAGGTGGTACAGGTGCAACTACTGTTGCTTATACTCCGGCAGCTTATGCAGGAGCAGATATTCAATATCGTTTAAAAGTTACCTGTACAAACAGTGCAGAAGATGCTTACTCTACAGTAGTAACATTAACTCCGCAAATAGCTCCTGCTACACAGGCTTCAGCTTTAGTGACAGGTAATATTGGTTTTACTTCTATGGCACTTAGCTGGACAAGCGGTGATGGTGGTCGCAGAATGGTTGTAGTAAGTGATACACCAATTACAGATCCTGCAGATGGTGTAGGTATTGCTGCTTATGCTGCAAACAGTACTTTTGCCGGTGCTGGTCAGCAAATTGTTTATGATGGTACAGGTACATCAGTAACCGTTTCAGGTTTAGCTTGTGGTACTATGTATTATGTAAAAGTATATGAGTACAACCGTTGTGGTTCTGACCCATACAATACTTTAATCAACGTAACTACCGATACTAATACTTTAACAGTAAATGTACCGGGTGTTGCTGCAGGTTTACCTGTTGCAAATGATTTTACCGATTTTACAGGTTCTAACTTAGGTACTGCTGTACCGGGGTGGTTTGAGGCTTCAATTACTACATCTGCTGGTACAGAGCCTACAAACGCTAACCCTGCCGGATTGACTTCAGACTGGGTAAGTAACACTAACTTAGGTGTTAAAACTGCAAAAATCAATTTATATACTAATACTAAGAACTCATGGATAATAAGTCCTAAAATTGCACTAACTGTAAATTCAAGACTTAAATTCAAGGCTGCTATAACTAACTATAATAGCGGTAGTGCAGACTCTGACGGTATGCAGGGTACTGATGATAAAGTTAACGTACTTGTTAGTACTGACTGTGGCGCTACATGGACTTCACTTTATGTATTTGAAGCAGCTAACACAGCTACTTTAACAAACTCTCTTACTGATTTCACTTTACCGCTTACTGATTTTGTAGGGCAAACGATTCAGATTGGTTTCCAGGGTACTGACGGACCAACAGATAACTCACCGGATTATGATTTCCATATTACAAACATACTTGTAGAGGAAACTCCGTCTTGTGATGTTCCTGTAGTGGCAGCTCCTGCTAACGTTACTAAAAATGGTGTATCACTTTCATGGGAAGCTCCAACTGTAGGTGTTCCTACAGGTTATGAGTATGCAGTTGTTACTACAGATACTGCTCCGGCTTCAGGTGATATGACAACAGAAACTTCTGTAGATGTTACAGGACTTATGCCATCTACAATGTACTATGTATATGTAAGAACAGAGTGTACAGATGTTTACAGTGACTGGAGTGTAGCTCAGGTGTTTACTACTATGTGTGATTACCCTGAAGTACTTACTACAGAAGGTGGTACTGTTTGCGGACAGGGAGAAGCAGAACTTTCTGCAACTACCGAACTTGATGGTGTATTAAGCTGGTATGATGCTGCCGAAGGTGGTACTATGTTAGGACAGGGAGAAATGTTTACTACTCCTTTAGTTACAGAAACTACTGATTTTTATGTAAGTGCAGGTTCTCCTGTTGCCGATACTGATTTAACCTTTGGTGCTGGTGAAAGCACTAGTTCAAGTGGTGGTAGCTCTCCATACTATCATGGTTGGGGTGGTGTTAAAACACAATATATATTAAGAGCTTCTGATTTACAAGCGGCAGGTTTATATGCAGGTCCTATTAATTCGGTAGCCTTTACAATTACTTCCTTAGGTACATCTACTTTCAACAACTTTGCGGTAAGTGTTGGTACTACAACTCAAAATGAAGCTACAAATACTCATGTTGACGGTTTAACTCAGGTATATACTAATGCGGCTCAGCCGTTAACAGTTGGTGTAAACACTTATGCGTTTACTACTCCGTTTGCTTGGGATGGTACAAGTAACATTGTTGTACAGGTTTGTTACAGCAACGTAAACTTTGGAGGTTCATCATCAACAGTATTATATGACAATGCAGGGTATACAGGTACAACTTATACTTATGCAGATAACCAAACTGCAGATGCTGTTTGTGCAGCAACTACAGGTGCTGTAGGTGGTTCTGGTAATACAACTACCAGTGCAAACAGAGCTCAAATGATAATTAATGGTACAGCTATATGTTCAAGCCCGAGAATGGCGGTTACAGCTACTGTGACTGATGCTCCGGATGTTATGCTTATGGCTAGTGAATCAACAATATGTGAAGGAGAGAGTACAGATATTTCGGTATCTAGTGACAACATGAACTACGAGTATGTATGGATGCCTGGTAACTTAACTGGTGCTATGCAAACAGTATCTCCGGTAGAAACTACTACTTATATGGTAACAGCTACAGATCCTGATTCAGGTTGTGTGGAAGTAGGAGAGATAACAATTGTAGTTAACCCGCTTCCGGTAGCAGTTTCTGTTACTCCTGATATGGCAGATGTTTGTCAAAATTCTGTTGTTGCACTTGCAGCTTCAGGAGGTAGTACAATTATTGCAGAAGAGTACTGTGAAATTTCAATGAACAACCCTGGTGCATCTGGTGACTACCTAAACAGTTTCTCATTTGCAAATATTACAAACAATGATTCAGGTGATGCAGCTGCAGATTATACTTACTACAGTGCACTTACTGCAAACGTAACTGGTGGTGACACTTATACACTATCAATGCAAACAGGTAGTGCAACATGGAGTCAGTATTTAAGAGTTTGGATTGATTACAACCAGGATGGTGTTTACAGTGAAGACGAAAGTGTATTCACAACTACATCGGGTGTAACTTCATCTACAACTGTAACGGGAGATATAACCATACCTACTACAGCTTACAACGGTACTACAAGAATGAGAGTACTATGTAGCTACAATACACAGTCTGAGGCAACATCATCATGTGCATGGACAGGTTTTGGTGAGTATGAAGAATATAATGTAAACATTACAGGTGCTACTAACCCTGTAGATTATATTTGGTCGCCACAAGGCGGATTATATTCTGATGCGGCAGCTACAGTACCTTATATGGGTGAGCCAGCAGCAACAGTATACTACTATGCTTTGGCAGATGCTAACTATACAGTTACTGTAACAAGCGAGTTTGGTTGTTCGGTTTCTGCTTCAACAGATCTTACAATCGTTGTAACTCCGGCTCCAACGGCTGAGGCTTCTCAGGTATTCTGTGCAGGTGCTACTGTAGCAGATTTAACTGCTGAGGGTGAAATGATTAACTGGTACTATTCTGCTACCGGCGGAGATGCACTTGCTGAAACTGTAATGCTTAACGATGCTACAGTATATTATGCTTCACAAACAGTAAACGGTTGTGAAAGTGCTGTAAGAGTAGCAGTAACAGCTACTGTAAACACAACACCATCTCCGGTTGTAGAAGAGTATGTACAATTAATATGTAACGCAGGTACTATTGCTGATTTAATGGCTACTGGTACAGACGTTCAATGGTATGCAGATTTTGAAGGTGGTGAGGCATTAGCTCCTGAAACAGAACTTGAGGCTGGTATTGCTTTATACTTTGCATCTCAAACTGTAGACGGTTGCGAAAGCCTTGTAAGAACTCCGGTGGCAGTATTTGTTAACGTAGTTGAAACTCCAATGGCCGATGCTCAACAAGCTTTCTGTGGAAGTGCTACTGTGGCTGACTTAATGGCTGACGGTGATGATATTATGTGGTATGCAGACGAAACAGGTGGTGAGCCTCTAGCTGCCGAGACAGAACTTATGGATGGTGGTATGTATTATGCAGCTATGATGTATGAAGGATGTGAAAGTGCTGTAAGAGCTGCGGTTAATGTAACAATTAATACTGTACCAGATCTTGAAGGTGAGGATATGCAGGATGTAGAAGTAATGGCGGATAATGATGCTGTTATAGAAGACTTAGTAGTGATTGCTGCTGAAGGTGCTGAGGTAAACTGGTATGCTTCTATGGAAGATGCAATGAACGGCGAAAACCCGCTTTCTTCTGATTTTGTTGTAACATCAGGTAGTACTTACTATGCTGTACAGACTATAGGCGACTGTAGTAGTGCACCGTTTGCAGTAACAGTATCTATAACACTTGATGCAAGAGATTTTGAAACAACTAACTTTAATTACTGGCCAAACCCGGTAAAAGATGTACTTAATGTTTCTTACTCATCAAGTATAACTTCGGCTACAGTTTATAATTTATTAGGACAGCCGGTTATGTCACAACAAATAAATGCACTACAGGGAACTATTAATATGAGTGGTCTTTCAGACGGTAGCTACATAGTAATAGTAAATACCGAAAATGCATCAAAAACTATTAGAGTTATTAAAAAGCAATAGTTTGTTAAATTGATAAAATAACTTTTCAAAAAGGTTATTTATGAATTTACTCTAAAAGCCACCTGATTTCAGGTGGCTTTTTTGCATTTAATATAAAACAAATTAATATTTTTTTAACATTAGTTTAAAATTCATAACATTTTATGATTATTGAATAATTGAATTTTTAATTAAAAATAAACTTTAACAGTTAATTTTCATTAAAATATAACAAATGTAGTTTTTTTAATAAAAAACCAGAAAAATGTTAAAAATGAAACTTTTTGTAGTCTATTTTTTATATTTTTAGCAAACTAATTAATTAAAACCAAATTATTCATGAAAAGAATTACCTTATGCCAAAGCATAAAGGGACGGAGCATGCTATTGCATTCGTTATTCTTTATGTTCCTGGTCACCTTACCGGGTATGTTAAATGCTCAAACAATTACTTTGGGAACCGGCGATGCCGTTAGTGCTAACAACTCATCAGTGGGCTTAGGTCCTACTACAGCTTACTACAAGTATATCCGTTATCAGGTAGTTTATACTGCCGAGGAAATACAGGAAGCTGGCGGGGGAGCCGGATACATTAACCAGTTAGGCTGGAATGTAGCTACTCCTTCGGTAACCGAAACGCTTCCTGACTATGTAGTAAGTCTTGCTACTACAAATGCTACAAATGTTTCTCAGCAATACAACGGGGAACTTACAGAGGTTTATAATGGAGATTACAGTCCGTCAGCCACAGGATATAACATGATTACATTTGACACTCCGTTTTTATATGACGGTGTTAGTAATATTGTAATTAACCTGTGTTATGGTCCGGCGACTTATACTTCAGGTAGTGGAGTTCAGCATGGTACCGTGTTTGTTTATGGAGACGAATCATCCAGTAGCAGATACTATTATAGTGATACAAGCGGTCTTTGTAATTCAGCTTTGTATTCAACAAACAGTTTTAAACCACAAGTTCAGTTTGTAATGTCACCACCACCAGCATGTATGCCTGTTAGTGGTTTAGAGGTTACAGATTATACGGCAGATTCTGCCACTTTAAGCTGGCCGGCATTGTTTACTGCACCTTCAGGAGGGTATGATTATTATATCTCTCAGGAGGCTACAGCTCCCGAAGATACTACAGAACCAACCGGGAATGTAGTAGATAATCAGGTTGATATTGATGTTACTCCGGTAACACATTATTATGCATGGGTTAGATCTAACTGTAGTACTGATGGTACTACAGGATGGGTTGGTCCTGTTGAATTTACCAGTTTAAATACACCTGTAGCTTTACCTTTTGAAGAAGATTTTGAAGACGGAACTTCATTAACTCTAAATAATGGTGAAGAAACTAATCAGTGGTTTGTTGGTGATGCTGTAAATAACGGAGGCACGTCTGCACTTTACGTAAGTAATGATGGTGGTGTTACTAATTCATATAGCCATACTACTTCTGTAGTACAGGCTTATAGAGATGTTGTAATTCCTGAAGATCTTGCACAGATTGAAATTTCTTTTGACTGGAAAAGTGGAGGAGAAAGTACTTATGACTATCTTAGGGTTTGGGTTGTACCTACAACTTATACGTTAGAGGCTGGTTCACAAATATCTTCATCTTCTGGTGGAGAGCAAGTAGCTCAGTTAAACCTTTCTGAAGGAGAGTTTATTTCAGCTTCTTTTGTTGTAAATGTAGATCAATATCAGGGAGGAGTTGCAAGAATTGTTTTTGAATGGAGAAATGACGGAGGCGGAGGTGATGAGCAAGCAATAGCTCTTGATAATTTAAGTGTTACCGAAGTATCATGTAACACACCACAAAATCTTGCAGCTACTGTAGGTTTAGATAATGTAATGTTATCATGGGAATTTGCGGCCGATTTACCTGCCGGAGGATTTGATTACTATTATTCTACTACAAATGAGGCTCCTGATGATACTACAGAAGTGTCTGGGAATATAGCAGATGCAACTACCGTAACAGTAAACGGATTAGAATTTTTAACCGAATATTATTTTTGGGTACGTAGTAACTGTGACGGATCAGAAAGTGAATGGGTAAGTGGAGGTTCGTTTGTTACAGAGTGTGATGTTACTACACTTCCTTATGTGTATGATTTTAGTGATTACGATGGCAATACAGAAGATAGCTGCTGGCAGGAAAAAACCGGAGCGCTTGGCACTGCAGTTACTTTAACCGGAAGTTCAAGTACTTGGACAAATGGTAATTATAATAATTCAGGGTCAAATAGTAACGGTACAGCTGCTCTTATTAATCTTTATGATGAAGATAATGAGTGGATAATTTCTCCGGCTTTTGATCTAGGTGACGGTTCTATAACCTACCAGTTAGAGTTTGATGCTTCAATACTTCCATGGACCGGTAGTACACCTGTTACTGATATGGAAGACAAATATGGTCAGGTAGTCATCTCTACCGATGGCGGATTAACATGGGACGAGGCTAATGTACTTGTAACATTTGATAATGATAATATCCCTGCAGGTGGTGTACACCAATTTATTTCTTTAGAAGGTTACACAGGTATTGTTAAAATAGGTTTTTACGGATATAGTGAAGATACTTCACCAGATATCAGGTTCTATATAGATAACTTTAAAGTTGATGTAGAGCCTGCTTGTGCGTTACCGCAATATCCTGTTTTAAATGAATTAAATGGTTCATCAGCTCAGGTTTCATGGACAGCAGCTCCTGTAGCTCCTGCTAACGGATATGAATACTATGTTTCTCAGTCTAACGAAATGCCTGCTTCAGATGTTGAGGTGACAGGTAGCGTTGAGGCAGGTGTGCTAACAGCAACAGTTGCAGATTTACCTTTAGGCGTAATGAACTATATTTGGATTAGATCCAGCTGTGATACTGATACTGTTAGTGATTGGGTTGGTCCTGTACTTGCAATGACTCCATGTGAGCAAACTGATTTAACTATTGAAGAGCCTGCTGATATTTGTGGTCAGGGAACTACCGTGTTAGAGGCATCTACTACAAATGGTGATATTTACTGGTATGCTGAGGCTGAAGGTGGTGAACTTTTAGCAACAGGAAATGTGTTTGAAACACCTTACATAACAGAGACAACTTCTTACTACGTGAGTAGTGCACAAGTATCTCTTGGGGCAAACGTAAAGGTTGGTAATGGTAGTGGTACAACAAGTACTAATTCTAATCCATTCTATTCATCATGGAGTAATAACCATACACAGCACCTTATAACAGCAGATGAGCTTACAGCGTCAGGACTATCTGCAGGTAATATAAACTCTATTGGTTTAGATGTAACTTCTGTAGGTTCATATGCAATGAGAGACCTTACTATAAAAATAGGTGCTTCTACAGCTACAGCTATGGAGAGTTTTGTAGCAAATAATGACTTTAGTGTTGTTTATACTAATGCTGTATACATGCCGGTTTCTGGTATAAATACATTCTATTTCAATACTCCTTTTAACTGGGATGGTACATCAAATATAGTTGTAGAGTTTTGTCATGGTAATCCATCGTCAGGTGCTACAATGAGTAGAACCGTAAAATCAGATGCGACTGAGTATGTATCTACAATTTCCCATTATTTCTCATCGTCAACTTCGGGAGCAGATGCATGTGCAACAACTGAAGGTGGTACAGTAAATACATATTCTGTAAGACCACAGTTTATCTTTAATGGTAATGGTTTATGTTTTTCAGAGCGTGAAGAGGTTGAAGTAGTTGTTAACGAAGCTCCGGCTGTTATAATTAGTACTACTCAGGATGCAATTTGTAACGGAGGCAGTACTACACTTACTGCTGTAAGTGATAACGAAGGGTATACTTATGCATGGATGCCTGGAGATTTAACAGGGGCAGAGCTTGCAGTTTCTCCTGAAGTAACAACAACTTATACTGTTACAGCTACAGATGCAGACTCTGGCTGTATAAATGTAATAACATTTACAGTACAGGTGAATCCTTTACCTGAGGATGTAGAATTTGCAGAAGAAAGCTTTGAAGCTTGCGGATCGACAGTTATACCATTATCAGTAGTAAATAGTGAATACTCTGCTGAAACTGTTATCGGAGATGGTACTACAGCTCCGTCTACAACAAGTTACCCTAATCCATTTAGTGCTTTTTACGGAGGAGTAAAAACCCAAATTCTATATACAGAACAAGAGCTTATGGCTCAGGGTATTTTTGTAGGTGCAGAAATTAATACAATAGCTTTTGATTTCTTTGCTTCTACTGATGATGCATGTAACGATCTAACTATTAGATTAGGTATTACAACTAATGCTAACATGGAAGGCGGATTTATAGATTCGACATTATTGACTACTGTTTATAATCAAAACTTTACTCCTGTAAACGGAACAACAGGATTTGTAGACTTTACTTTAACTACACCTTATGTTTGGAATGGTGGTAACCTTATAGTAGAAGTTGTTCATAACCAAGGTAACAACGGAAACGGAAGCGGTACCAGAACTAAGACAACTGATACTGATTTTGACAGTGTTTATTATGGTGCTAAAGACAATGTGACTCCAGCTGGAGTAGCAAGTTTTGATGCTCTTACATCATACAGTTCTAATGGATCTTCTGAGAAAAGGCCTAACATTCGTTTCGCTCATCATGTAGATTATGAAGTAACATGGTCATCAGTTGAAAATCTGTATTTAGATGAAGAAGCTACACAGCCTTATACTGAAGGTGAAAATGCTGCAACAGTATACTTTAAATCTGAAACTGCAGGAATTGTAAATTATACTGCAACTATGACTAACATCTTTGGATGTTCTGTTAATGCAGATGTAGAGGTTACCGTTAATGTTACAGAACTTCCTGATGTTGGTGAA
The DNA here is from genome assembly GCF_036347315.1 of Flavobacterium sp. C4GT6. Classification (NCBI taxonomy): domain Bacteria; kingdom Pseudomonadati; phylum Bacteroidota; class Flavobacteriia; order Flavobacteriales; family Flavobacteriaceae; genus Flavobacterium; species Flavobacterium sp. C4GT6. The sequence goes on from NZ_JAZGZU010000008.1 coordinate 159,183, forward strand.
GAGCTTGATTTTTGTGGTGCTGCAACAGTAGCAAATCTTCTTACAGAAGATAGCAATATTGTATGGTATGCAAACGAAACAGAAGGTGAAGCCCTTGCAGAAGATACGGCTTTAGAAACAGCAACATACTATGCATCTCAAATAGTAAACGGATGTGAAAGTGAAAGAGTAGCAGTAGCTATTACCATAAATATAATTCCGGCTCCACAGGGAGATGAGATGCAGGATATCGAAGTAGAAAACGGTTATGGTGCTGCTATTGAAGATATTGAAGTAACCGGTGTTGAAGGTGGTGAAATTACCTGGTATGCAAACGAGGAAGATGCTCTTTCTGGAGAAAATCCTCTTACAGAAGGTACAGAGGTAGAGAACGAAACAACTTATTATGCAGTGCAAACTGTAAACGGTTGTAGCAGTGAACCATTTGCTGTAACGGTAACAATTACGCTTGATTCTAAAGAGTTTGATTTAGCATCGTTTACTTACTGGCCTAACCCGGTTAAAGATGTCTTAACTATATCTTACTCATCACAAATCACTACAGTAAAAGTGTATAACATGGTAGGACAGGAAGTGCTTTCACAAAAAGTAAATGCTCTTGAGGGTACAGTAAATATGAGTGCACTACAAGATGGTACTTACCTTGTAAATGTTGCTACCGATACTGCAACAAAAACAATTAGGGTGATTAAAAAACAGTAAGACTGTTATAAAATATACCTTTTAAACATTTGTTTAAAAAAAATAGAAAAGCCACCAGTTTTATGGTGGCTTTTTACTTTTTTAAGACTAACTTTGTTAAAAAAAGCTAGCTTAATGTTTTTCTCTCTTGTTATACCTGTTTACAACAGGCCCGACGAAATACAGGAATTACTGGAAAGCCTTACAGTCCAAACATTTAAATCAGAGTTTGAAGTTGTAATTGTAGAAGACGGTTCTACTGTTACTTGTAAAAATGTTGTTGATAATTACAGCGACAGGCTTAGTGTTTCCTATTATTTTAAGCCCAATAGTGGTCCCGGAGATTCCCGTAACTACGGTATGAGGGTAGCAAAGGGAGATTATTTTATTATTCTGGATTCTGATTGTATACTGCCACCGCAATACATGCAAAGTGTTGCCAATAATCTTGAAAAGCAATATACTGATTGTTTTGGCGGACCCGATGCAGCGCTTGATTCTTTTAGCGATGTGCAAAAAGCTATCAACTTTACAATGACTTCTTTTTTAACTACAGGTGGAGTAAGAGGAAAATCAGAAAAAATAGAAAAGTTTCAGCCCCGTAGTTTTAATATGGGAATTTCCAAAAAAGCATTTGAGGCTTCGGGAGGTTTTGGTAACATTCATCCGGGTGAAGACCCCGATCTTTCAATACGTTTATGGAAACAGGGATTTACCACCATGCTTTTTAAAAATAGCTATGTATACCACAAACGACGTATAGACTGGAACAAGTTTTACATACAGGTAAACAAGTTTGGAAAGGCAAGACCAATACTGGATGTTTGGCATCCCGAATATAAAAAGCCGGTATTTTTATTTCCGTCACTTTTTATGTTTGGACTACTTCTTTCTCTTATAGTACTGTTAATTAATGTGCATTTTTTTATAGATGTTTATATTTTGTACTTCTGTTTACTGTTTGTACTGTCGGCCATACAAAATAAAAGCCTTAAAATAGGTTTACTTTCGGTTGTGGCAGTCTTTATTCAGTTTTATGGTTACGGCACCGGTTATGCATTATCACTATATAAAGTACAGTTGTTAAAGCAAAAACCGGAAACAGCATTTCCTAAATTATTTTTCAAATAATATGGGTACAAAAATTATTGGCTTAACGGGAGGTATAGGTAGTGGTAAAAGCACCATGGCAAACTATTTTGCTTCACTGGGTGTGCCGGTATATATAGCCGATGAAGAGGCAAAAAAAATATTGTTCCTGCCGGCTGCTGTTACTGAAGTTAAGAAAGCGTTTGGCGAAACAGTTTTTACAAATGGTTTGCCTGATAAAGCCAAATTGGCAGGGGTTGTTTTTAATAACCCCGATAAACTTACCATACTAAACAGTATTATCCATCCAAAAGTAAAAGAACATTTTCTGGAGTGGGTGAAAATGCATAATTCGCAAAATTTTGTGATAAAGGAAGCCGCAATATTATTTGAAAGCGGGAGTTATAAAGACTGTGATAAAATAATACTGGTGACAGCGCCTAAAGACCTGAGAATAAAAAGAGTCATGCAACGTGACAATGTGACCGAACAGCAGGTAATGAGTAGAATGTCAAACCAGTGGGACGAAGAAAAAAAAGCATCTTTAAGTGACTATGTAATACATAATGTTGACAGGGATACAGCTAAAAATGAAGCATATAAAATTTTTACAGAATTGAATAAAATGTAAAAAATGCTATCGTTGTTAATCTTTGGTTAATATATTAAGAGTATAATTGTTAAAATGTTAATTTTGTATTGATGAATAAAACAAGATTCCGGTTATTAGTATTTTTTATGAGCCTTTCATTGATAGGTATCATTTTAGTACAGTTATACTGGATTAATATATCATTTAAAAACGGAGAAGAGCAATTTAAATCGCACGTTCAGCAGGTAATGAATAAAGTTTCTATAAAGCTGGAAAGTGAGGAAAAAGAAAACTTTTACAAATTATATAGTCATATAAGGGATAGTGTAGGACATCCGCCAAATCAGGCTGATTTTGCCAATTATCTTTATAAAGGAAATATAAGAGAACGAAACAATATAATATACTCAGACATAATAGCTCAGAGCTATAAAGAAGAGTTGGAAATGATTGATAATGCATCGGTTTCAAAAAACGATTCTTTAACAGAAAATTCGGGTGAAAATGGCATGACTATTGATGCTGTTAAGCAGTCGATGAATAATGCCAAAAAGGAGAATGAAAAAAAGGAAAGCCTTAAAATTCAGCTACTTTTTAATTATTATAATGAAGGTAGGCCAATAGAAAGCCGTATTCCTGAAGAGTCGTTGGTAAGCACACTAAAAAACGAGATGGAACGTGATGGTATTGACACTCATTTTGAATATGTTGTTTACAAGGACGGGCTTGCTACAAAAATGCAGTCTAAGGGATTTAGCTTTAAAGAAAGTCATTATGGTATAACATTGTTTTCAGGAAGCAGTGGTGTAGGAGATAAACCCGATTACAGGCTTAATGTTAGTTTTCCTAATAAACAAAAGTATATATTAACAAAGCTTCTGGGTATAACATCATTGTCAATTGTATTTACGCTCATTATCATTATTGCTTATTTAAGTGCCATTAACCAGCTTATTAAACAAAAGCAGATATCGGAAATTAAAACCGATTTTATTAATAACATGACACATGAGTTCAAAACGCCTATTGCAACAATAAACCTTGCACTGGATGCGATTAAGAACCCAAAAATTTTAGGCGATACCGAAAAGGTACAGCGGTACTTGCAAATGATTAGGGAAGAGAATAAAAGAATGCACTCTCAGGTTGAGAATGTACTTCAAATCTCTAAACTGGACAGAAAAGAACTTGACCTGACTAAAGATCAGGCCGATATACACGATATTATTGAAGATGCTATAGAGCACGTTCATTTAATTATTGAAGCAAGGGAAGGGCAGTTAACACGCCATTTCCATGCAACCAGAACAACAGTGTTGTTAAATGATGTACACTTTACTAATGTAATAGTGAATATTCTTGACAATGCTATTAAATATTCTGAGGGCGAACCTGAAATAGATGTTTATACCGAGAACGTAAAGGATTTTGTTTTGATCAAAATTACCGATAAGGGCTTGGGAATGTCTAAAACCACTCAAAAACGAATTTTTGAGAAGTTTTACAGGGAGCACACAGGAGATTTGCACAATGTGAAAGGACACGGATTAGGATTAGCCTACGTTAAGAGGATAATAGACGATCATAACTGTCACATTTACGTAGAAAGTGAAAAAGGTAAAGGCAGTACTTTTATTATAAAGATGCCGCTAATAAATTAAAAAAAGAGATATGGAAGAAACACACAAAAAAATTCTTTTAGTAGAAGACGACCCAAACTTTGGGGCGGTTTTAAAAGATTATCTGTCAATTAATGATTTTGAAGTTACACTAGCCAAAAACGGTATGGAAGGCTTCGAAAAATTTAAAAAGGACAATTTCGACCTTTGTATCCTTGATGTGATGATGCCTTATAAGGACGGATATACACTTGCCAGAGAAATTAGAGAAAAGAATAAAGAAGTGCCTATTATTTTCCTTACAGCTAAATCAATGAAGGAAGATGTATTAAAAGGTTACAAAGTTGGGGCAGATGATTACCTAAACAAACCTTTTGACAGTGAGGTGCTTTTAATGAAAATTAAAGCTATCATTCAAAGAAAGGCTTCTGAAACTAAAACAGATAATGCTAAGTTTGAGTTCCAGATTGGAAGGTTCCACCTTAATTCAAAACTACGTTTCCTAACGTTTGATAAAGAAGAGCCAATAAAACTTTCACCAAAAGAAAATGAGCTGCTTAAAATGCTTGCACTTCATGAAAATGACTTAATGCCAAGAGAGCTTGCACTTACAAAAATTTGGAGAGACGATAACTACTTTACGTCTAGAAGTATGGACGTATATATCGCTAAGCTTAGAAAATACCTTAAACCGGATGAGGATGTTGAAATTCTTAACATTCACGGAGAAGGTTTCCGTTTAGTGGTTAAAAACAAAGTAGAAGAAAAATAAAAGCTAAGTAATCCACTTTTGCAGACTGCCTGAAAAATTTATGAATTCGATCTCATACTTGTTTTTCAGGCAGTCTTTTTTTATGCTTTATTCCCAGTTAAGCTCCAGGGCAAAACTAGGTTTATCGTCTTTTTGTACCGTAAAATAAGTTTGATTATCCTGCTGTCCTCTGCTAATTGATATTTTATCCCCTAGCTTAAGTTCCCTTAGGTAGTTCATGTCAAAACTTTTAAGCTGTTGTTTTAGTAAAGGTTTAAAATCTACCGTGTCAAGGCACCATTCCAAATATTTTACATTATTGGCATGGAAAACAATATCAAGGTCAGACAGTAATACTGTTCTCTCAGTAGCCACTTCACTTTCTCTTGTAATTTCCACCTTTTTAAACGGCTCTTGTGTAGGCATCCTGTCCGGATACTTTTCAAAATGCTCATGAGGTAAAACCAAAGCTTCGGCCTTGCGTAGTTTGGTATTTATAACCGCCCAGTAGGTTAGGGCTCCCGCTACTTTTTTATCCCCTATATACATTTCCAGTGCCCTTACAGATCGTGATCCCTGCAGGTCCAAAATCCATGTTTTTATAGTTACTGTATCACGCCATTTAGGTAGTTCATCCACTTCAACCCTCATACGGCTAAGTACCCATGCCTGGTCGTGTACCTGCATATCGGTAAAGCTCATACCGCCCAGTTCGGCGTGTGCACCTGCGGTAAGCTGCATAAGGTTGCACAGTTCAGTATGTTTTAAGTGTCCGCTGGGCAGGCACTGTAAAAAATTAATTTCCCAGTTTTGTGTAAAAACCGATGTGAATTGTGGAGATATTGGCATTATAGTGAGTTTTCTATGTAATTAATAATTTCCTGTGGATTAGTAGTAAAGTCAAACCAATGTACGCCTTCGGTACGTTTAAACCATGTCATTTGCCTTTTTGCAAAGCGTCGTGTATTCTTTTTTATTTCCTCTATGGCAAATTCTTTGGTGAAATCGCCGTCAAAGTAACTGAATAATTCGCGGTATCCCACAGTTTGTAAAGCATTTAACTTTTTATGCGGATAGAGTGCTTTTGCCTCTTCAATAAGTCCGTTGTTTACCATGATGTCCACACGGCGGTTAATGCGGTCATACATTACTTCCCTTTCGGCATCCAGTCCAATAACAATAGGGGTAAATCGTCTTGAATTCTTTTTGATGTTAAGGAAAGAGGAGTAGGGCTTCCCCGAACTGATACATACCTCAAGGGCGCGCATCATACGTTGCGGATTCTCTTTGGCTACATTGGCATAATGTACAGGGTCTCTTTTTTCCAGTTCCTGCTGTAGCCATGTAATTCCGTTTTCCTCATAGTTGGAAATTATTTCCTGTCTCACGGCAGAGTCTACATCTGGGAAATCGTCAAAACCTTTTAAAACAGCATCAATGTATAGCCCTGACCCACCTACCAATACAGCAAAATCATTTTGCGTGTACAGTTCGTCGAGCTTATTTATGGCATCACGTTCAAAATCGCCCACATTATATTCGTCAAAAACACTAATGTTCTGTATAAAATGATGTGGTGCTCCGGCTAGTTCATCTTCACTTGGAACAGCAGTACCAATATTCATTTCCTTAAAAAACTGCCTGCTGTCTGCCGAAAGTATCTCGCAGTTAAAATGTTTGGCAAGCTCAATGGCCATAGCTGTTTTGCCTATGGCTGTAGGGCCTATAACGGTAATAAGATATTTTTTATCTGTACTATTCATGAATTAATTATGTAAATGATGCCCACAGTTATAGCAATAGTTGGCATTATCCTTATGGTGGTCTGCATTACAGTTGGGGCATACCTGTGTATTACTGTTTTCACTTCGTTCCTGTATAAACTGTGCGGTAACCAGCCCGGTAGGTACGGCTATAATACCGTAACCCATAATCATGATTATAACCGATACAAACTGCCCTAAAGGTGTAACCGGTGTAATATCGCCAAAACCAACGGTGGTTAGGGTAACTATAGTCCAGTAAATGCTAATGGGGATATTGGTAAAACCACTCTCGGGCCCTTCAATTATAAACATGAGTGTACCTAAAATGATACAGAGTATAACAACCGTAAACAAAAATACGGCAATTTTTACACGGCTCTTTTGGAGTGCTGTTAATAATTGGTTTGATGCCCCTACAAACTGACTCAGTTTTAAAATCCTGAAAACCCTTAATAGCCTGAGTGCCCTGATAGATATAAGGAAACCTAAGCCCGGGAATAAAACATCAATATATTTAGGTAAGGTAGAGATGAGGTCGATTATACCATAAAAGCTAAAAATGTAGTTTAAAGGCTTTTTGAGTGCAACAATACGTGCAATATATTCAAGCGTAAAAAGTATGGTTATAATCCATTCGGTAATGGCAAGTTCTTTACCATGAAGCAGCCTTATAGATGTTACGCTTTCCAGCATTACAGCCACTATACTTATAATGATAACAAACAGCAGGGCAAGGTCAAAAAAACGACCCGCCGGAGTATCGGCCTCGTAAATTATAACGTGTAGTTTTTTCCTGAAATCGTCGCTGATAATGCCTTTTTTCAATGCAGTAGGGTTTGATTCCTATCAAAATTACTAAAACTCTTATAGACGCACTATTTTTAAAGCTTTCTTTTTCCTTATGTAGCTTTTAATAATGTTTTTTGCATCCCTGTTATTATCCATAGGGATAAGAATGTTTTTCAAAATATCAGGTTTAGTGATCTGGTAGTTGAGGTTATAAAACGCATAGCCCTTATATTCGCCTTTTTCAATAAGTACAGCACTACGCTCTTCTACAGTACGACCCCGGTCTATAATAATCATGCTTTGATTGTAAAAGCTGTTATTATCTACAAATTCCTGTACACGTTTGTTATACTCTTCGGCAGGTTCATTACCTACACAGGCACCATTACAGGTATTTAGTTCAAGGCCAAAGCAACTTGGTTTCGACGGACTCTCAAGTCCGTTTATTTTTTTGCACAGGTTATACTGTTCCACAATTCTATGCAGGGCATTTTTACCATCGGTAGCACTTGAAAACGAAACCACTTCCTTTTTACGTCCGTCGGTTTTTTGCAGGCTAAGGCATAGGTAACCATCACTATTTTTTTCAACGTACACAGACCACGGGAAAACCGTTTTCTTTTGGGCACGATTGTATACAGGTTTATTTACCTTAATTTCCTGACATTCTTTGAGCAGGGCAATAAGTTCGCTTCCGGTTTCCTCATACTTCACAGCATAGGTGTCACGCTGAATACGTTTTGATTTGCCCGATGTTGCTGTAAAATGCTGGTGTAGCCTTTTCTTTATGTTTCGGCTCTTACCGATGTATATCAGGTCGCCGTTTTCTTTATATATGTAGTAAAGTCCTGTAACCGCAGGTATGCCTTCCAGTATATCAAACAACTTAGGAGGGATTCCTTTTTTCTGATCTGTTTTAATAAGGCTTTTTACAATTTCCTTAGTAGTGTCTTTAGAGAGTAATAATTTGAACAGATGCACGGTTGCCATAGCATCTCCGGTTGCACGGTGCCTGTCGCTCATAGGGATTCCCAGTGCACGGACAAGCTTGCCAAGGCTGTGTGATTTTTGTTCGGGTAACAGTTTTTGTGACAGCTCTACAGTACAAAGTGACTGTCGCTCGTAGTTATAACCCAGTCGGTTAAACTCAGTGCGTAGAACCCTGTAATCAAACTGGGCATTATGTGCCACTATAATACAGCCTTCGGTAATTTCAATAATACGCTTAGCAACCTCATAAAACTTAGGTGCACTGCGAAGCATGGCATTATTAATGCCGGTAAGCTTTACCACAAAAGGCTGAATGGGTTTCTCGGGATTTACAAGGCTGATAAACTGGTCTACTACCTCATGCCCATCGTATTTATATATGGCAATCTCGGTTATTCCTTCCTCATTATACTGTCCTCCGGTCGTCTCTATGTCAAGTATTGCGTACAAAAAGTGTGTTTATCTGTTTAAAATTTTAAAGATGCAAATTTCGGATAAAATTCCCAAAATTTAATGCCTTGAACCAAAAATACTACTGCCTACGCGAATCATGGTGCTTCCGCAGGAAATAGCCAACTTATAATCGCCACTCATTCCCATAGAAAGTGTTTCGGGTTTGAAGTTAGATCTTTCAGGATGTTCCTGTAACCTGTCGAATATACCTTTAAGGTAACTAAACTCCTTTTCAATTTGGTGTTCGCTGTCGGTAAAAGTAGCCATCCCCATAAGTCCGGTAACTTTTATGTTTTCCATTTGCTTAAATTCGTCCGACTCCAGTATCTCGTTAAGTTCGGCTTCATACAGCCCAAATTTGGTATCCTCTTCGGCTATGTGCATTTGCAGCAGGCAGTTTATAACCCTGTTGTTCTTTTTAGCCTGTTTATTTACTTCTTTAAGGAGTTTAAGGCTGTCTACGCCATGTACCAAGCTAACAAACGGAGCCATGTATTTTACCTTATTGGTTTGTACGTGGCCTATCATATGCCATTCAATGTCCTTAGGCATTTGCTCATGCTTATCAGTCATTTCCTGTATTTTGTTTTCGCCAAAAATACGCTGTCCGGCATCATAAGCTTCCATAAGGTCGCTAACAGGCTTGGTTTTGCTTACTGCCACAAGGGTAACATGTGATGGCAGGGCCTCTTTTATGGAAAGTAAATTTTCTTTTATCGACATTTTTTCAATTGTGGTATTTAGGGTCTGATTTTAGGTATCGTCCCGAATAACAAATTTAATACTATTTGCTAAGAAAAAGTACTGTTTGTGTTACATGAAGATATGAAATTTAAATTTCATACACTACAAGTCCGCTCCTGAATTTTGGTTCTATATACGTACTTTTTGGCGGCATAATTAGGTTGTTGTCTGCCAGCTTTTTAATCTCGTTTATAGAGGCTGGGTAGAGCATAAAGCCTACTTCAAAATCGCCTCCGTCTACCATTTCCTTAATGGCAGTTACAGCTTTACTTCCCGGTATGTAGGCAATGCGCTCATCGTTACGCAAATCGCCAATTCCCAGTAAAGGGTTAAGTACTTTGGTGTAAAGAATCTGGGCGTCAAGCCCATCCATAACCGAATTAAAGTTAGTGTTTTTTAACGTAAGAGCATAAAAATCACCATCCAAATACATACCAAACTGGTATTTTTGTTTTGGTTTCCATAACTCCTGGTCTTTGTTCACTATAGTGAAATCTTTTTCCAGAGCTTTAAGGAAGGCATGTTTTGTAAGTCCGTTAAGGTCGTTAACTATGCGATTGTATTCGTATATTTTTAAATTGGTTTCACATATCAGGAAACTCATAAAATGGTTCAGGTTTGCGTTACCCGAATCCTTATCCTGATCGTACAGCATTTCTGCCGAAGCCGAACGGTGATGCCCGTCGGCAATGTACAGGTTACCCATTTTTTCAAACTGTTCCTGTACCCATTGTATCTCCTCATCCTCTTTAATACGCCAAATAGTGTGTTTGTCTTTATTAAGGGAAGAGAACAGGTATAATGGTCTTTTCTGTTTACGTTTGTCTATCCATTGCTGCAGTTCGTTATTTTGCGGATAGGTAATAAGAACCGGTTCGGTATTAAAGCCGGTTTGGTGCAGATAATCTTTAAACAGTTCTACGCGGTAGGCAAGCGTATCTTCATGTTTCTTTATCACGTTGTTCTTGTAATCTTCTATAGATGTGCCTGCTATAATACCCGTAAAGGTGTTGTTTTTGCTTTGTATCTCATACAGAAAGAATACAGGGTTTGGTTCCTTTTTAAAAACATCTTCTTCCTTAAACTCCTGATATTTTAACTGTACCCCCTTAAATCTGGTAGCGGTAGATATTTTGTGCAGGTTTACATAAGCAGGATTAAGTATGTGTAAAAACGAAAAAGGGTTATAATCAAGCTGTGATGCCAGTTCGGCAGGAGTATACTCTTCGTATGAGCGCGATGTAACCAAACTCACCTTGTCGCGCGTAGGGCGTACAGCTTTAAACGGAACTATTTTTGCCAATTGTGTAAAGTTTAATTTTTACCAAAACGCTTTTTAAGTTCGCGTTCGGTTTTAATAAATATAAAAGCAGTAAAAATTACTGCACCCAAAAGCCCGATACATGTATCAGTAAGCATTGGTATTTTAAGCAGTATAAACAGTAATCCTGTTACCGTAAATAATAATCCGCCCCATAACATAATCCGAGTTGAGTATTTTTGCGAAAAATCCCATCGTTGCTGTGAAGCCATAGAGGCTGAAGTTCGGTATCCGTACAGGTGGTTTATTTTTTTTGGCGGATAGCAATACATTATAATGGCTGCTATAACAAATATAAGCCCCATAAGCCCTGTGACAGATATAATATTGAAATCCCAGTTTGTATTCATGGTAATATTTACAGAGTTAAAAAAGACGGGTTGAAAAACCCGTCTTTAAATATACTACTTTGCAAACATTTTTGCCACTTTTTCGGCTTTTTTGCTTTCGGAATAATCGTAGAAACCTTCGCCCGATTTAACACCCAGTTTACCGGCGCGTACCATGTTAACCAATAACGGACATGGTGCATATTTAGGGTTTTTAAATCCGTCGTACATTACGTTAAGGATAGAAAGGCATACATCAAGACCAATGAAATCGGCTAGTTGTAACGGACCCATAGGGTGAGCCATACCCAGTTTCATTACCGTGTCAATTTCATACACTCCTGCAACACCGTTGTAAAGTGTTTCAATAGCTTCGTTAATCATTGGCATAAGTATGCGGTTTGCCACAAAACCAGGGTAATCGTTAACTTCTACAGGTACTTTACTTAGTTTAACCGACAGGTCCATAATGGTTTTGGTAACTTCGTCAGAAGTATTGTAACCACGAATAATCTCTACCAGTTTCATAATTGGCACCGGGTTCATAAAGTGCATACCAATTACTTTGTCCTGCCTTGTTGTAACAGCTGCAATTTGTGTAATGGAGATAGACGAAGTATTTGTTGCCAAAATTGTGTTTGCCTCACAGTACTCGTTAAGCTGTTTGAATATGTTTAGTTTAAGGTCTACGTTTTCGGTAGCGGCTTCAACCACAAGGTCAACACCTACAACACCATCTTTAATATCGGTATAGGTAATAATGTTACCTATTGTTTTAGCTTTATCCTCTTCGGTAATAGTGCCTTTTGCAATCATCCTGTCAAGGTTACCGGCTATAGTAGCCATACCTTTGTCTAGTGATTTTTCTGATATATCAATAAGTTTTACTGTAAATCCGCTTTGTGCAAAGGTGTGGGCAATACCATTACCCATTGTTCCTGCACCTATTACTGCTATGTTTTTCATTATAAAGTCTGTTTGTTTAAAGTTTGCCGAATTTATGAAAATTTGGCGGTAAAATTAGTAACAATAATGGCAAATTTGCAACAGAAAACGTTTTTGTAATGAATTTCTTTTCAAATTCGTAATTATTACAGCTTTTGATTGCTAACTGTACTTATTTTACGTCCTTTAGCGAACTGATAATCTCTTCTTCTTCGGCAGTTAAAAGTATGGAGTTGTTTTTCTTCCAAAACTCCTCGGTATAATTCGTTCCCGCCTGATATAGATCTTTATCCCTGTATTTTTCTTTTTTGTTGAAAGAACTCAGGTCACTTGTGAAGTTGGTTACGATAAGGTCGCTTTTAAATATTATATTATCGTCAAACCTTTTTTTGTTCTTGATGTAAATATCACCATAAACACAGGAGTAAGACAGCATGTAATTATCATTAGTAAGCTTAAAAAGGCATTTATAGCCTAGGTTTTCCAGTCTTGCTTTGATAATCAGAAAATTTCTTAGCTTAGAATACTGTCTGTGTGACGGAGCCATGTAAAGCTCCATGGCAAGTATAAGGTTCTTGGCAGGGTCATAAGTAACACTACCGGCATATAAAGGCTCTTCTATCTCAGGTAATGGTTCGTAGTATATGGTTTGAACATCATTACCATTTGCATCTTTTTGTGACTTAACGATAAAGGAATATTTTTTAAATTCCTTTTTACCAAAAACATGATCCAGTACTCCAAAATTACAGTCTCTTGAAACTGCTTTGCGTAAATCAAGCGGAGAAGTCATTTCGGCAGCCAGCATACTTTCCTCATCACTATTAAGTTTAAAAGCACGGCTTTGTTTTACTACTACATCACTTTTAATCTCTTTGCGGCGTTTGTCTACATTGTAGTCTATAAGTCCGTCTGAAAATTTACTGTAAGTGTCGTTTATTTTTACAAACTCCCTGTAATAGGTACTTAGCAGGAACGGAGCATTTAAATGGTTGTATGAGTTTTTAACCAACTGTTCTACAAACTCGTTAAGTGGCGTACTGATGACTACTATTTCCTCCAGTTCAAAATCTGTTGGTTCAAGGTAAAAAATGTTATCCTTTGGCAGGTTTGTAAGATTCATCTCCAGTGGGGCATATCCCAAATAGGTAAGTACTATGGTTTGAGTACCATCGGGGTAACTTAACTGAAAGTTCCCTTCGGTGTTTGATATAGTGTTGTTCTGCTGATCCTTTGTGCTAACCGTAACCAAATCCATGTTTTCCTGTGTGGTGAGGTCTTTCACGGTACCTTTTAAAAGATTTTGTGCAATACCACTTGTAGTAATAACTAATAACAGAAGTAAAAACAGTTTTTTCATGGTTGGATGGGCTTGTGATTTAAGCCTCTAATATAAAAAAATAACCCCAACTTTTAAAGTCGGGGTTATTATAAGATATCTTGTTACTTTTTCTCAAAACAGTCAATAATACGGTAAGCTATTCTTAAGGCTTCGGTACCGTCTTCCAGTGTTACTATTGGTGTAGTATTATTGTTTATGGCATCGGCAAAAGTTTCCAGTTCGTCCAGTATGGCGTTGTTTGCCACAATTTCAGGATTCTCAAAGTAAATTTGCTTTTTAAGTCCTTCGGCATTTTGTAGTATCATATCAAAATCGCCCGGTTCTTCGGGAGCATCTTTCATTTTTACCACCTCACACATCTTATCTAAAAAGTCAACCGATATATAAGCATCCTTTTGGAAGAAACGCGACTTACGCATATTTTTAAGCGATATACGGCTTGCTGTAAGGTTTGCCACACATCCGTTTTCAAACTCAATACGGGCATTGGCAATATCGGGTGTGTCACTAATTACCGAAACACCACTTGCCTTAACATCTTTTACTTTGCTTTTTACCACACTAAGTATAACATCTATGTCATGTATCATTAAATCCAGCACTACAGGTACATCTGTACCGCGAGGGTTAAACTCGGCAAGGCGGTGGGTTTCAATAAACATAGGGTTAGCAATCTTTTCGCGGGTAGCCATAAAGGCAGGGTTAAAACGCTCTACGTGTCCTACCTGTCCTTTTACGTTATGTTGCTTGGCAAGGGCTATAATTTCCTCGGCTTCTTCAACCGTGTTAGATATAGGTTTTTCAACAAAAACGTGTTTGCCGGCTGTAATGGCATCTTTGGCACAATCGTGATGTGAAAGGGTAGGGGTTACAATATCTACCACATCCACAGCATTTATAAGTTCTTCTATAGAGTCAAATTTACGGTAGCCGTGTTCTTTTGCCACTTTATCGGCATTGGCAATGTTAGGGTCATAAAACCCTACCAGTTCATATTTTTGGGATTGGTTGAGTAAACGCAGGTGGATTTTCCCTAAATGGCCTGCGCCCAATACTCCTACTTTAAGCATAAAGAAAAAATTTTTAACAAAAATAAAACTATTTCGCTGTAAAACGCAAGAACACAGCACTAAAAATAAACTATGTTTTTTGAGAATACTGCATTGTTAATATGATAGTGCATTTAGTATTGCACCCTATGTGAAATGTTTTCTATTTTTACAGAATAAACATTATACAGCATTGAGAGATACAGGAAAACATCAGGGACTTCGTAATCAGTTGGTAAGCGTTTTGGAACAAAAAGGCATTACAGATAAAAATGTACTTGCGGCCATTAAAAAGATACCGCGACACCTTTTTTTAGATTCCAGCTTTGAAGATTATGCCTATCAGGATAAGGCTTTCCCTATTGGGGCAGGTCAAACTATATCTCAACCTTACACCGTAGCATTTCAGTCGCAATTACTGGAAGTAGAGCCCGAACATAAAATACTCGAAATAGGAACGGGGTCTGGCTACCAAACCGCTGTATTATGTACAATGGGGGCAAAAGTATATAGTGTGGAAAGGCAAAGGGAACTTTTTAAAACCACATCGCTGTTATTGCCTAAACTGGGTATTAGACCTAAGCATCTTTCGTTTGGTGACGGATACAAAGGACTGCCTAATTTTGCTCCGTTTGATAGTGTTATAGTTACTGCCGGAGCTCCGTTTATCCCTAAACCTTTAATGGCGCAGTTAAAAATAGGAGGCAGGCTTATTATCCCTGTTGATAATGAGCAGGGTATACAGATAATGACTATGCTTATAAGAAAAAATGAAACCCAGTTTGAAAAACATGAGTTTGGTGAATTTAGGTTTGTACCATTGTTGGAAAATAAAAACTAAACGTATATAAAAAGGGTTGACTTAATGTCAACCCTTTTTTATTTGTATATTTTTTTGATCCTGTCAAGGTCGCGTTTTACGTCACGATCCTTAATAGTATCACGCTTGTCGTAATTCTTTTTACCGCGTGCCAGCCCAATTTCCAGTTTGGCAAGTCCTTTTTCGTTTGTAAACAGCCTAAGCGGAACAATAGTTAAACCTTTGTTCTGTACACTTTTTAAAAGGCTTTTAAGTTCTCTTTTGTTAAGCAATAGTTTACGTTCACTTTTTGGAGCGTGGCTAAAGCTTCTGCTATAGGTGTATTCTTCTATATTGGTGTTTATGGCAAACAGCTCATGACCGTGAAATTCACAGAAACTTTCGGCAATAGAAGCCTTGCCCAAACGAATGGATTTAATTTCAGACCCTGCCAAAACAATACCGGCTGTATAACGCTCCAGTATCTCATAATCAAAGCGGGCTCTTTTATTTAGTATGTTAACTGTTTTTTGCATAAGGATTGCAAAGGTAAGTACAATAGTTTAATGCGGCAAGGGGTTAGCCTGACCTGTAATAATTATATTTTATGGGTAATCTGTTGGTAATTCTGTTGCAAAACGGTGTTAAAAATACTAACTATATTTACACTATGGAAACAAAACACTCAAACGATCCGTTACACGGCATAACCTTAAAAAAGATAGTGGAAGACCTTGTAGCTTTTTATGGCTTTGATACCCTTGGCGAACTGATAAACATAAAATGTTTTAACGAAAACCCAAGTATAAAATCAAGTCTTACATTTTTAAGGAAAACCGACTGGGCACGCAAAAAGGTGGAAAACCTATATGTACGTACCCTGCCAAAAATGCAGCAGGACTAAGCCTCTGCAATACCTTTCCATTTTTTTATTATTCTGGTAAGCGGGTACATATAAAGTAATATAAAAGCCAGGTTTATATAAAAAATTTCAGTGGTGTTATGATATATAAATTTTTCTAATCCGGTTCTTTCATATATGCGTTCTCCATAACTATTCCTTATCGCTGTTACATCATAGTATGTGTATAAATAGAAGTATACCATTAACAAAGTGAATGGCAATATCCATAAAAGTATGTTTGTTACTATACCCGATAGTTTTTTTGATGTTTTTTGCCTGTTAATATATACAAAGTATAAAAGCAATACTATTAGTATTACAGCCCATATCGTAATAAAGATAAATGGCTCACTATGACTATGGTATTCTATTAAACTATAAATTATTATAAGCGAAAAAATAAAGGTAATAAGCCCCGTTATACCCAATGAAATAACTGAAATAAGCCAGTTTTTAACAGAAGATATCCTGAAAGAAAAAATAACAAGTGATGCTATAAAGGCAAAATAAATAATGCCAAGAATGTCCCCGTAAGTAATAGGGGAAACGTAGGCTCCCGAAATTCTGTCGTATGCATTTTCCATACGTTTAAGGGGTACATAATATTTGGCTAATACAATGGTTACACTTCCTTCTTTTTCAACGATGTTATTTTCTAAGTCGTTTCTGATTTTATACTCTTTATTGTTACGTGATTTTCTTTCATCATTTATTCCATTAAATTCATCGTTTCCTACTATTTGGTAATCATTATAATCATTTGGTTTATACACAAAATCAAACCACTGTTTTGAGGTTATATTGGCTTTAAGGTTATGTTCGTTAACTAAAACAAAAAAATCATCAAGCAGTTTTTTAATAGAGTCTTTTTCCCTGTTTAACATCCAGGTTTTTACTTTCCATTCATTATTATTATCATTATCAATACTCTGAATACTGAATTTTAAATTTTGTTTATTTATTAATGAAGTAATAGGGTATTGGTTCTCAAAATAACATACTGTATCCCATTCAGGATTGTATAATTCATTCCCTTCATTATATACATTAGGTACAGGTTCAACTTCCGGAATCACTACTACCTCTTCATCATATTCCTTATATTCATACCTGTGATTGTTGTTTTCTAATGAATCGAGAAGTTCATTGCGCTGTGTTCTGTCAAAACGACTCCAGTGATGAAACGACCCGTCTACAAATATTGATGCTCTGCTCAATAAGTTTGTTCTCTTTATTACTTCTTCTTTACTGTAGTAATTCCTTGCCCTTAAATCAAAGGCATATTCGTATATCGCAGTATTGCTGAAGTTTAACAGACATACAGTTAATATAATAAGCCACTCTTTATATAGGGAGTTGTTTTTTTTAGGGTAAAGCGATTTAAACCCATTGTTCCTAAAGTAAAAAGTAAGCCATAGTATAATAACCAGTAAACCAATAATAAGGTTTAGAAATATAGCCATTGGCTCATAATGCCTGTATTCATTAAGTTGATACGGATCATTAAAATCTACAGCTCCTGTAAGATAACCGCTGGCAAAAAATAAAATATTAATGATAATGGTTATTATGAGTACAGGGATAAACTTTGTATTCCACAGCAAAGGGTGGTGAAGCAGTAAATAGTTTTGTATTTTTTTAAACATGGCTGGTGTGGTTTTTAGGAAACAAAAAAGCGTCTTGTTGAGTTAGAAATATCACGTATATAAACCACTGGTATGTTTTGGTCTATAACTGCCTTCATAAAATGATTTATGGTAACATTACCGTTAAATGTGGCGATATAAGTACCTCCGTTAAACTGTAGGCTTACCAAGCCTGTACTTAGCAGGCAATCGTTTAATTTACTTTGTGACCAAGGGCTTTCAAACTCTATTACTAAATGTTTTTCAGTATCGTTAGCCTCATTGTTTTCTTTCAGGTTTTTTTGTATTCCCTGTTTCAGGAATATAACCTCATCAGATGTTTTTTCTACCTCATACAGTTGCTGCGAACTCAGTATTATACCTATTGGCCTGAAGGCCGATTTAGCGATGGCCTTAAAATCTTCCAGTACGGTTTGTTGTGCGAGTATATCTAAATTGGCAAGAGGTTCATCTATAAGCAGTACTTTAGGTTTTCGTAACAGCATACGTGCCAGTTCAAACCTCATTTTATAGCCTGATGAAAGATCTTTCCATTTATGTTTCCTAAATTTTCTAAGTCCCAGTCTGGCAACTACCAGTTCTACCACCAGCGGAGATTCCTGTGGAGAAAAGCCGTAGCTTGTGGCTGTAAACAGCAGGTTATCCATCATGGAACCATACCAGGTATCTGTTCGCTGCGGTATGTAAACCAACTTGGTACGCAGGTCATACAAATCCTCATGCTTAAAGTTATAGCTAATATGTCCGCTTGTAGGGTGAAGTTCACCACACAGGGAGCGCAAAAGGGTTGTTTTACCATTACCGTTTTCACCTACAAGGCCAATAATATCTCCTTCGTTAAGCGATAGGTTAACGGGGCCAAGGGTAAAACCCGAGTATTTTTTTGTAAGCTCACTGGCTTCAAGTATGTTTTGCCTTATTTGTTGCGGTCGCTTTACTAATGCCGAATGTAGTTCTGCCAGCAGTTCCTGTAACTTTTCCTTTTTAGAGTTGTCATCAGGGTTATTATCAAGCCAGTTAAGCAGGTTACATGTTTTTGTGTAAAATCTTATTTCCTGAGTATCAAGGGTAAAGTCAATAATACGTTTAATGGCAAGTGGATAGTCTTCAAACTTCAGGAAGTCTAAAATTTCCTGATACTGTTTTTCAAATTCGTTCATAAGTAAAGCGTGTAAACTCCAAATATATCAAAATCAGCTTAATTTTTAACAAAAAAAGCCCTGCAATTTGCAGGGCTATACATCAATATAAATAAACTAAAATTATTTTAGATTAGTCAGGATCACTTACCGTAATAGTTTTGTAAATATAAGTGTATGCAGTTCCCGCTTCATTTACACCATTTACAAATTTAAGTTCATATTCTCCCGGTTCATCTTCAGAGAATGTATATCCTTCTGTAGCTGTAATTGCATTACCGCTACAGGTACAACCTTCATACTTCACTGCCGGAGCAACGGTTCTTGGATATACGTCATTATCATAAAAGGCTAAAAATGTGCTACAGCCTTCAGTCATACCAAATGATACATTTATGGTTATTTCCTCACCTGTTAAGGCAGTACCGGGGCCGGTAACCTGGGTTACATAGGGCTGTATGGTTTGAGAACAGTAATTTTCATCGTCACTTAAACATCCGCTAAGGGTTGTCATTCCTATAAATAGTGCTAAAAACTTAAGGTACTTCATAGTGCTTCTAGGTTGTTTTTGTTAATTAGATGCAACTGTATTTAAAAGGTTGCTGGCAAACTGCAAATTTTAACTAAATTTTATAGTTATGCAACTATTGCTTCTCGGTTATATTTGTTTCTGTATTCAACAGGAGAAAGTCCGGTTAGTTTTTTAAAGAGGTTTCTAAAGGTTTTGGTATCGTTATAACCTACTTCATACATTATTTCATTAATGTTTTTATTGCTGGTTTCCAGTTGTTTTTTTGCTGCTTCTATCTTAACACGCTGTATATATTCGCCTGCTGTATTGTTTGTCGCTTTTTTAAATCGTCGGTCAAAATGCCTTCGCCCTATGGCAAACTTATCTGCAAGTTCGTCTATAGATATTTTTTCGGCAATGTTTTGCTCTATAAACTCCTGAGCTTTACGTATAGGCTCATCGTCATGATTTTTTTGTCCGTTAAACATGATGAATGGTGACTGACTCTTACGGTCAATTTCTAGGGCAAACACCTTAGAGGCGACAATGGCAATATCACGCCCGGCATGTTTTTCAACCAAATGCAGCAGCAGGCTCCAATATGAGGTGGCACCACCACTGGAGTAAAGTCCCTGTTGTTCGGTAACAATGCGTCCGTCTACAAGGGTTACATCAGGGAACATTTGCCTAAACTCGTTTGCCGTTTGCCAGTGGCTGGAACATTCTTTACCGTCAAGCAGTCCTGTAGACGCCAGTAAAAACGAACCTATACAAAGGCTTGCTACTTCACTGCCGTTATTGTAGTGTTTTATTATCCACGGAATAAAATCCCTGTTAATATCTATGGTCCTTTCCAGTTGACCGCTAATGGCAGGTATAATAATCAAGTCGGTTTTTTTAATGTCTTTCAGCAGGGCATCGGTACGTACGGCAAAAAGTCCTTCGTGGTATTCCACCTCGCGTGAAAGCCCCACAAACTGAATATTAAAAACAGGAGAATGTCCGGCAGCTTCAAGAAAATTGTTTGCACCGGTAAAAATGGTTCGGGGATCTACTATGCTGGCCATTATAGCCTCGTTAGGCACCAGTATCGATACATGTATCATAATTCCTTTTTCTATTTAATAAAACCTAAAAGGTGGTAGCGATAAACATGAGAATTAAGGCTAAGGTAATAAAATTATTTATGTCGGTAACCGCCCCTTAAAATGTCTGTACGAACACCTTGAAGGGCAGTTACAGGGCTATATCTTTGTTAATCACCTTAAACTACTATGTTATACACAAATAAAGAAACACAAAGTAAGCGAAAGCTTATACTCTCCATGAATGTAACCCGTGATGGTTACCTCTCGGGACCGCACTGTGAACTCGATTGGCACTTTAATGCCTGGACAACCGAAATGGCAGAGTGCCTTTCAGACGAACTCAACAAAGCTGATACCATTCTCTTCGGAAGGATTACTTTTAATGCCATGTCGGCCTATTGGTCCAATAAAGGAGTTGATTTATCTTCCCCAATTGAAGACCGTGCCTTTGCACAAATGATTAACACTTATACCAAAGTGGTTTTTTCTAAAATGCAAACCCATAGTACCTGGAATAACAGTATTATGGTAAATGATGATCCTGCCGATTATATAAAGGATTTAAAAGAGCAGGAGGGTAAGGCTATAATGATATATGGCAGTGCACAACTGGTTTGGTATTTAATAGACAGTCAGCTTATAGATGAGTTTCAGTTATGGGTACATCCTGTAAAACTGGGCAGTGGGAAACTGTTGTTCAAATCGATTACTCCACACTTTTTAGAGCTGCTAGCCACAAAGGAATTCCGTAACGGAGTTGTGCTGTTTTATTACAGGTTTAAGCAATTGGTATAAAGCTTTTTAATATCTTTATGTATAGACAAATACCAATATCAATGAACCGACTTTTTACTCTTACCTTATTAACCATTCTGGCTGCCTGTGGTGCTAAAACCGACAGTCCCTTATCACTTGAACGATATACGCAGGTAAGCGGTTATCTTAAAGAAAAGGATTTTTTTAAGACGCGTGATACTTTTGAGTATTACAAACCCGAAATAGGCAAGCCTGAAAAGTTCATACTAGAGGCTTTTATAGATAATGCTTTTAATAAGCCCGAATCGTCCAATAAAAAAATTGATGAGGTTTTTAATGGCTATGCACAGCAGGTTAGTGATTCAGTAAAGCAGCAGTTACTGGAAATACAGCAGGGTAATTATGCACGTTTGTATGAATATGAAAAGGCAAACGGGATAGTGAAAGAGATACTGGATAAGTATAGCGGGGTACTGTCTAAAGATCAGGTTGAAGATTATAAGAATTCACAAATAATGTGGACGGCACTTTCGGCTCAGCCAAAGCAGGAGGTAAAAGTAAACAGGCTTACTTCTGTTACCATGAAAAGGGATATTGCAGGTTTGGCAAATCTTCCTATTAAAGTGGGAAATATTGAAGCCGACTTTATTTTTGATACTGGGGCAAATATCTCAACCGTTACCGAAACCACTGCAAAGCAATTTAATATGAAAATGCTTGACGGGGTAATAGAGGTAGGAGCTATAACAGGGCTTTCGGTAAAATCACAATTGGCGGTTTGTCCTGAGTTTACCATAGGTGATATAACGGTTAATAATGCTGTATTTTTAGTGTTTCCAGATGATGCACTGGCATTCCCTCAAATTAATTACCAGATAAACGGAATTTTGGGGTTTCCGGTTATTGAAGCCTTAAAAGAAATTCAAATTACCCAAAACGATGAGTTTATAGTACCAAAAGTACCACGCCAGTATCCGTTACGTAATATGGCACTTGATTTTCTTAATCCTGTAATTTGTATAGAGGGTAATCATTACACGTTCGACTCGGGGGCGGTGGGCACTTCACTGTATATAAAATACTTTAACCGATACCAAAAAGAAATAGAGAGCAATTACAAGCTTACCAATCTTACTTTTGGCGGAGCAGGGGGAACCCTTTCTAAAAAAGGCTATTACATTACTTTTAAGCCCAATGTTGAAGGGCACGAACTGGTGTTAGACAGCGTGCAGGCATTTACAGAAAACATAGGTGTAAAAGATAACCTGTATTATGGCAATATAGGTCAGGATGTAATAAAGCAGTTTAATAAAATGACACTTAATTTTGAATACATGTACATAAAATTTGACAGATAAAGCAAAGGGAAATTAAAATGCAATTTCCCTTTTTTCTGCCAGTTCCTTTATTTTTTGTGAAGCTGTTTTTTCAAAGTCCACACTGGTATCATAGTATTTGTCGCCTTCGGCAAGTATGGCAAAGTCGCCTATTTCCACACCCAGCCATGTGTTTCCGTCATCATCTACGGTTAGGGTATAAGCGTAACCAATATTGGTAACGCGTTCTTCCCATGTAGGTACATACAGTTCGTATCGTAGCTTTTGGTTAGGAATAAACTCAATTACCGAAAGTCTTGAATATCCCGGCCATTCTATTACAGTGGCAGGGTCAATATCATAATCGCCAAAGTCTTCGGGAAGCCGATCCCACAGGCGAATGTATCTGGGTTTTGTAAGTACCTCCCAAACGCGGCTAAGGGGGGCGTTTATCCTGATGTTGTTTTTTACAATAAGTGATTTGGTCATAGCTTTTTTTAAATTTGATTTTACGATTCGTCTTTAGTCCTTTTAACCAGGCCAATGCCCGATGCAAAGAAAATAAGGCCTAATACCGCATACACAATAGTGGTTTTTACATTTTGCCCGGTGGTAGACCCCGATGCAAAAATGTATGCTGCATAAATAAGTCCCACAATGCCCAGTACGGTTAGTATAGTGCCAAAGGTTCTTTTTAAGTTCATAAAATTTAGATTTTAATTGTACTTAATTAAGGTGCACTAACAAATTTCAGGCTTATATTTTAAAATTACGAAACACTTGTTATTTATTTAACATTTAAGCTATGACAGCTTTTTACAGGTGGGTTTTGAGTTCAATAATCTCTGATTTGAAAAAATCGAATAGAAAAATCCTATCGTATCCCGACTCAAACGGAAGGTATAAAATCTCATCCTTTATAAAGAAATGATCACATTTGCTCTGGTAATTATCCAGTGTAAGTATAAGCCATTTTTTATTGGTTCCGGTGGCTTTCTCTTCCTCTTTTTTCAATACTTCTATTACATCTTCTCGGGTAATTTCTTTAACCTTAAGATTAGCGTTTATTTTATGATAAAGGGCTTGTGTTCGGTTAAATTCCTTCACATAGCAATAGTGTACCATTTCGCCTTCGCTGCACAGTATAAGTTCTTCCTGAAGTTCCAGTAATCCGTTTGTGGTAAAGTTGTTTATATGCTTGTAGAGCGTAAGCGTATAAAACCCCTGTTTTTGATTATGAAGCAGGTTAAGTTCGGTTTCCTGTAGTGCTTGTTCTAAAACATCACTGTAGCCCGATTGTATAAGGTTGAGGTCGGTCACTACAGTGCTAACCTCCTCGTTATTATACTTCAGTCCAAAGTCACCATTAATAGTAACAAACTCCCTGCTTGAGGAAACAAACTTCCACAAAGTGGATAGTTCCTGTAACTTCTGTTCCTTTTTTTGTGTGCTAACAGAAAGATTTTCAATAGCATCTGTCCATTGTCCCATTGTATATAAATCCATTAGTAACTAGTTTTATTCAAATGTAAATTACATATAAGTACAGGGGTAGTTATTTTATACAAACAGCCCGTTATATTATACAAAACCGCTATTTGGTAGTACCTAAATCTTAATTAATAAGTTTGGTATAATTAATTAGCGGTTTTGTATAAAATTGATGCGTTAAAGTACTAATTTGCATTATTTCGCAGTGTAAAATTTATGGGTTTGGATAACTTTTGTTTTAATAATAAGAGCTGGTTTGTTGAGTTTTTTATAAGTAAAAAGTATAGGGTGTACAGGCATTTACTCATTCTTACTTATTTACTTTTAATAATGTACGACCCAAACGGGGTTAAGGAATATTCGGGACCGTATAATTTTTATAACAAAACAATATGGTTTGGCTATTTCCTGCTTATGGTGTACATAAATATGTATGTGCTTATACCACGTTTCCTGCTTAAAAGTAGGTTTGTAACCTATCTTATATCGCTAATAGCAATGGTAGTTTGCAGTTATGCAGTAATAAGAATTGTAAGAACAACTTATATAGAGCCCTACAGGATGCTCCCTGATAAAATTCATCATTTGGGTATATACAGGGAAATACTTAATGTAAGTAATATATTGATAATGCTGGTGTTCTCCTCTACAGCTATAAAGCTGTTTCAGGAGTGGGTATATAATACCAACCGTATTAACGAACTGGAACGTAACTCGCTGGAAATTGAGCTTAAAGAATTAAAAAATCAGGTAAATCCTCACTTTTTGTTCAATATGCTTAACAATGTAAGTGTACTGGTTAAAAAGGATACAGATAAGGCTTCGCAAATCATCATGAAACTATCAGGTTTTCTACGCCATTTACTTTATCAGAACAGAAGAGAAGCGGTGGCACTGGTTTCTGAAATTCAGTTTCTAAATGACTTTTTGGAATTAGAAAAGATAAGGCGTGATGATTTTAGCTTTAACATTGATGTGGTTTGTGAAAATAAGATTAGGATGGTTATGTTACCGCCAAACCTGTTTGTAACCTTTGTAGAAAATGCGGTGAAACACAGTGTGGATTTAGATAACCCGTCGCATATAGATATAGGCTTTGAAGTAGTAGATCAAAAACTGATATTTTCGTGCGTAAATACAAAACCGGAAGAACCTACAGCCTTGAATAACGAAGGCGGACTGGGGTTAATAAATATAAAAAGGCAGTTAGAGCTGCTTTATGGCGAGGCTTTTGAACTCGATATTAATGAAACTGATACTCAGTTTATGGTTAAATTAACGTTACTGGTATGAACTGTATAATTGTAGATGATGAACCGCTGGCTCGCGAAGGTATGCTGTTGCTTTTGCAGGATATTGGCAATGTAACGGTTAAAGGATGTTTTAACGGGGTAAAAAAAGCACGCGAGTTTTTAAATGAAAACGAGGTAGACCTTATTTTTCTGGATATTGAAATGCCAGGTATAAACGGACTTGATTTTGCCTTATCGGTACCAAGGGAAACGCTAATAATATTCACTACGGCCTACTCACAGTATGCACTAAAAAGCTATGAGGTAGAAGCCATAGATTATTTGGTAAAACCCATAGAAAAAGACAGACTGTTATCCGCAATAGAAAAAGCATTAACGTACCACAACCTGCTTAAAGGTAAGGGAGGGGAAATGGAAGGTGTTGAAAACGAGTATATGCTGGTTAAAAGTGATCGTAGGTACCATAAAATACTTTTTACAGATATACGATACATAGAAGGATTAAAGGACTATGTGGTAATTCATCTTGACGAGAGTAAAATGGTGACTGCCATGAACCTTAAAACCATTCATAGTAACCTCAACACCAAACAGTTTGTTAGGGTAAGCAAGTCGTATGTGGTAAACCTAAGCCATATCGATTCGTTTGATAACCACACCGTATATATAAAATCGGCAGAGATACCTGTAGGCGATGTATATCGCAAAGACTTTTTCGAACTCTATTTAGGCCGCAGCCAGCCTGATAAGTTATAGGAGTTTAATCATCAATCAAAAATCATTATTCCATGAAAAAAAGCCTGCTTTTATTTTCATCGGCATTCTTATGCCTTTTTGTAAACGCTCAGGAACAGCACGAAATCAAAAAAGGCTTCCAAAGAGAGCTGGCAGACAGGTTTCCGTCGTTTCGTATAATCGACCTGCAATACCAGCAGTACCTGCCGTCTGACTTTGACTCTGAGCTTTACAAACAGAACTACCAGGAAGGGAGACTGCAAAACCACAGCAGGCTGAAACTTGCCGTTAACCTTCCTGTAATAAGAAAGCCGAAATGGAATATTACCACATCGCTTAATTATACTTACGAGAGCCTTACAGTAAAAAATCTTACTAATACAGGTACTTATAACGGATCCGTAAATAGCAATAACAGTGATTTTCATTACTTGGCAGGAGCATTAAGCTTTACTTACTTTTCCAAGATGTTCAATAAGCCGTTTATTTATAATGCCAGTGTTTTTGTCGATGGGTCAGAACAGTCGGCAGAAAGGATAAAAGGTTTTGTAGGAGGGACAATCGTACTGAAACGCAATGCCCGTACTACTATTAGTACGGGACTGCTTGTTTTTATAGATCCGGCATCGCCCGTACCTGTTGCACCTGTATTTACACTGGAGCATAAGTTTGAAAACTCACAATGGGTGTTTGACTGTTTCCTGCCAAACAGGTTGTTGTTTAGGCATCCGCTATTTAAAAACAGCAGGATACTGCTGGGAAGCGAACTTACATCAAACGGATTTTATTACTACCCTAACCGCACTGGTTTTGCAGGGGTATATGATTACCGCCAGCTTGAAATAAAAACAGGTTTTACTTATGAAACCATACTTAACCATCAGTTCATAGCTTATTTTAAAGGAGGGCTAAGCAATGTGTTCAATTCCCGTTTTACCGAAAGGGGAAAAGTGACTTCAAAGTATACGCTTTCTACACAGCAAAATGCTACAGGCTATTTTAATGTAGGTGTTTCGTTTAATCCTTTAGCCAGAAAACCGGAGAAAAGGGACTAATGTTTTTTTTAGTTTTTATTTAACAGATAAACAACTGTTTAAAAGTTTTTTACACTTCCCTTTGTTTGTGGGATATACAGTAAAACTGTGTAGGGTTTTGCCTGCTAAATATTTCTTAAACAAAAGTTATATACTCATAAAGTGCTGGTATGTAAGTATATAAATTTAGAAATTGCAGTATCAAAATCAACCAAAAACAAAATCATGAAGCTGCTTTACTATTTCCTATTATTGTTTGTAGTACTGTTAGGAGGATACCTTTTTATTAACAATTTTAGCTTTGATAATGAAAGCTTTAGCGGTTTCCTTTTAAATACCCTTTTCATATTTTTGGTGACATGTGTTACAATACTTACAGTAGTATTGTTAGTGCTTGCAGTTAAAAGAAAAAGCGTACACAAGGGTATAATGACAATACAGGAATACTACAGGTACAAAGAGTACAATGCAGACTAAGAAAAATTGAGTTTAGTTAATCGATAATTATAGAAGGTGTGTTAATTCGAAAAGCCGGGAAAAACCATATATTTTCCGGCTTTTTTGTTTTTATTCGTTATCAAGGTTCTCGTTAAATACTGTAGGCAGCATTTTAGGTATAAACTTAATAAGTACCGGTAACAGCAGGCTACCACCGGGTAGCAGGAAAATAGTAAGTGACGGTACCGTTTTACAAATTTCAAGCAATTGCTTTTTTACCTTCTTCTTTTCGCCTTCATCCAGGCTACGGTGGGTAGAGTGGGTAAGTAGCAACATTAGTTCGCCGTTATTGGAAATTTCCTTAATAAGACGCTTTTTATTACGTGTAATAAGCAGCGAAACGGTTTTTGCCGCATGTCCGTAAAAATGCTTTATAGGATTGGAGTATTTAAAGTAAGGAATCTCGTTTTTATATTCTTCAATAAAAAGATCAAATGACTCTATACTCTGTTTGGCAATATCCCTGCTAAGTTTAAGCTGACCGGCAAGGTTGTACAAAAACTCAATTTCGGTTTGCTCTTCAACGGCATCGCTCCATACTGCCATTCCTGCCATATCCAATAGGTAGTTTTTTTCCAGTTCCGATTCTGCAAAATCCAGTTCGGGCATGGTAATACTGCCGTTATTTATTTTAGACAGTTTGGTATAACGTACAGACGACTCAAACAGTTTAATGATAAGATCGTCATAATATGATTTTTCGGTTTTCTCGGTAAGTGCAATAGCAACAATACCCATAACTGTTTCCTCAAGCCTGCGCAGGTATTTTTCCGGTAGCTCATGGTATAATAGGTATTGGCGAAAAGCCAGTACATCCATAAACAGTAATGCATTGGTAAGTATATGCGAAAAGTTACGGCTTATAATATTGTCGTTTGTTTTAATGCGCTGTTCGAGTATGGCTTCCAGCTGATGGCTTGGGTCTCCTGCCGGCAGTACCATTTTAAGCGGATTAAAACCTTCAGGGGTCATTTCCCTGTAAAAGGCAATCGCCTGGTTAATAAAGTCGGTTTTGTTTTCCTTCTGGTTTACCAGTCTGTATAAGGCATACAAAGTATTAAGCAGTGCTGCCTTAGTGGTCTCTTCCGATGTCCATCCTTTGGTTTCGGCATCATCAAGGTCGTTAAAGGTTACCACATGCCCATATACAAATCCTGTTTCCCTTACGCAAAGGTAAAACTCACGGGAACTGTTATTTATGTGCGGATTATCTTTAAGCTTGGCAAAAAACTTATCGATCCATCCGCTGGCAGAAGGGTTGATCATACTGTGTTAATTGTAATGCAAAACTATGACTTTTTATAAATTAAAAAACCAATTTAACAAGAGTTAAATAAAACCTATAATTAGGCTAACACTTCCATTACAAATATATTATACCATAACTTTATAAGTAAATCATTAATTAATAAATATATGAATCTTAAATCAGGCTATCCGTTTTGGTTGGTAAAAAACGGGCTACCATTTACATTCCCTAAGTTAGATCATGATGTGGAAACCGATGTTGTTATTATAGGCGCAGGTATATCGGGGGCGTTGGTTAGGTATTATCTGGTAAATGCAGGTATACAGTGCACCACTATAGATGCCCGTACTATTGGACTGGGGAGTACCAGTGCCAGTACAGCACTGCTTCAGTATGAAATAGATGTTCCTTTGTATAAGCTAACCGAAATGATAGGTAAGGAAAACGCCCAGAGAGCCTATCAGTTATGCGGAGAAGCTATTGATACCCTTGAGGAGATTACAAAAGGTTTTAAACTCGACGGATTTAAAAAACGTAAAAGTCTGTATTATGCCACCTATAAAAAGGATGTAAGCTGGCTTAAAAAGGAATATGAAGCAAGAAAAGAAGCTGGGTTTAAAGTACGCTGGCTTAATGAAGACGAACTTGAAGATCAATATGGTTTTAAAGGCTATGGTGCTATAGTGTCGAGCAAGGCTGCCGAGGTAGATGCTTATATGCTTACACACTGCCTGTTACAACACCAGAAAAAAGGGAAGGATCTTAATGTTTTTGACCGTACTCCCGTTACTGATATAAAGCATAACAAAAATGGTGTGGTACTTAAAACCGAATCAGGGCACACCATAAAGGCTAACAAACTGATATATGCCACAGGTTATGAGGTGGTTAATTTTATTGATAAGGATATTGTTAACCTGCTGTCTACCTATGCAGTGGTAAGCGAACAGTATAATGACAGGCCGTTTTGGAAAGATGAGGTACTTATATGGAATACTGCCGACCCATACCTTTACGTGCGTACCACACCCGATAACAGGGTGTTGGTAGGGGGCAGGGATGAAGATTTTTCTAATCCGGCTAAGCGCGATAAACTGATAAACAGGAAAACCAAACAGCTTACTAACGATATTAATAAGATGTTCCCTAATCTCAACTTTAAGCCTGAGTTCAGCTGGACAGGTACTTTTGGCTCTACTAAAGACGGGCTCCCATATATAGGGCCGTATAAAAAATTACCAAACGGATATTTTTCTTTGGGGTTTGGCGGAAACGGCATTACCTTTAGCGTGGTGGGAGCACAAATACTGTGTGACCTGCTGCAGGGCAAAAACAATAACGATTTGTCCCTGTTTTCGTTTGACCGATAAAATTACCTGTTACAACCATGAGCATAAAGCATAAAGGCCTTACCGTATGGACGCTTTTAAAGACTACGTTTACCGAATTTTTTTCAGATAATGCCATTAAACTGGCGGCATCACTTTCGTATTATACTATATTCTCCATTGCGCCGCTTTCCATTATAATAATATCGGTTTGCGGACTCTTCTTTGGTGAAGATGCCGTTAAAGGGGAATTTTACGGACAAATAAATGAGTTTGTAGGGCCAAATGCCGCAGCACAAATTCAGGAAATCATTACTAATACAAAACTATCGGGAGACAGTGTACTGGGGCTTATTATAGGTATTGTGATACTGCTTGTGGGAGCATCGGGGGTATTTGTGGAGATACAAAGTTCCATTAACTATATATGGGGACTAAAAGCAAAGCCCGATAAGAGTATAAAAAAGTTCATCAAGAACAGACTTATGTCCTTCTCCATGATTGGGGCTATAGGCTTTTTACTATTAGTAAGTTTACTGGCTAATACAGTGCTTGATTTATTACGTAGTCAGTTAAAAGAACTCCTTCCCGAAACTACAGTCTATCTGGTATATGTATTAAACTTCGGATTAGTTTTTTGTATCATCACCTTATTGTTCTCAATTGTTTTCCGTACACTGCCCGACGGACACGTAACTTGGAAGGATACCTTTGTGGGTTCGGGTACTACGGCTATACTTTTTATGCTGGGGAAATTTGGTATCAGTATTTACCTAACCAATTCAGATGTTGCTTCGGCCTTCGGTGCGGCGGGTTCCGTTATTATCATACTTTTATGGGTGTATTATTCGGCTATCATATTATACTTCGGTGCCGAATTTACCAAGGTTTACGCACGCCTTCACGGCAAAAAAATCACCCCGAACACCTATGCTGTTAAGATTAGAAAAGATGTAATAGACGAATAAATTACATTTAGTATTTCCCTAACACTAATTGTGAATCCCTTAATATTTTAGTCATACTTTATGTGTTAATTTTGACATTGTAAACATGAAGTAACCAAATAATCTAAATAACAAGTGACTATGAAAAGGAAATCAATATTAGGAAAAATGCTGCTTGGTGCAGCGCTTATAACAATGACATTAGGGGCTACTTCGTGTAAGGATAACAAGGAAACAGATCCTGCAGAAGTTGCCGAAGAGCAAAACGAAGCCAAGTTTGAAGATACTAATGAGGCTAAGGAAGAAGATGCCGAGTATTTTGTTTTTGCTGCCGATTTGAACATGAAAGAGATTGAACTGGCTAAACTGGCACAACAAAAAAGTACTAATGCCGAAGTAAGGGCTTTTGCCGAAATACTTTTTAACGACCATACTAAGGCAATGGCAGACCTAGAGAAAAATGCACAATTAAAAAATATATCGCTGCCCACAGCTTTAAGTGAAGACGGTAAAGAGGCTTATGATAAACTAAGCAAAGAGAAAACAGAGGACTTTGACAAAAAGTATGTGGATATGATGGTGGATGGTCATGAAAAGGCAATTAAGAAGATGGAGAAGGCCAGTGAGGAAGCTAATGACGAAGAAATAAGAATGTGGGCTGCCGATATGTTACCTACGCTTAAAACACACCACAATGAGGCTGTAAGACTACAGGACCTTATTAAGGAAATGAAATAAACAGGAAGGGAAAAATTGCTATGAAAAATCTGTTGTTTATAATCGCTATTGTATTAGTCATACTATGGGCGCTGGGAAGTTTTGTAATTCATGTAGGCGGTGCCTTAATACACCTATTACTGGTGTTGGCACTTATCGCTATACTGGTTAATGTGTTTAGAGGAAAAAAGCCCCTCAGTTAAAAATACGATATGCTATTTAAAAGCCGCTGCGATACATTCGCAGCGGCTTTTTTATGTCTAATGTCACGTCCTGAAATAGCGATACACAAAAAAGTATCATTATGGATGAACAAAGCAATTATGTAAAGCGTACCCAA
>NZ_JAZGZU010000009.1:0-139346 GCF_036347315.1 Flavobacterium sp. C4GT6
ACTACTGGTTTAGTGTAACCTACCGTGAACTGGTAAACGGAGAACCTGTAGAGAAAGAGTTTAAAGCTCACTTCTCACTGAAGAGATAATATTTTTAACAAACTATAAAACAGAAAAGGCAGCTATCGGCTGCCTTTTCTGTTAACATAAAATTAAGGTTTGATTAGTGATATATTGTTAAATTTGAGTTGAATCAAAAAATCAATATTGACATGGGAAAATTTGTTAAGAAAGTAGCCAAGAACGGAGACTTCTATTTTAACCTGAAAGCAGGTAATGGTGAAGTGATTTTATCAAGCGAAATGTATAAAAGCAAAGCGTCTTGTGATAACGGAATTTCATCTGTAAAAGAAAATTCACCAAGTGATGAAAGATATGACAGAAAAACGGCCAATAACGGTAAACATTATTTCAATCTAAAAGCCAGAAACGGACAGGTTATAGGGAGTAGTGAAATGTATGAATCGGCAGCCGGAAGAGATAAAGGTATAGAGTCTGTTAAAAAGAATGCTCCGGACGCTTCTGTAGTCGAAGAATAAGAAAATTTTTAAGACTTAAAAGCGGTGTTGTTTTGACTAAATAACACCGCTTTTTTTATTTAAATTTTAAATAAATTAAGTGTTTATAAAAGTAATCTTGTTAAAGTATTGTTAACATTTTTATTAACATATTTTGCTTGTTTTATTTAAAAAATAAATTTTTTATCTAGTTTTTTTCGTTAATTATTTAAAATATGTTTTTTAAGTAAATGTTAAATTTAAACTTTAACATAGTCGTATTGCGTCTAAAAAGTGTTTTTTATCGTATTTAATGAGTGTTTTGTCGATTTGTTTTTTTGATAAGAATTTGTTTACATAGGTTTATTCTTGAAAGTTGAAATTCGCCAAAAACATCAACTAGAAATGCACAACCCTTTTGTAAAAAAATATTTACTATTCTACTTTTTTGTAGTTTGGATAGGATTTGTTGGCTGCGCAAATGCGCAAATAACAATTTCTACTCCATCTATAGGGTTTACACAGGCATGTGCTTCGTCTACTTTTAATAGCTATAACTTTTCGTTTTCATTCTTCCCGGCTTCAAACCTTGGTGCCGGTAATCAGTTTATAGTAGAGCTTTCTGATAATGCCGGGAGTTTTACTTCTCCAACTACAATAGCTACATTAACCAATACCTCTTCTCCTGTTATAAGTAGTTTTGCATTACCTACAACAGCCTATGGCGAGGGTTACAGGATTAGGGTTAAAAGTACAAATCCGGTACAAATAAGTGCATCGAGTGCTGTTTTTGCAGCTTACTATGCTGTGCACAATCAACCATTTGCTATAAACAGTAATATAAGTACTGTTAGTTTGTGTGGTGGTGGTTCTTATGATTTAACTATTGATGATTTAGGTACGCCGGCCTCTCCGGTTTACTATCCTCAGTTAAATTATATATGGTATAAGGATTATGTTGAGATTCCTGGTGAAACAGGTTCGACTTTAACAGTGACCGAAGCCGGTTCATACTATGCAGTAACCGATTATGGGTCGTGTAATATGGATTCCTATTCTAATATTGTACAGGTTACGGTCCAGGAATTACTTACTCCAACCATACAATCGCAGGGAGGGCAAACAACAATATGTCCGCCCGGGGGTATAGATCTCACAAGTGTACTCCAGGATCCGGGGTATACATATAAATGGTTTAAAGACGACATAGAAATACCTGGAGAAACGGGGTCTGTTTACACTGCTACTGAAGGCGGTGTTTATCATTTAGTACTGACAAGTAACGGATGTGAATTTGAATCAAATGCTATAACACTTGATTCAAATGACTTTACACTTGATATAGATCCGTCTGTAACTACTTCAATCATACCGGGTGAAACATTAACTCTTACTGCAATTACCGATGCTAATTCGCCAACTGTACAGTGGTATAAGGATAATGTGCTGATTGCCGGAGAAACAGGACTTACACTTAATATCACTGAACCGGGAGAGTACAGAGTCTCGGTAAGCCAAACGTCGCCATGTTCAATTACTAAAGAAGCTACGGTTAATATTGAATACCCTACAAGCTTCAATTTGCTTATACAAACATCGGCTTACACCTCATGTGTAAGTACGTCGGTTACGCTTTCTATTTTCCAGTTTGATACCACTCTTTTAAACGGAGATGTAATTAATCTTATCGGTAATTCATACGGATACGGTTACCAGTGGTACAAAGATGGTGTTGCGGTAGCAGGTGCAACAGGTACAACACTTGCATTAAACGATCCGTCATTAAACGGTAGTTATGTGCTTAAAATTACTTTACCGGGATATGGTGTTTTGGTTTCAAACACTATCAATATAAACTTAGGAGTTCCAACTCCTGTTATTTCAGGAAATACTACACTATGTGAAGGTGGTACTGTTTTATTTACTTCGAGTATCAGCAGTGCAGGTTATACCTATCAGTGGTACAGAAACGGGACTGCTATTCCAGGTGCAACAGCTTCAACTTATACGGCAGATGCTGAAGGAGGTTACTATCTTAGGGTAACAGGAGGTTCATGTATGCAACAGTCCAATTCGTTATCATTGGTTCAGGATGTGATTACAGTGAGTAGTAATAACCCTGTTGTAGATGTAATCCTTCCGGGGGAAACAAAAGTACTCACGGTAACTACCGATGCTAATGGCCCTCAATACGACTGGACTCTTAATGGTAGCCCTATTGCGGGTACAACAGGAACAATCAATGCAACACAGGCAGGAGAGTATATAGTAACGGTAACACAATTGGCAGGTTGTACGGCAACAGCTCAATATACTTTTACACTAGAGGCTCCTACCAGTTATGATATTACTATTAATCCTGATGCAGGTTATATGGCCTGTACCAGCACATCGGTTACGCTTGATATAAGTAGCTTTACAGGAACAACCACTTCGGGTACAGTTGCCGTGATAGATTTTGGTTATACTTACCAGTGGTATAAAAATGGAGTTGCAGTTGCAGGTGCAAATACAACAAGTCTTATTTTAAACAGTGCTTCAGAAAACGGTAACTATTATTTAGTGGTTACCCTGCCGGGGTATGGTCCTGTAACTTCAAATACGGTAACGGTAAATTTAGCTGTGCAAACTGTTACCATTACAGGAGGAACTACTATATGTGAAGGATCTACTACTGTATTAACATCCAGCTTAACGGCACCAACGTATAGCTTCCAGTGGTATAAAGATAATGTTGCTATACCGGGAGCTACTGCATATACTCATACGGTAGATTCTGACGGTGATTACTATATAACCGTAGGTAACGGTACCTGTAATATGCAGTCTAACATAATGACAATAACAACTGAGGTTGTAAATATAACGAGTACCGATCCGGTTTTAGATGTAATAATACCGGGAGAGACAAAAACACTAACTGTTAATACTGATGCCAATGGTCCGCAATATTCATGGACCCGAAACGGAGCGCCGATTGCAGGCACTACTTCAACAATCAATGCAACGCAGGATGGTGAGTATGTTGTAACAGTAACGCAAACAGTAGGCTGTGCTGCTACGGCACAGTATACTTTTGTGCTGGAATACCCAACAAGTTTTAATGTTTCTATAGCTACGGGAGCAGGTTACATAGCCTGTACCAGTACATCGGTAGTACTTAATATAAGCAGTTTTACGGCTACAACCACTTCGGGTACTGTAGCTATAACTGATTTAGGGTATGCTTATCAATGGTATAAAAACGGAGTTGCCGTTGCAGGGGCTACATCACAAGTATTAACTATTAACAGTGCTTCAGAAAACGGAAACTACTACTTAGTGGTAACGCTACCGGATTATGGACCTGTAACTTCAAATACAGTAACTATTAACCTGGCAGTAGAAACAGTTACAGTAACGGGTGGAAATACTATTTGTGAGGGAGCAACTACTGTGCTTACATCAAATTTAACGGCGCCAACATACAGCTTCCAGTGGTACAAAGATAACGTTGCCATACCAGGAGCTACAACTTATAATTATACGGTTGATGCCGAAGGTGATTACTATGTAACTGTTGGTAATGGTACCTGTAACATGCAGTCTAATATTGTAAGTATAATAACAGAGGTTGTAAACATAACCAGTACCGATCCGGTTTTAGATATAATCATGCCGGGAGAGACAAAAACATTAACTGTTAGTACCGATGCCGACGGTCCGCAATACTCATGGACCCGAAACGGAGCACCGATTGCAGGCACTACTTCAACAATCAACGCAACGCAGGATGGCGAGTATGTAGTAACAGTAACACAAACGGTAGGCTGTGCTGCTACGGCACAGTATACTTTTGTGCTGGAATACCCAACAGGATTTAGTGTAACTATAAACCCTGATGCAGGCTATACGGCTTGTACCAGTACAATAGTAACGCTTGATATTACCAACTTTATAGCCATAACATCTGAAGGTAACGTGGCAGTAACAGATATGGGTTACGGATACCAATGGTATAAAAATGGTGTTGCTGTAGCGGGTGCTACTACACCAAGCCTAACATTAAACAGTGCATCACAAAATGGTAACTACCATTTAGTAGTAACATTACCTGATTATGGTCCGGTAACCTCAAATATAGTGGCTATAAATCTGGCATTGACATCTGTTACTATATCCGGCGGAAGTACTATTTGTACAGGTGGTACAACAGTGTTAACATCAAGCTTAACAGCTCCAAGTTATACTTATCAGTGGTATAAAGATAATGTGGCTATTCCAGGTGCAACAGCTTCAACTTATACTGCAAATGCCGAAGGTGATTATTATGTTACGGTAGGTAACGGTAGCTGTAACATACAGTCTAATGTTATGACTATTACTACCGAGTCTATCTCGGTAAACAGTACCAGCCCTGCGGTAGATGTTATATTACCGGGGCAACAAAAATATATTACGGTTACTACCGATGCTATGGGACCTCAGTACTCATGGACAAGAAATGGTGTGCCGCTTACAGAAAATACAGCTACATTAACCGCAACTCAGGATGGTGAGTATACGGTAACCGTTACACAAACCATAGGCTGTAACGCCACAGCACAAATGACATTTGTATTGGGCTACCCAACAGGATTTACCATTACAATAGCTCCTGATAATGCTTATTCGGCGTGTACAAGTGCATCAGTAACCTTGAGTGTATCAGATTTTACGGCAATCACTTCTGAAGGAAATATCGCTATGACTGATTTAGGTTATGCTTATCAATGGTTCCTTAACGGAGTAGCCATACCGGGAGCAACATCACAAACATTAACGGTTAATGATCCGGCTCAAAATGGTAATTATAGGCTACAGGTTATAATGCCGGGATTCTCTGCATTACTGTCAAATACAGTATCAATAACATTAAGTTTAGGTAATGTTACTTTATCTCCTAGTGGCTTATTGTGTCCGGATAACCCTCAGGTTGATTTAACCTGTAATATTTCAGATCCTACCTATACTTATGCATGGTATAAAGACAATGTACTTGTTTCTACTAATAATAACTCTGTTTATACAGCAACTGCCGAAGGTAATTACTATGTAGTGATCACAACTGCAAGCTGTTCGTTTACTTCAGATACACTTAACCTGGAACTTAATGACTTTAACCTTATTCCTGACACACCTTTACAGGATGTTATAATACCAGGAGAGAATAAAGTACTATCGGTAACTACTGATGCTCTTTCTCCGGTATTTACATGGTATAAAGATGGTATTGTTATACCGGGAGGCTCAATACCGTCTATTTATGCCAATACAGCAGGACAGTACAAAATAGTAGTTAAACAAACAGAAGAGTGTAATATCGTTAAAGAGTTGACCTTTACTCTTGTTTATCCTTCCGGATTTAATATCGAAATAGCTCCTGATGGTGATTTTGTTGAGTGTGCCGATACTGCCACAGCTTTAAACATTGTAACCTTTGATGCTTTAACACAGGGAGGACCTATTGATATTCTTAATAATAATTATGGTTACGGATACCAATGGTATATGGATGGAACTCCTATAACAGGTGCTACAGGTACTTCTATAATGGTGTCTGAAAGCGGAACTTATCAGCTACAGGTAACCATTCCTGATTTTGGACCGGTATCCAGTAATATCATTACAGTTAACCTTGGTTTTATAGCTGATGTTGTGATTGAAACCGAAGATGTATTTTGTGATGAAGGTGCAACAATTAATATAACTTCAAATGTTAATGATAGTACTTACAGCTATGCCTGGTATAAAGAGGGTAGTAGTATAGTAATAGGTACAGAAAGCTCTATAACGGTAGATGAATCGGGTAGTTACTTTATGGAAGTGAGCTTTGAAAATTGTACTATATCATCAAATATTATTGAAGTTATCCCTTATGATATGTCGCAAATAGCGGTGAGTACAGGTCCGTTTTACGACTTGCCTGAAGGCACGACATCTACCATTACTGCCAGTGGCGCCGAAAGTTATATTTGGTATCATAACGGGGTGATAGTTTCTTATGGACCGGATGTTGAAGTGACTGAAGCAGGGGTGTACACTGTTGTAGCTACTGTTGGTAACTGTGAAGATTCAAGAGATGTAACTGTATCACTTGTAGAAAATAATGTAATAGCTATACCAAATACAATAACGCCTAATAATGACGGATACAATGATAAATGGGCTTTACCTATTAAGTATGTAAATCAGGAGAATGTAGAAATTGTGATATATGCTGCTGACGGCAAAATTGTTTTCAGGGCATCAAATTATATGAATAACTGGCCGGAAAGTGATTTCACTTATGACACCAAGAGTTTGGTATATTATTATACCATTATGGAAGATAATGAGATTACAAAGCGAGGCTCTATAACTATTGTTGAATAACGGATGATTAAAAATTACTACTCCTTATTTTTCATATTAGTTTTTATTGCCGCTTTTACAAAGGTAAATGCGCAGGATGCGCCCGTAGTAACCTTTAATGTTCCGTACCAGAATAACTTAAAGTTTAACAGGTTCTTATACAATCCGGCTTTTTCTTTTGTAAGGGAAGATAATACATATGTTTCACTATACCACCGTAACCAGTGGGTTCAGTTTGACGATTCTCCTAAGGTATATATGCTTAGTTATACAGGAAGGTTTTCAAAAACATCGGGTCTTGGTTTTGGTATATATCAACAAAATGTTGGGGTAGTTACCAGCTTTGGCGGAGTAGCAAACTACTCATATAACATAAAGCTTAAGGAACGTATGAACCTTACATTAGGATTTAACGTAGCTTATTATAACAGCGGAGTTAATAAAACCAGAACTGTAACGGGTGAACCAGACCCTATTATTATGGAACTGAGAAACAACTCTCTTGTAAGCATTAAGCCCGGTATTAATTTTAATTATAAAGATTTTGATATAGGTGTTTATGCTGAAAACGTGGTAGACTACGATTTCAAATCAGATGAAATGTCAGAGAAGTATACCGATAAGGTGTATTCAGGTCATGTTATGTATACGCATAAAATGGTAGCCATGAGAGATCTTTTTAAAGACAGTGAGTTTAGTCTTGCCCTGAGAGGGAGAATGAGTGAACTGTATGGTTTTACCTTAAACGGTTCTTTACTGGTACACTTCCCAAAATTGGGGTGGTTACAAACATCGTTAGACGATTACTATGGGGTAGGTATAGGTGCCGGTTTTCATCTTACTAAGAGACTATCATTAGGTTATGTGTACGAAAGAACCGTGAAGGAAGGGTTGGTAAACCTTGGACCATCACACGAAATTATAATGTCTTTTAAGCTAAAGGATAAACTGAGTTTAAGAGAACAAAATAAAAAACAGGGAGAAAAAAAGCAGGCTAGTCTTGAAGAACAACTGGAAGAGTTAGAAGACGAGATGCTGGTAGAAGAGAAAGAAGGTCTTTATGAGACAGACGTGGAGAGGGATGCCGATATTGAAAAACTGAGAATGGAACTGGACGATGAGAGTCAGTACCTGTTAGATGCTCTGATTAAGGAAGACTCTATAGCTCAAATACACAAGGCAGAGTTTGATAAAAAGGTTAAAAACCTGCTTGATTATGCTAAAAGAGAGCAGGCAGCAAGGCTTGAAAGAGCAAAAACAGAAATGCTACTGATGAAGAGGGACGACCCGGGAGAGGATGCCGAAGAGAATCCGCAAACGCTGGAAGATCTTAAAAGAGCAAAAAGCGGTTACTATGTAGTTTCCACTCCGCCTGATGCAAGAACAGAAGATGAAGTGATCATTGAAAGATACGAGCGTTTTACCGAAGCAGCTAATGCGCTTGAAAGGAAAAAATCTGAAGGGATAGAGAAAAATCCTTACCTAATACATGTTCAGGATAGTTCGGAAGATGAAGTGGAGAACATCAAAAGGAGAGAAAGAAATAATGAGGTGACAGATGGTAGTGACTCAGGCCGAAGAAACAGTCGTGGTAATTCAAGGGAAACAAGGCAGCCGGCTACAGCTTCAAATTCAAGATCAGCAAACAATAATAGCAGGTCTAATAATAATCCTTCGGGTAATGGTGGCGGTATAAAACTTCCGTCTGTAGGAGTAACAGCAGGTGTGACAACAGGAGGTAGAGGTAACAATACTAATAACAGCAGCAATAATACCGATACAGCACAACAGCCTGCTAACAACGGTAACGAAAGATATAGTGATAATGATAATGTAAACGAAGGAGGATATGCAGATAGCGGAAACCAAAACCAAAATCAAATCAATAATCAGGGGGAGGATAATACAAATGCGACTCCGAATAACACGAATAATAACAATGCTCCCGCAGCACAGGCAGCTACACAACAGCCGCAGGCAAGCAGGGCATCAAATAATAATAACGGGCAAGCGGCAACTGCTCAAAAAACGAATACCAATGCTACAGGTAATAAGCCAACAGCAAACAATAATAGCCAGAATAAAAACACACACTTAACTAATACTAAAAACAATGCTAATGGACAGGGATCACAACAAACAGCGCAAGCGAAAAATGCATCAAAAGCTCCTTCTTCTAAATATGTCAGAAGAGAAGAAGACCTCAGTACAGAGGAGGAGATAAAGGATTACTATGCTGCCAAAACTGATTTAGTAAGGCAGGCACCAAAGAGAAGTGATATATTAACCGTACAGGATGTCGAGCCGGGGTATTATGTTATCGCAAATGTGTTTAGCGAACAGGAAAATACCAATAAGTTTATAAACAGATTGAAAGATAGAGGTATACAAGCCGAATACTTTATTAACCCACAAAATAATTTTAGGTACGTATATCTTAAAAAACATGATAGCTGGAGAGACGCTCTTATTTCATACTATTCAAATGTTAACAATACTTACTTTGATACAGTATGGCTAATGAGCATAAATGTAGATTAATAAGAAGAGACAACTGATTTAATTGTATAAAACCAACTAAAAAATAAACACCAATACAAACACAAATGCATTTAAGAATACACAATTTAAGGATAAAGATCCTGCTAGGATTTTTACTGTCGTGTTTTGCTATGCAGGCACAGTTAGAGGTACCTTTTACAATAAGGTATCAGGACAATATTAAGGGTGATATTACTCAAATCTCCAATAATATTGTTAACAGGGATACTAATTCATATGATCCTAATGATGCTTATCCGCAATGGTGGGAAAGCAGTGGTTATAATGATGATTATAACATGCGTTATATTGATATTGATGGTGATTCGTCTACCTTCAGTTCAAGTAGCGCAACTCTCTCCAGTATTACAGATGTAAGCTGTAGTACGGTAGTTTATGCTGCTATGTACTGGTCTGCAACTTATAGGTATAATAGTAGTTCAGGTAGTGGTAGTAGTACCAGGGTAACTAACTTTAATGAGGTAAAATTAAAGTTGCCGGGAGCTGCTAACTATAATGATATTACCGGGACTGTAATTTACGATGGCTTTGGGAGTGCTTCATTAAGCTCCAATAGTCCATACGTTTGTTATGCAGATATTACAACTCTTGTCTCCGGGCTGGCAGACCCTAATGGTACATATACAGCTGCTAACATACGTGCTACTCAGGGAAGTTTATCAGGAGGTGTTTCCGGAGGATGGACAATTTTTATTGTATATGAAAATCCCAATAAACCAGGTAAATATGTAACTTCTTACGACGGTTTTGCCGGAGTAAACAGCGGGCTGGGAAGTATTGATGTTAATTATACGGGCTTTACAACTGTACCTGCTCCGCTTCCGGTTCGAGCTAAGCTAATGGCATGTGCACTTGAAGGAGATAGGCTTATTACAGGAGACAGATTAAGATTCAAAGATGCTTCTGAAACAAACTATACTAATCTTTCTAACAATTTAAATCCGTCTGATAATTTCTTCAATAGTAATATAACTTACCTTGATGCAGGTGATGTTGAGCAAAATTTCACCAATAGGGTTCCAAATAGTAGTAATACACTTGGATATGATGCCGATATAATTAATATTAATCAGGGATTAATTCATAATAGTTCTACCGGTGCTAACCTGAGAATAACATCTACAGGAGATACTTACTTTATGTTCTTCAATGCGCTTAGTGTAGATATTATTGAACCGGATATCCAGTTGGTAAAAACAGTTGAAGACTTAGCCGGTAACGATATTGGTGGAGCCGATGTAAACCTTGGTGACTTTTTAGAATATGTAATCAGCTTCCAAAACTTAGGTAATGACGATACTACTTCGTTTACCATTACCGATATTCTTCCGAATAATACATACTTTCAGGGTGTAACGTTTAGTCCTGAAAGTGGTATGGATGACAGTAACTATAGTTATGATCCTGTAACAGAAACAATCACTTTCACTATTCCTGATGAACTTGTTGAAGAAAATGATCCTGCTTATGAAATACGCCTTTTAGTTAGAGTAGCAGAAAGCTGTAACGATCTTAAAGATGCCTGTTCCAATATTATCCAGAACAGTGCTTATGCTACATATCAGGGTGTGTTAAACAGTAATGTTATTTCAAACGACCCTAGTATTGCAGGGATTAACGGTTGTGGTCAACCTGTTACAGGACCGGCAAACTTCCTTGTAGATATAGACGATTGTAATTTTGAACGTACAGTAACGCTTTGTTCTACCTCTGTTGATGTTTCGGCACCAGACGGGTACGACAGTTATGAGTGGTATGATAGTGATGATAACTTAATTGGTACTACACAAACCATAACTATAACTGCAGAGGGTGAATACTATGTGATAAACACTGCAGCTGCTCCTTGTGTTTCTACTACAGAACACGTAACAGTAAACAGCTACAGTACTATTATACCAAACCCGGTTATACCATTTGCCGATGAAACACCTATGTGTGCAAATAACGGTAAGGTTATGCCGAATATCTTTTTATGTGGTGCAGATGATGAACGATTAATTCAAACAGGTATTACAGATGCTACAAGTATCAGCTGGCAAAAACTTGATGAGTCAGACTGTTTATCAGCTTGTAGTACGTGTGACGATTTACCATCAGACTGTCCTTGGGTAGGCTGTCCTAACAGTAGTTGGGTTGAAGTAAGCACAGGTCAGGATTATACTGCAGATACTTCAGGTCAATACCGATTAGTAGTAAACTACGACGGATGTTTTGGTACATTCTA
The DNA here is from genome assembly GCF_036347315.1 of Flavobacterium sp. C4GT6. Lineage (NCBI taxonomy): Bacteria > Pseudomonadati > Bacteroidota > Flavobacteriia > Flavobacteriales > Flavobacteriaceae > Flavobacterium > Flavobacterium sp. C4GT6. The sequence goes on from NZ_JAZGZU010000009.1 coordinate 11,659, forward strand.
CTTTAATGTGTATAAAAATCTTCTTGATCCTCAATACACAAAAGAAAATATTGTTTGTGGTAGCGACGGAAATATTACCATTACAAACGTACCGGCAGGTTATGAATATCAGTTAGTAAATCAAAGTACAAATACTGTTATTTATGACTATACCGATGGTATGGGGCCATCATTTGATATTACCGCTTCAGGTATTTATACCGTTAATATAAGACAACAGGGCGTAAATGGCACACCGGGTAATACTTATTGTGAATTCTCGGTAGAAAATATAGGTATACAAAACAATGCTCTTACTGTTAATGTTATTACCGAAAACGCAACGTGTAACGGTTTAGGTAGCATTCGGCTGCAGGCATTAAATGTAGGTCCGCAATATTACTTTGAGATAACAGGCCCGTCAAGTGATTCACATGGTCCTGTAACCGATAATAACCACCTTTTTGAAGGTCTTAATCCGGGGACATATAGCTATTCTGTTACTACAGATGACGGATGTGTGCAAACAGGTTCGGTTACGATTATAGATGAAAGCGATCTTGATTTAGTAGCATCTGTTTCTCAGAATATTTCCTGTAAAGAGGGTAATATTCAAATGAATGCTTCCGGAGGTAAAACACCATACATCTATGCTGTTTACAGTCAAAACGGAGTACTTCAAAATCCTACTGCTTCTGATTTCCAAACCAGTGTGATTTTTGATGTTCTTATAGGTGATGAAGGAGACTATGTATTCATTGTAATGGATGGTAACGGATGTACCAGCCTTTCTAATGAAGTTACAATAATCATTGTTCCTGATGTTGAGTACACAACTTCTGTAAATATGGTGAGTTGTAACGGTGCTAACGACGGATCGATTGTTTATAATGTAACCAATACTAACGGTTACAATGTAGTGTTTGATCTTTTAGATGCTACAGATACTTTAATTACTACAAATAATTCGGGATCCTTCACCTCACTGCCACCTGGTGATTATACAGTAATTTTACGTGAGACTAAAGGTAACAGAACATGTGAATTCCCATTTGACTTTACTATTACTGAGCCAGACCCAATAACAGGAGGTACAGCAGCAGTTACACAGGAATTTGATTGTACTGTAGCAGGATCTTCAGGGGCTACCATAACAGTAGACACTTCTACAATAGCTGGTGGCACACCAACTTACGAATACAGTATTGACGGAATTACTTTTGGAACAGCAACGAGCTTTACCAATCTTACTGCAGGTACTTATACCGTTACAGTAAGAGATGCTAATAACTGTACTCATGTAATAGATACTATAGTGATTGATCCTGTAGTACCGCCGTCAGATCTTACTGTGAGTGCGACTACACCTAGCTGTCCGGCATTGACTTCAGATCTTACTCTTACAGTTACAGGAGGCGAGGCACCGTTTAATTACGAGATTACGGCTCCTGCAGCAGCAGTAACATATAACGGAACAAACAATGTATTTACAGGTCTTGCAGCAGGTACATATACATTTATGGTTACAGACAGTAAAGGATGTACTTACAGCGAAAACTATACAATACAACAATTAACTCCAATAGCGGTTAACGGTCAGCCGGTAAGTAATGTTACTTGTTTTGGCGCTACAGACGGAGCACTTAACTTTAATGTTTCTGGCTTCTCTACAAACTATACTTACGATGTGGTTAACGGAGCATCAACTTCTGTTTCCTCTTCTGCATCGGCTACAAATGCTACAATTGCCCTTACAGGACTTGAAGCAGATACATATACTATAACAGTTACAGATAATGTTACAGGTTGTACAGCAACTGCAACGGTTACTATTAGTGCGCCATCTGCAGCTTTAGCAATTACAACAACTGTTAACCCTATTACGTGTCTTGCAGACGGTAGCTTAAATGTTACTGCAACTGGAGGATGGGGTGGTTATGAGTATACCTTAACACAACCGGACTCCTCTACAGTAGGACCACAGTCGGGTTCATCATTTACAGGACTTACTCAAAACGGTACTTATACTATATCTGTAACAGATGCTAATAACTGTACTGTTACAGATACATTTACATTAACGACACCGGTACCGCCTACGGCTTCAATTTCAGGTTCTGATATTTGTTATGATGCTAATGGTGCTTCACTAACGGTATCGGTAACAGATGGTACGGCTCCGTTTACTTATTCTATTAACGGAAATCCTGGGCAGTCGTCAAATGTATTTGCGAGCTTAACACCTGGTAGTTATACTATAGTGGTTACCGATGCTTACGGATGTACTGATTCAGTTTCACAAACCATAGCACCAACACTTACAGCTATGGCTTCTTTTGTGAAAGGTTTAGATTGTACAGGTTCACCAGATGCACAAATAGATGTGACTATAAACGGAGGTACTGCACCTTATACTTATGAAGTTTCTTCAAACGGAGGTACTACTTACGGTGCTTCTTCGGCTGTAGCAGGATCTTCAATAAGCTTCCAAACAGCTACTGCAGGATCTTACAGGTTCCGTATTACAGATGCTAACGGATGTATTGTACAATCAAACATTATAAACATTGCACCGCTTACATTACCGTCAATTACTTCTGCAACACAGTCGCAGGCAGTATTATGTAACGGAGACAGCAGTGGTGCTATTACCGTTGTTGTGGATAACACAACAGGTACAGGGCCATTTACTATAAACATATATAACGATACTACAAGTACCGATTATGGTACACAAACTACAGGTTTACCTGCAGGCAGTTACACGGTAACTTTAACAGATGCTAACTCTTGTACAGACACAGCTACTGTTGTTATCACAGAACCGGATCCTATTGCATTTGATGTTACCATTATACCAATTCAGTGTAATAATCCAGGTGGTACAACCTATGGTGAAATTATAATTGAAAACACCGCTGGTGGTACCGCAGATTATACTTATTATTTAACAAACAACTACGATAGTTCTGTACAGCAGTATTCAACTACATCGGGTAATGAAGACCATACTTTCCAGGTACTTAACTTTGGTATCTATACCCTTTCGGTTGTAGATGCTAATGGTTGTACGGCTATAGATGATAATATTGTTATTGCTTCTCCACCAACAGATCTTGATATTAGTGTAACGCCTACACCACCTGCAGACTGTATCTCAGGAGGTACGGCATCAGTAACGGTACAGGCAGCAGTAGGTAGTGGTAGTTATGAGTTTGCTATTTTAGAGCAGCTTGACAGTCCTTATGTGGATGATGTTGCAAACGATTATCAGCCTGCTAACTCAGGTACTGATACTAGGATATTTACAGGTTTAATACCTGGTGTAGTATATACGTTTGTTGTACACGATTTGGTGACAGATTGTTACTACTTTAAATCGGCAGATATTGCTATACCACCATTATCTAACCTGACTTCTACTATAGATACAGTTAATAATGTAACCTGTACAGGTAATGCCGACGGTAATATTACCTTCACTATAGATAATTATGACAATGCTACTACTCAGGTAGGGTATGAGGTATGTTATGCACAAACTAATACACCGCTTTCACCGGCAGTAGGAGGTACTATACCGGTATCTGGCGGGCCGGAAACGGTTTCTAATGTAGGGGCTTTAGAGCCGGGTACTTATTATGTATTATTTACTGAGCTTGACGGAGGTTTAGCAGGATGTACTAATGCTTCTGCTCAATTTACAATAGTTCAGTCGGCAGAGCTTCTGGAAGTATCGGCTCAGGTTATAACAAACGATAACTGTAACACTAATGCAGGTGTTATATCGGCAACTGCACAGGGTGGTACAGCACCATACCAGTACTTAATCCAACCAAGTACAGATGCTGCTCCAACAGTAGGAAGTGCCGGGTGGAGTAGTGCTAACAGCTTTAATGTTGAAGGTGGTACTTACACAGTATATGCAATGGATGCTTACGGATGTATTCAGCCAATTGCTGCACCAATTACTCTTGATACAGATCCTTCTCCGGTTATTGCACTGTCTGTTGTTCAGCAATGTAATACTGCCGAAGGTAACTATTCAATTCAGGTAGACCTTACTACAGCAGGCATGCCTCCATATACTTACAGTTTTAACGGAGGTGGATATCAGGCACAGTCGGGCACTACATTTACTTACGACGGTCTTGCTTCAGGAACTTATACGGTAGAGGTTAGGGATGTTAACGGTTGTACTAACCTTCAAAATATTACTGTTTATCCTCCATTAAACCTGTCACCGGCAGTTACTGCACAGCCAACTTGTACAACTAACGATGGAGAGATTACGGTAACAGCATCAGGAGGTTCGGGTAACTATACTTACGAACTTCAGGATTCATCAAACGCTGTGATTGTTGCTGCAAATGCTTCAAATGTATTTACAGGTCAGACATTTGGTGATTACATCGTGGTTGTTACAGATACTACAACAGGATGTAGCGAAACGGCAACTGTTAGCCTTGAAGAGCCTACTCCGGTAGTGTTTACTTACGTTTCACAAAATGTAAGCTGTAACAGTGCAGATGACGGATCGATAGTAATAACTCTTGATGCTTCAAATGATAACCCTGTTTACACTTACACACTTGATGACGGAACTAATCCGCCGGTAGTGCAAAACTCTAATACATTTACAGGATTAGCTGCCGGAACATATGGTATAACAGTAACTTCAGGTAAAAACTGTATAGCTACCGAAACAGTGGTGATTACAGAGCCTTTAGTACTAACACTTAGCGCAGCGGCAACAGATTTTGCCTGTGATGCTACAAACACAGTTCAAACATCGGTAATTACTGCAACAGTAGGAGCAGGTACAGGTACAGCTCCTTACACTTACAGTATAGATGGTACGAACTTCTTTACAACAAATACTTTTGAAGTTGTAGATAACGGTGCTGTACAAAACATTACTGTTACTGTTAAAGACAGTAATAACTGTACAGAAACATTCCCGCTAACAATAAACCCGTTACCGGAAATAATAAGTGTTGTTCCTACACTTCAAACAGCTATAACATGTAATAATGACGAAACAGTTACTATTACAGTAACAGGTGGTTCGGGCGACTTTACTTTTGATCTGCTTCCGTTAGGTTCACAGGCTTCGGTAACACCGGGCCCTGGGGTATACACAACAACATTCGACCTTACGACACCGGGTAGTTATAACTTCCAGGTGACAGATAACGTAACAGGATGTTATGAAGTTACTTCAACACCATACGACATTGTTCCTTTTGATACTATTGCAGTAGAGGCTACAGCTTCTACTCAGGTTACCTGTTATGGTGATGCCGATGGTACTATCACTATAAACGTAACAGGTTATACAGGAAACTACGACTTTGTAGTGACCGATTCTTTAGGAGCTACAGTAGGCAGTGGTAGTAATGCTACAACTACAAACCCTTATACAATAACAGGTTTAGTAGCAGGTAACCATTATGTTACTATTACAGCTACAGACAGTCCTTTCTGTACTGCCGATTCTAATGTGATAACTATTGGTTCTCCATCAAATCCGTTAGTGTTAAATGCTTCTCAAACAGCAAGTGTTACCTGTACAAACGATCAGGGAGAAATTATCGCTACAGCTACAGGTGGTTGGGGTACTTACCAGTATGAACTGGTAAACAATACCACTTCAAGTACCGTTCAGGCTTATGCTTCAAACAGTACTTTTACCGGGTTAGCAGCAGGAAACTATACTGTTTCGGTACAGGATGCCGGAGGTTGTGTCGTTTCTCAAACTATTGATTTGGTACAGCCGGCACCTATTACGGCAAGTATTTCGGCTTCTGCAACAGCTCTTCTTTGTAACGGAGATAATACAGCTACTATAACAGCAACATCTGTTACAGGAGGTGAAGGAGTATATCAGTATATACTTAATACTTATGACGATGCGGGTACTACAATCGTTTACAGTTCAGATGCACAAATAAGTCCTTCGTTTGATAACTTAGGGGCTGGTATTTACAGCATAACAGTAACAGACGGTTGGAACTGTGATGTTACTACGGTAACAATTGAGATTACAGAACCAGACCCTATTCAGGCTTTCCTTAACCTTACAGATTCGTTAACCTGTACAACAGATGCAGAGATTACGGTTTCTGCAACAGGAGGTATAGCACCATACCAATATAGTTTAGATGGTGTTACTTATAGTACTAATACAGTATTTTCAGGCTTATCGGCAGGAACATATCAGGTATATGTAACAGATGCTAATAACTGTACGGCAGTACTTAGTAACGAAGTTACAATACTTGCAGTACCGCCATTAACAATAAACTTAGATCTTACCAATGCAGTGATTAACTGTTTTGGTGAAGCAACGGCTTCTATTACAGCAAACGTAACAGGAGGTTTAGGTAACTACAGTTATGAACTTCTTGATAGTGGAAGTAATATTATTGTAGGCCCGCAGCCTGAAAATACTTTTACAGGTCTTGCAACAGGTACGTACTACATTCATGTGATAAGCGGTGATTGTGAGGAAACTTCTCCGGCTATCAATATTACATCTCCACCGGAATTCATAGCATCAGTATTGCATACAGATGTATTGTGTTATAACGAGGAGAACGGTAGTATTACTGTAACAGCTTCGGGAGGTACAGGAACTGTTCAGTATGCAATCTCTCCAAACCTTGACCAGTTTGTAGATACTAATACATTTACTTCACTGGCAGCAGGTTTATATGATGTTATTGCTCAGGATCAGAACGGATGTTTTGAACTGTTCCAGGTTGAGATTTTAAACCCTGCACTTCTTGAGGCTTCAATAGATACTGCAAGCCTTTTAGATGAGGTTTGTTTAGGAGATTCAAATGCATCAATCACTGTTAATATAACAGGTGGTACGGGTACTTATGAAATCGCTATAGATGACCTTATGGATCCGTCAGACGATGTACTTGTTTATGTATCTGTAACGGGATCTCAGCATACATTCAGTAACCTTGCAGGTGGTACTGCTTATAGCATTCACGTAATGGATACTAACGGATGTGATATCAACCCTGCATTAGAACAGTACATGCCACCGGGAGTTGATATGACTCCGTCGGCTACTGTGGTTGATAACTGTACTAATAATGTACCGGGTAATGTGGTAACTGTTGATTATACTACAACTCAAAGTTTAAATGCAGCAGATATTACATATTCTGTAGACGGTACTAACTATCAGGCTTCAAATACGTTTACTGACTTGGCTCCGGGTACATATACAGCTTATGTACAACATACAAACGGATGTATCAAAACAGTAGACTTTACTATTGATAATCTATTACCTATAACAGCTACTGCAGCAGCTACGCTTGATGTTCTTTGTAAAGGAGATGCAACAGGTGAGATTACAGTTACTGCTTCAGGTGGTACAGGTACACTACAGTACGCTATTTCTCCTGCATTTGTATATGGTATTTCAAATGTATTTACAGGACTTGCAGCCGGTGATTATACCGTTAGGGTAACCGATGACCTGGGGTGTGAGCTTGAAATAACAACTGTAACTATTGATGAGCCAACAGATGCTCTTACAGCTACTATAGACGGTGTAACAAATGAGATATGTTTTAATGACGAAGACGGTACTGTTACTATTACTGTAGCAGGAGGTACTGCGCCATACTTTACAAGTCTGGATTCAAACAATCCGGCCGACTTTACTCAGGATCTGTTTACTTACACTAACCTGGCTCCGGGTACGCATACCATTTATGTAACCGATGCTAACGACTGTACAATCACTACACCACTTACTTTTGATGTGGAGGAAGGTGCAGATATGACTCCGTCAGCAACTGTAGTTGATAACTGTACAGGTAACGTACCGGGTAATGAAGTTACTATTAATGTAGCTTCTTCTCAAACACTAAATGCAGCCGATTTAACCTACTCTGTAGACGGTACTAACTATCAGGCATCAAACGTGTTCAATAATTTAGCCCCGGGTAACTACACTGTTTACGTGCAGCATGCTAACGGATGTATTAAAACAACAACATTTACAATTAATACATTACAGCCAATAGCAATTGATACAGCAACAGTAACTGCCGATGTATTATGTTTTGGTGATGCAACAGGTGAGATTACAGTAACCGCTTCGGGTGGTACAGGTACACTACAGTACGCTATTTCTCCTGCATTTGTATATGGCACTGATAACGTGTTTACAAATCTTACAGCAGGTGATTATACCGTTAGGGTAACAGATGCTCTTGGATGTGAGATTGAAACAACAACATTAACAGTAAACGAACCTACTGCAGCACTAACTGCTTCTGTAGATGGTGTTACCGATGAAATATGTTTTAATGATAGCGATGGTACTGTAACGGTTACAGTAGCAGGAAGTACAGCTCCATACTCAACAAGTTTGGATGGTGCTGCTTATGTTCAGGATCAGTTTGTATATACAGGTCTTGCAGCAGGTACACATACTATTAATGTTATGGATGCTAACGGATGTGTTATTGCTACACCGCTTACATTTACGGTTAATCCGGGTGTAAGCATCCAACCGGTAGCTGATACTTATCCTACTTGTACAAATAATGTACCGGGTAACGTAACCTTTATACTTACTAATGCGTCTATAGATCCTGCTGATCTTCAGTACTCTCTAGATGGTGTTACTTATCAGACAGATAATGTTTTCGCAGATTTAGCTGCAGGAAACTATACTGCTTATGTACAGCATACAAACGGGTGTATCCAAACAGTAAACTTCGTTATAGATGCACTACAGCCTATAGTTATAGATAATTATGCTGCTACTGCCGATGTATTGTGTTTTGGTGATGCTACAGGTGAAATTACTGTAACTGCTTCGGGTGGTACAGGTAGTTTGGTATATGCTATATCTACAGATGCAGCTAACTTTACTACTAACAATGTATTTACAGATCTTCCTGCTGGTACATATACTGTAACAGTAAGAGATGATATAGGTTGTGAAATCACAACAGGTAACATAGTAGTTGATGAGCCAACGGCTCCGTTAAGCTTAGATAATGCAGCTACTACTGATGAGGTATGTTATAATGCAGCCGATGGTACAGTAACTCTAACAATTAGTGGAGGTACGGCACCATACTATACAAGTGTGGATTCTAACAACCCTTCCGACTTTACTCAGGATCAGTTAGTATATACAGGCTTAACAGTTGGTAATCACACTATTTATGTGACCGATGATAACGGTTGTGCTATCACACCGTTTGAAATAACAATTAACGAAGGTGTTGATATGACACCATCGGCTACAGTAGTTGATAACTGTACGAATAACGTACCGGGTAACGAGGTTACAATTAATGTAACTTCATCACAAACCCTTGCCCCTGCAGATATGCAGTACTCTGTAGATGGTACTACTTACCAGTCGTCAAATGTATTCAATAACTTAGCTCCGGGTAACTACACTGCCTATGTGCAGCATGTTAACGGATGTATTGAAACAATAACATTTACAATTAATACACTACAGCCAATAACAATAAATACAGCAACAGTAACTGCTGATGTATTATGTTTTGGTGAGTCAACAGGTGAGATTACATTAACCGCTTCGGGTGGTACAGGTATGCTTCAGTACGCTATTTCTCCTGCATTTGTATATGGTACAGCTAACGTGTTCACAGGCTTACCTGCAGGTGATTACACTGTTAGGGTAACCGATGGTATAGGTTGTGAAGTTGAAACAGCTACTTTAACGATAACCGAGCCAACAGCTCCGTTAAGCTTAGGCAGTGCAGCTACTACCGATGAGGTATGTTACAATGCTGCCGATGGTACAGTAACTCTAACAATTAGCGGAGGTACAGCACCATACTATACAAGTGTGGATTCTAACAACCCTGCCGACTCTACTCAGGATCAGTTAGTGTACACGGGCTTAACAGCAGGTACACACACTATTTATGTGACAGATGCTCATGGTTGTGCTATCACACCGTTTGAAATAACAATTAACGAAGGTGTTGATATGACACCGTCGGCTACAGTAATTGATAACTGTACGAATAACGTACCGGGTAACGAGGTTACAATTAATGTAACTTCATCACAAACCCTTGCCCCTGCAGATATGCAGTACTCTGTAGATGGTACTACTTACCAGTCGTCAAATGTGTTCAATAACTTAGCTCCGGGTAACTACACTGCCTATGTGCAGCATGTTAACGGATGTATTGAAACAACAACATTTACAATTAATACACTACAACCTATTACAATAGATACAGAAGCAGTAACTGCCGATGTATCATGTAAAGGTGAGGCAACAGGTGAGATTATGGTAACTGCTTCAGGTGGTACTGGTACATTACAGTACGCAATTTCTCCTGACTTTGTTTACGGTTCATCAAATGTGTTCACTAACCTTGCGGCAGGTGATTACACAGTGAGAGTGACCGATGGTATAGGTTGTGAGGTTGAGACTGCTACATTAACTTTAGATGAGCCTGTAGACTTCTTAACGTCAGTAATCGATGTTGTAACAAACGAGATATGTTTCAATGCTCAGGATGGTACAGTTACTATCTCTGTAACAGGAGGTACTGCACCATACTACACAAGTCTTGATTCAAACAACCCTGCTGATTTTGTACAGGATGTGTTCTCTTACACAGGCCTTGCAGCAGGTACACACACTATTTATGTTACTGATGCTAACGGATGTAGTATTCCTGTTCCATTAACCTTTGATGTTGAGCCGGGAGCCGATATGAGTCCGAGTGCAAGTGTTGTTGACAACTGTACGAATAACGTACCGGGTAATGAGGTTACTATTAATGTAGCTTCTTCTCAAACACTTGACCCTGCCGATTTAACGTACTCGGTAGACGGTACTACTTATCAGGCGCCAAACGTATTCAATAACTTAGCACCGGGCAATTACACCGCTTATGTTCAGCATGCTAACGGATGTATAGAAACAACAACGTTTACTATCAATACGCTACAACCTATTACAATAGATACAGAAGCAGTAACTGCCGATGTATCATGTAAAGGTGAGGCAACAGGTGAGATTATGGTAACTGCTTCAGGTGGTACTGGTACATTACAGTACGCAATTTCTCCTGACTTTGTTTACGGTTCATCAAATGTATTCACTAACCTTGCAGCAGGTGATTACACAGTTAGAGTGACCGATGGTATAGGTTGTGAGGTTGAGACTGCTACATTAACTTTAGATGAGCCTGTAGACTTCTTAACGTCAGTAATCGATGTTGTAACAAACGAGATATGTTTCAATGCTCAGGATGGTACAGTTACTATCTCTGTAACAGGAGGTACTGCGCCATACTACACAAGTCTTGATTCAAACAACCCTGCTGATTTTGTACAGGATGTGTTCTCTTACACAGGCCTTGCAGCAGGTACACACACTATTTATGTTACTGATGCTAACGGATGTAGTATTCCTGTTCCATTAACCTTTGATGTTGAACCGGGAGCCGATATGACTCCGAGTGCAAGTGTTGTTGATAACTGTACGAATAACGTACCGGGTAATGAGGTTACAATTAGTTTAACTTCTTCTCAAACACTTAATCCTGCCGATTTAACGTACTCGGTAGATGGTGCTAATTATCAGGCGTCAAATGTATTCAATAACTTAACACCGGGCAATTACACCGCTTATGTTCAGCATGCTAACGGATGTATAGAGACAACAACGTTTAGTATTAATACGCTACAGCCTATTACAATTGATACAGCAACGGTAGTTAATAATGTACTATGTTTTGGTGAAGAGACAGGTGAGATTATGGTAACCGCTTCAGGTGGTACAGGTACGCTACAGTACGCAATTTCTCCTGACTTTGTTTACGGTTCATCAAATGTATTCACTAACCTTCCGGCAGGTGATTACACAGTTAGAGTGACCGATGGTATAGGTTGTGAGGTTGAATCTGCAACTTTAACAATAACTACTCCGGCAGAACCTCTAGCTGCAACTTATGTAGCTGTTGATGAAACTTGTGTTGGAGATGTAAACGGTTCGGTTACAATTTCTGTAACAGGAGGTACTGCACCATACTCAACAAGCTTAGATGGTTTAACCTTTGTTCAGGATCAGTTTACTTATACAGATCTTGCAGCAGGTACTCATACTATTTATGTAACAGACGACAGTGGTTGTACAATAACTCCTATTGATTTTGTTATACAACAGGGCGTTAATACTCAGCCAAATGTAGATGTTGTGGCAAACTGTATGAACAACATGCCGGGTAATGTAGTAACAATTAATATTGATGCACAATACTTAGGAGATGTTCAGTACTCTGTAGACGGAATTAACTATCAGGCTTCAAATACATTTATGGATCTTGCGGCAGGAACTCATACAGCTTATGTACAACACATAAACGGATGTATCCAAACGGTTGACTTTGATGTAGAAGATCATCAGCCTGTAAATGCTACGGCAACAGTTACCCAAAACGTAATTTGTTATGGTGATGATACAGGTGAGATTATAGTTACAGCAACAGGAGGTACAGGTCAGTTAGAATATGCTATTTCTCCTATATATACTTATTCAACTAACAACACATTCTCTTCACTAATTGCAGGTACATATACCATTAGGGTAAGAGATGAGTTAGGTTGTGTTCAGGTAATAAACAACGTTGTTATAACTCAGTCTGAAACTCAGATTATAGCATCTGCCGACTGGACAGGAGAGACTTGTTATAACGCTAACGATGGTAGTGTAACAGTAACAGTATCTGGTGGTACTGCGCCATATTCGACAAGTTTAGATGGTGTAACTTTTATCCAGGATCAGTTTACTTATACCAATCTAAGTGGTGGCCAGCATGTACTGTTCGTTCAGGATGCGGCAGGATGTCAAATTGTACCTATAGTATTTAATATAGAGCACGGTGTTGTACTTAATCCGGTAGTTGAGGTAACTCCGATTTGTACAAACAACATATCGTTAAGTATGCTTACGGTTACTAACATCAACCCTGCAATTGTTGATGATGTTATGTACTCTCTTGACGGAGTGAACTACCAGTCTTCAAATGTATTTACAGATCTTCCTGACGGAAGCTATGTGGTATACGTAATGCATGCTAACGGATGTATTACTACAAGAAACGTAATGGTTAGACATGAAAAACCAATTCTTGGAGTAATAACAGTTGTAGATGCGCTTTGTAATGGTGAGGATAACGGTACGATTACAGTAAACGGATCAGGAGGAGTAGGTGCACTTACCTATGGTATCTCTCCTGATTTTGATATGACCGAAAATAACGTGTTTAACGTTGCAGCAGGTCAATACACTGTGAGAGTACAGGATGAAACAGGATGTTATAAAGAATATACAGCGACTTTAAATGAGCCAACGTCGTTAGTACTTACTGAGGTTGAAGTATATCCTGAAATTTGTGAGAACGATGATAATGCAGCAATTCTTATTGATATAACAGGTGGTACTGCACCATACTCAACAAGTATGGATATGGACGAGCCGTTTGAAGTAGGTAAGGATATGTATACAGATCTTGATGGTGGACAAACCTATACCATTTATGTTAAGGATGCTAACGGATGTGTAGCCTCTATAGATGTATGGATTGATGCTCCAATAATGATTAACGCGCAACCGGAACTTGTTTACAACTGTGATGAAAATGTACTTACGGTAAATGTTGAGACAGCCGTACAGGGTGCAGTAACCTACTCATTAAACGGAGGTGCTCCTCAAACAAGTAATACGTTCACTAATCTTGCAGACGGAACTTATGTGGTAGATGTACTTCATGATTCAGGATGTATAGACAGTACTGAACCTGTAACAGTAACAAATACTACTGCACTGGTAATGATACTTGCTGAATCTGATATTAATGAGATTACGGCAACAACAACAGGAGGTTCAGGAGGTTATACTTATACCTTAAATGGTGAAGATATGGGGACTGATAACGTGTTTGAAATTTACTCAACAGGAACCTATGTGGTAACTGTAACCGACAGCAGAGGCTGTGTAGCCGAGAAATCATTATACTATGAGTTTGTAGATATTATCCTTCCGGATGTAATGTCACCAAATGATGATGGTATTAATGATACATGGGCACCTGGCCATGCAGAAAATTACCCTAACCTTGAGTTCTTTGTATTTGACAGGTATGGCCGTAAACTGGCTACACTAAGACAAGGACAGGAGTGGGATGGTAGATATAACGGACAGGAGTTGCCAACAGGAGATTATTGGTATATTGTAAAACTAAATAATCCTGAGGATGACAGAGAGTTTGTCGGACACTTTACTATTTTCAGATAATAAATTCATAAATAGCCATGGCTGCCCTTGCAGCCGTGGCTTGAATTAAATAACAAGGCCAAAATACACACACAATGAAAAAAACTTTTCTCCTACTAACTTTACTACTTACAGCATTTGTAATGCGTGCTCAGGAGTTAACAATACCAACACATACACAGTATCTGGCAGATAACCCTTATATTATTTCTCCTGCTTATGCAGGTATTGGTGACCATGTGAAAATAAGGCTTAACGGACTTACACAATGGGTAGGGATTAAAGATGCCCCTGATATGCAGTCACTGGCTGCAGATTTAAGGATAGCCGATAATACAGGTATTGGTATGTTTTTATATAATGACCGTAATGGTAATACCAGACAATATGGGGGTAAAGTATCTTTTGCTCACCATATTATATTAGATAAGTATACTAATCAGTTCCTTTCGTTTGGTATTTCATATAACCTTAACCAGTTTAAGGTAGATATAGAGAATATCTCAACACCCGATCCTTCTATAAACAACAATCGTTATGTTGTGAACCACAACTTTGATGTTGCATTACTATATAGAATAGGGGAGTTTTACATTAGTGCTACCGGTGCTAATATACTGAATAAGGATCTTGATATTTTTGCAATACAGGAACCAAACAGACTTAGAAACTATCAGTTTTATACAGGTTATACGTTTAAAGGAAGCGGTAATTGGGAGGTAGAACCATCTTCATTTGTTCAGTATTTTGAAAGTGACGGAAGATCTACTACCGATATTAACCTTAAATTCCGTTATATGGACGGTGATGACTACTATTGGATAGGCGGTAGCTACCGTTTTCTTAACGATCAATTAGGAAATCCAATAAATATTGGTCCAATGGTTGGATTAAACGTTTCAAATTTCTATTTTGCTTACTCATATCAGTTAACCACAAATGAGCTTCTTGCTTATAACAGTGGTACACATATGATAACTGTTGGTTTGGATATATTCCAGGGTATCAGTAACTGTCCTTGTACATGGCACTAAACACCTGCATCTGTTAATTGTTATGTTTGGGGGAATAACTAAAAATGCGCTAAAAGAAAAAGAAAAGAAAGCTTAATGTTTCACTTAAAAATCTATGATTATGTATCAGGTTTTATGTTATTCGTTTGGAGCCTTCTTTTTATTAGCATCGGGGAAGCTAATCCTGGCGGGGATAGACAGAAACAATGTACGCTTTAGGAGTATAGGTGTTTGTAACCTGTTTATCTCTGTAATCCTGCTTTTTGTAGGGGCTTATTACCTTTGTTAAGGAAAAACTGCTTAAAAAACAAAAAGAGCTGCCTTATGGCAGCTCTTTTTGTTTCTTTATAATAAATACTTATTGTTACTCTTTAGCATATATAAATAAGCCATCTTCACCTAGATTTACATGAAGTTTTTTGTCTTTCATGTAAAATTCTACATTGTCTCCGGTACCGTCAGCATAAATTATTTTAAGCTTTTGCATATCTTCTTCATTAACAATGCTATATACTCCAGTTTGCTCGTCACCCGGAATACTTTGTTTTATTTCATTTCCGTTTATAATCATTTTCATCTGTTTCAGCATATCTATTGTAGGCCCCATACTTTCTTTCGCCTGAGCAAGGGCTTCCGGTGGAGCCTGTGCTTCTGCTTCTTCCGAAAATTTTACGTCATTATTAGCAAGATCTAAATAAATTCCCTGAGAGCTTAATGCATCTAGAGCTACCAGATTCCATGTGCCCTGTAAGTCTTTATCGGTAATTTTTTGTGCAAACCCAACAGTTGTAGCCATACAAAATGCAAGGCATAGGTAAATTAAATTTTTCATAAATGTTTATTTTTCAGCGAATATAATTAAAAATAATTAGTATAGTGTTTTTGTATTTCACAAAAAAGCCTCACGCTAAGTGAGGCTCTCTCAAATTACAAAACTAACTCAACTTAACTTATTGTTTGTTCAACGATCTTAAATAATTACGGGTTTTAACACCACTTTCTTTCAAATCATTTTCTTTCCACTCACCTGTAGAGGAGGCCGATTTTTGTAGCATACTACAGGTTTCATCCTTGTCGGATATAGACCATGTTATCCAGCTTAACCCGCGCTCTTCCATCCAGTCAATCCATCGTTGCCATTCGTCATAGTTCATTGGTCCGTCACCACTGGCTTCCATACCTGCACTTTCAGATATAAATACCGGTAACCCCGATTCTATTGCCTTATCGGTACGGTCTCGTAGCTCTTGTTTGTGTGTGTCGGCATAAAAGTGAACGGTATACATTAGATTGTCAAAACCTTTAATAGGATCGGCAGCCGGAAGATTAATATCCTGATCCCAGTGTGGGCAACCTACCAGTATAATATTATCAGAATCATTTTTCCTGATAATCTTTATGATCTGTTCGCTGTAAGACTTAACGTCAGCCCAGCTTTCGTCGTCCGGTTCATTAAATACTTCATAAATCACGTTAGGATAATTGCCGTATTTTTTAGATATCTGATCAAAAAACAGTTTGGCTTCTTCAAGATTAATGTTGTGGCTATGCCAGTCTATTATTACATAAATATCGTTTGCAATAGCGCCTTCAACAACAGCCATTGTTTTCTCGGTAGCGAACTGTGGGTTTTGTATATAAGTATCATTACCTACTTCAATGCCCATAGCGGCACGTACTACATTTACTTTCCAATCATCTTTAAGCCATTTTACAGCATCCTGATTGTAAAAACGGGGCCAAAAGCTGTGCCAGCCAAAACTAACACCTCTCAGCATTATATGCTTACCTTTTTCATCTGTAAGTTTAGTGCCCTTTACACTTAACTGCCCGTGCATTGAAACCTGAGCAAAAGTAGTAAAACCACACAGCAGCAAAAAAGCTATATGTTTTATTCTGTTTGTCATTTTTTATTTTTTAGAAAGTCTAAGTACTACAATATCATGTGGAGCAACTTTATCTTTAAATGCTTTTTTTGTTGTACCTATTTTTTTATGATTCCATACATCATAAATATCGTAGGTGGCAGAATCAAATGATGTTTCTAAATTAAAGATGTCGTCTTTAATGATGTGTTCTTTCCAGTTAAAGTTAATGCTTTTGTTTTCTTCGCTTCTGTTAAGGAAAGCAACAGACCAGTCGCCATTTTCAAGTGGTTTAACCCATGTTTCAAGTCCGTTGTCATTTTTGTATCTAAAACCCTGTATACCCAGTTTATCCTGGTTAATGGCAATCATGTCTTTATTGGTAAGTATCTCTAGTGTTTCTTTACTCATACTTCTAAAGTCGTTACCTGCAATAAGAGGAGATGCTACCATGCACCAAATACTAAAATGCGATTTGTCTTCGGTATCGTTCATTTCGTTACCCACTTCCATCATGTCAAAATCATTCCAATGGTCTGGTCCCGAATATTTCCTGATGCCTTTTCTCATGTCAACAATTTTCATGAAACCCCATGAAGACCAGTTTTCAGGGTGTTTGAATTCGCAGTCAAAACAAGGATAGATGTCGCCCGATATTCTCCACATGTTACCCAGTGGTTCTCCCCATTTCCAAGGTTGGTTGTCACCCCATTCGCAAAGGCTGAAAAGTATAGGTCTTCCGGCAGTTTTAAGGGCATTGCTCATTGTTGTATATGCCTCTGTAGCGTTAATACCTTCCGTATTGCACCAATCGTATTTTAAAAAATCAATACCTAATGATGCATAAAAACGTGCATCCTGATATTCATACCCTCTGGTTCCAGGATAACCTGCACATGTTTTAGTGCCTGCACAGTTGTAAAGCCCAAATTTTAAACCTTTTGAATGAACATAATCTATCAGCGCTTTCATTCCGCCAGGGAATTTTTTAGGATCAGGTATTAAGTTTCCGTTTTCATCCCTTTCACGCGCCATCCAGCCATCGTCAAGCACTATGTAGGTATATCCGGCATCTCTCATGCCCGATGATACCATGATATCGGCCGTTTGTTTTACAAGATTTTCGTCAATATTGGTAGCAAAGGTATTCCATGAGTTCCATCCCATAGGTGGCGTCATGGCAAGGCCTTCAAATTTTGTAGGTTCCTGTTTGTAAACATTTCCCTGAGCAAAAGCCGTTACACTTAGTGCCAAACTTAAAATGCTGTAAATAATTTTTTTCATTCTTAAAGCTTTATGCGAGGTTGTACTATATATTAATTATGCGGTTTATTTAAGATGCCAAAAATGTTTGTTTTAAATACTGTTTACAGTATTATTATTTTATGGTTGGTATTCATGCGGGCTATAAATGATTAAAACATTCCCTGATTTATGATTTATAATCAGGGAATGTTTCACAAAAAACAAAATTACAATGTATGAGCTTATTAGTCTACGGTATAACCGAAGTTGTCAAAATAATAATTGTGGGTTGATCCTGTAAATTCCTGGAATGAGATGTTTTGAAGGGCTTCCGGCATTCCGCCAAGCTCTTCCCAAGTGAAACGAACGTCAATCCATTCTTCGGTAGTATCAAACGCAAAGTTTGCATCTCCCCAGTTATTACCATTAAAAATAAGTACCAGTTTACCTGCATCGTCAGAACGTACAGCAAAGTGGATCCCTGTGTACTGAGAGATTTGGTCATCCCAGTTCCAGTTACCCTGTATGTTATCCCATCCGGCAATTTCTTTTTTGATAAAAGTAGTTCCTTGGTATGCATCGGCCTCATTTGTTATGTATTCATGATTGTTCCATGCTTCAATATCCCAAGGGGCGTAGAAAGCATCATCATAAATAGCAGTACCAATGGCAGTATCCCACTCAGAAGAGCCCGAAATGGTCTCAACCTGTACATATTTTCCGTTAGAACCCGCAGGAACAATCGCAACAATCTGGTTAATACTACTTGAAACAATTTCTGCCTCAACGCCATCAATAGTAACTACCGGATCAAGGAAATACCTTCCGTATATGGTGATTTCTTCTCCTTCGGCAGCATTTATCGGCTGGAAGCTTTTTAAGGTTGGAGCAGGTGGCGCAACTACAAACGAATATATTGCCGTACCGCGAGGAGTAACTACCTTAAGTTCGTTAGAAGCATTTTCATAAGGAGTATCTTCATCAATAGTTACAAAAATAACTCCGTCTGTTACAAGAGTTGGATTGAAATAAGTATCAACGTCGTTAAAATATATTTTTTCTGTACCTGTAAAACCGGCACCACGCACTATGTACATGTTGTTAGCATAACCATACTCTACAAGAGAGTCGTTTTCTGCAAAGCTAACGCTTTCAATGCTCGGTTTCCCGGGTGTAATACTGTCGTCATCACTACATGAGACTACAAATAATATTGCGAATACAGAAAGTAAGCCCAATATATGTTTTAATCTAAAGTTCTTCATAACTCTGTTTTTTAATATTAGTCAAATGAATATGGTACCGGATCTTCTAATAGTAAAGGGTTTTTAGCCACTTCATTATCAGGGTAGTCCAGGTAGAAGTCTGATTCATCCGGAGTGAAATGTTCTTCAAGATCTTTATTACCTCTGTTTTGTGCTGCCATTATAGCAATAGCCTGAGATCTTGGTATTCTTCCAAGGTCAAACCAAAAATCACCTTCAAAACAAAGTTCACGTCTTCTTTCAAGGAAAAGTTCATCAAAAGTAAATGAGCTAACACTAGGTAAACCGGCCCTGTTTCTCACAGCATTGTATGAGCTTAGTGCACCAGCATCTGAAGTGCTTCCTGCTCCGCCAAGGGTGGCTTCAGCATGTATAAGTAACAAGTCAGCATACCTCATAAGGTAAGTGTTGTTTTCCATCATATTCCAGGCATCTATAGGGCCTGTAACATCACCATTAACAATACCTATACAGTATTTTTTAATGGCTGCACCGGCTCCCTGACCGCCTATTTGGTCTGCCTCAGGAACAATAAACCCTGTTTGTTCTTCGGTACCGCTGTTAATACGAACTTTTATGTTAGGGTATTCATCACCCGGCATCATGATAGTTTCTTTTCTTCTTACATCACCCGGCTCAGTGTATACATTGAAAATAGCATCCTGAGAAGGACCAAATACACCACCATAAGAAGCATTTGATGTAGTTATTGCTGCTGTACTGATACCAAACTGAGTATTACAGTTACTGGCAGAACCATAGTTGCCATCGGTTACCCACTGGATAGCAAAAATAGATTCTTCATTGTTGTTGTTAGGGTAAGTAAATAAATCACCAAAACTTTTATCAGGTAGCGATTCACCACCAAGTAGTTTAAACTCGCCGCTGTTGATTACTTCCTCAGCCATTGCTTTAGCATCAGAGTATCTTTGCTGATACAGGTAAACCTTAGCCAGCATTGATTTAGCAGATCCCTTAGATACACGTGCATTAGCAGTGTAGTTTGAAGATCTTGTTTTGTCGTATAGATTTTCAATAGCTGCCTGATAATCCATTTCGATTAAAGTGTAAACATCTTCAATCCTGTTTTTATTGATTACAGGGTTTGATGCAAAATCAAGGTTGTTTTCAATAATTGGCACATCACCCCAAAGTCTTACTAAATAAAAGTAAGCAGTAGCTCTCATGAAATAAGCTTCTCCAATAGTGTTTTGAAGTACTTCCGGACTTACACCAGGGCCAACACGCTCTGGTAAGAAATTAATAATAAGGTTCGCCTGAGCTATATTTGCCCATAAAGAGCTCCATCCGTTAACAAGTTCAGGGTCACTACCGTTTAGAGAAAAGGTTCTCATGGCATTAACGTCACTCGATCCTGTATACATATTACCCGAACCTACTTCGGTAACTGCAAAGAAAAACTTGTTGTGAAACTGGAACCAGGTTCTGGCATACATACCGTTTGTGGCCGATGTAACCTGTTCGTTTGTGCTGTAGTAGCTGTCTAGAGAGATGGTGTCTTCCGGCGGGCGGTTTGTAAACTCTTCGGCACAGGAGGCAAGCATTGTAAGTGCTAATGCCAAACTACATATTTTGTATAGATTAAAAAATCTTTTCATTTTCATTTTTTTTAAAATTCTACATTAACTCCTACAGAAAAAGTTCTTGGTGAAGGGTATCGTCCATTATCAATACCTGTTAGTAGCTGATTTTGGTTAAATGAACCAATTTCAGGATCATAACCTTTATATTTAGTAAAGGTATGAAGGTTTTGAACCGAGCCGTAAATACGTACTCTTGACATTTTTACTTTAGAAACGATGTCCTGAGGCAGAGAGTAACCTAAAGTAAGGTTTTGGATTCTGGCATAAGATCCGTCTTCAACATAACGGCTTGATATCTGTACGTTAGTGTTAGCATTACCGGGAACTATCCTTGGGATATTAGTATCAGTATTTTCAGGTGTCCAGTAATTAGCAGCATCGGTAAGTGCATTTTGGTATAGCTGTCCGTTTTGTGTTCCGTTTCTGTAAGTAAGGTTCATTACATCGTTGCCGTAAGATCCCTGTACAAAAACAGAAAGATCGAAGTTTTTGTATTTAAAAGTATTAGTAAAACCAAAAGTAAAGTCCGGGTGAGGGTTACCTATAAATGTTTTATCATTTGCATCTATAACACCATCTCCGTTAACGTCTTTGTACTGAACATCACCAAGCCATGTTTGACCAACGCCCTCTCCAACAGACTGGTCAAACTGTATAGGAGCATTGTTAAGCTGATCCATAGTTTGGAACAGGCCTACTACTTCATATCCGTAGAACATACCAATAGGAGAACCTACTTCGGTATTAGTTACAACTACAGGCTGGTAACCGTTAGTGTTTACTTCCTGAGTTAGTGATAAACCGTTAGACAGGCTTGTTAGCTCATTTTTATAGTGTGAGAATACAAGAGTTGAACTCCATGAAAAATCACCTGAGCCTTTTGTATTGTAGTTTAAGGTAATATCATAACCTCTGTTTTCCATTTCACCAAGGTTAGAGTATGGAGCATCAACACCACCATATTGGCCACCACCACCTGTTAGGTATAAAGGCCACGGCATTTGGAAAAGGAATCCGTCTGATTTTTTAATATAGTAGTCAAGGTTAGCCGATAGCCTACCGCCAAGTACTGTAAAGTCAAGACCAAAGTTTGTTTGTTGCATTGACTCCCAGGTTAAATCAGGATTAGGGAAGTTTGAAGGAAGGAAACCAGGACCAATGCCAGAGTTTTGCTGACCAAGATAAGCAGTATACCTGTTGTTAGGAATTTGCTGGTTACCTGTTTCACCATAACCTATCCTGAACTTAATGTTGTCTATATATTTACGTGTACCTTCCATGAACGACTCGTTAGAAAGCTTCCACGAAACAGCAACTGCAGGGAAGTAACCCCACTGGTTATCTGTAGTTGGGTCAAATTTAGACGAACGGTCTGCCCTCCATGAAGCCGAAAGTCCGTAGCGATCATTGAAGTCATAAATTAAACGTCCGAAAAATGAGTATAAAGCCTGGCTGCCTTTGTAGCTTGTTACTTTATTTTGTGCAGGATCACTAAGGTTTAAACCGTAAACATTGTTAGTTTGGAAACCTGTACCTGTTGCAACAAGACCTTCCCAGTGGCTGTCGTTAGCTTCCTGACCGGCAAGTAATGTGAAGTTATGTTTGCCTAAGCTTTTTGTATAAGTAAGCAGGTTTTTAATGTTAACCGAGTACCAGTTTTGTCTTCTTTCCATTAAGTCGGCACTTGGGTTAGTTTGTACACCCCAGCTGTAAGAAGGAGTAAAATCGGTATTTTCAGAGAATTCAGTATTAGCACCAACTTCAATTCTGTATTTTAGTCCGTCAATAATATCAGCTTCAGCAAAAACATTTCCAAGGAAATTTTTTCGTACCAGTTTGTTGTCTTTAACAAGCGCCTCAGCAACCGGGTTAAAGTAAGTAGAGTTAAGGTCGTTGCTTGTAGGTCCTGCAAAACTTCCGTCAGGATTTCTAACAGGGATATCAGGAGACTGTAGTAGCGTATTACTTATTATACCACCATAACTCTGGTTAATGGTAAGTTTTTCGTTAGTAATACCGGTGTTTGCATTTACACCTACTTTTAACCAGCTTTTAACCTGTGAGTCAAGGTTAACACGCATGGTGTATCTTTTGTATCCTGATCCTAAAAGTATACCTTCCTGGTCAAGGAAACCACCTGATATATAATATCTTGTAGCATCTTTAGCTCCAGAGAATGAAAGCTGATGGCTGTGTGAATATGCTGTTTGGTATACTTCATCCTGCCAGTCAGTACCTGATCCTAAAAGTTCAGGATGCTGGAATTCAGGACGGAAGTCTGATTCGTTAAAACCATAAGCCAGCCATAATGCTTTTTGCTGTCTGGCATAGCCCTGTAAGTCCAAAACGTCTAGTTTTTTGTAAATATTCTGGATAGAAGTGTAGCCTTCGTAAGCAATTTTACCTTCACCCTTTCTACCTGATTTTGTAGTAATAATGATTACACCGTTAGCTCCCCTTGAACCATAGATGGCTGTAGCCGAGGCATCTTTAAGGATGTCTATAGAGAGGATGTCGTTAGGGTTAATCATGGAAAGCGGACTCACAGCGTTGTTACCTGCGCCTCCGTTTGAAGAGAAATCACTGCCTGATATAGGTCTTCCACTGGTAGAAATATTAGTACCGTCACCTGAAATTGGCACACCGTCTATAATATATAAAGGCTCGTTAGTACCTGAAATTGATGTTGTACCACGAACCCTGATTGAAACAGCACTACCCGGCTGTCCGCTATTATTTGTTACTGAAACACCTGCTGCTTTACCCTGAATCATTTGGTCTACAGTGGTTTGTTTTAGGTTTTCAATGTCTTTCGTACGAATGCTGGATACCGCACTGTTTACATCATCTTTCTTTTGAGCACCGTAACCAATTATGACTACATCGTCAAGAAGTTGTGAGTTTTCCGCAAGGGTAACGTTAAGTACGTTACGACCTTTTACCGCTATTTCCTGGGTTTCATATCCTATAAAGGTATATACAAGAACAGCATTTTCAGGCGCTTCGATGGCATAATTTCCATCAATATCAGTAGCAATGGCTGTGTTACTACCCTTAACGCTAACATTGGCTCCCGGTATACCAAAGCCAGTGTTATCTGTCACGGTACCTGTAACAGTGGTTTGCGCCTGCAACGCACTAAAAGAGCAAAACAAAAGCAGGTACAATAATGTATTGCCGCGTTTTAGCCAATTAGTAAAATAAAGTAATGTAATCCCCATAATTAATTTGTGTTAGGTTAGTTACTAATTTCTAAATAAATAAACACTTTAATTTTGCTTTCGGTAATTTTAGAGTTCATTTATTGATAAAAACAAATTTATGGGAGATGTTAAGCGTTTGTTAATATTATTTTATCATTTAATGATAATATTTTCTCTAACGTTTGCGTAAATAATATATCATAAAAATATACTTACTTTTGTAAGGATAATTAATGTATTGAGTGTCAGTGGTTAAAATATCGTAAAGCAAAGGTTTTAAGGTGTATTTTTTAGTCAGCTTTAGCTTATAAAAAGCGTTTCATTCCATAAAATTCGTCCCTGTATTGGCTTGGAGTTGTGTTCTTTATGCTTTTAAATATGCGGTTAAAGTTGGCAATATTGTTAAAGCCCGACTTAAATGCAATTTCTGATATGCTCAAATCTTTTTCTATAAGCCATCTTGCAGCATAACCTACTCTTATATCATTAAGGTAGTTAACAAATGTTTTTCCGGTTCGTTTCTTTATAAAACGATTAAACGATACCGGGCTCATACTTGTAATATCAGACACTTCATCAAGTGTAATCTTGTTAGAGAAATTTTTTTGTATGTGCTCGTATACCAGTTTCATTTTATCATCATCTTCAAAAGTATCATGATCTACGGTGAAGGTGGAAAGTAGTCGCTGGTTTCTGGAATTAGCCATGTCATGAAGTATGGAGATAATTTCCAGAAAGTAATCCATTCCATCCAGTTTAGAAATGCTTATCAGTCTGTTAGCTAGTTCTTCGCCTGTTTTTTTAGAGAACAGTATACCGTGGTTAGATCGGTTAAACATGTCTTTAATAGGCATCATTATACGTCGTGATAATAACGAATCGCTAAACAGGTCGTTGTGAAACTGTATGGTTATTTCGTGTACTTTTTTGTTTTTACAGGTATTCATTTCCCATCCGTGATGCAGGTTTGGGCCAACCAGTACCAGTTCTACATCATCTATTTCCTCTATGTGATCTCCCACAATTCTTTTTACACCTTTACCATTAAGTATAAAGTTAATTTCATACTCAGGGTGATAATGTATAGGGAAGTCAAAACTATCTTTAATCCTGTCAAAAACTAGGAAACTATCACCTTTAGATAGTGGCGGAATTTCTCTGTGAAATTTTTGAGTGTTCATTTGTATGTTTTTATTTGCAATTATATGATATAATATTGATAAAATAATATTAACTTAAATTTAAGACTAAAATTATCTTTGACATTATCAAAAAAGTGCGTTTAAAATTGTGCTTTGTTAAATATTAAGGTCAATAAATTAAGAATTTATCAAGTTTAAAGCATTCTCTTTAAACCAACTACAAATTTAAATGAAAAATAAGATATCGATACTGTTACTTGCTTTAGCTGTAGTTTCCTGCGGGAAATCAGGCAGTAAGGAGGAAGTAACAGCCAGTCAGGAAGAAAAAGAGGTGGCTGTAGGTGTTTTGGCAGATAAAAATGCTACAGTACAAACAGTTACTTTGTATAAAAACCTTTTTAAATTAAGAGAAAAGGGATATATGTTCGGTCATCAGGACGACCTTGCTTATGGTGTGGAGTGGAAATATGAAGAGGGTAGAAGTGATGTTAAAGATGTTACCGGAGACTATCCTGCGGTATACGGTTGGGATATAGGAAGGATAGAGAATAATGTCGATAAAAACCTTGACGGAGTGCCTTTTGATAAAATGAGGCAGTTTATAAAGGAGGTGTACGACAGAGGAGGTGTAAACACCATAAGCTGGCACGTAAACAATCCGTTGAGCGGAGGAGATGCATGGGATAATCCTGAAGGTACGGTAGCATCAATACTTCCTGAAGGTTCTAAGCACGAAGTTTATAAAGATTGGCTGGATAATGCGGCTGCATTTTTCCTTTCCTTAAAAGGTAGTGACGGTAATTTGGTGCCAATTCTATACAGGCCTTACCATGAGTTTACAGGCGACTGGTTTTGGTGGTGTAAAAATACTACCAGTCCTGAGCAATTTAAACAGCTATGGAAATTTACGGTAGATTATTTTGAGCAAAAGGGAGTGCATAACCTTATATATGTATACAATACGTCAGATGCTAATGTGAAAACCAAAGCCGACTTTTTAGAATACTATCCTGGTGATGAATATGTAGATATGATGAGTTTTGATGCTTATCAAACCGGTGAAGGCGAAAAGCTTAAAGAGTATGCAGATAACGTACACAGTTTAATTGGTGTAATGCAACAGGCAGCCCAAGAACACGGCAAGCTTACCGCAATAGCAGAAACAGGTTATGAGGCTATACCTTATGAGAAATGGTGGACAGAAACCTTAACTAACGCAATAGGTGATTATAAAATATCATACGTGTTGTTATGGAGAAATCATGGGTGGAATGAGTACATGAATCCGCCAAGAATGCATTACTATGCACCATACAACGGGCATGTACACAAAGCTGATTTTGTAGAGTACTACAATCAGGACAGGGTGCTGTTCCAAAAAGAAGTGACTAAACAGAATTTATACCAATAAGCTAAAAGCTGTAATAGCAGCTATTTCTAAATATGAGATTAACAGCGATAGACTTAACAATAATAGCAGTGTATTTTTTAATGATGATTGTTATAGGAATCATTATGAAAAACCGTGCAAAAAAGAGTAAGGACAGTTACCTTATGGGGGGTAAAAAGCTCCCTTGGTACATGCTTGGGCTAAGTGATGCCAGTGATATGTTTGACATTAGTGGTACTATGCTTTTAGTGAGTATGGCCTTTTTATATGGTTTTAAAAGTGTCTGGATACCATGGATGTGGCCTGTTTTCAATCAGGTGTTTCTTATGGTTTTTCTGAGTAAATGGCTAAGGAGAAGTAATGCTACTACCGGAGCCGAATGGCTGGGCACCCGCTTCGGGCTTAGTGATAAAGGGGTAAAGCAAAGCCATGCTGTGGTAGTTGTTTTTGCACTTATGCTATGTGTGGGCTATATGGCTTATGCCTTTGTGGGTGTGGGTGAGTTCCTTGAGATATTTATTCCTTATGAAAGCGTAAAAGAGGTATTCCCGTTCCTGGATCAGCATGTAGATGCTTTCCAGGTTGGAACTCCGGCTTATGAAACAGCTCTGTATGAAGCAAAAGATCTTACGGCAAAATTCTATGGTGTAAGTATATGTCTTGTGGCTACATTCTATAGTATTGTAGGGGGTATGCACGGTATCGTTTTGGCCGATTTTATCAAGTACATGATTATGATTGTATGTTCGCTGTTTGTGGGTAGTATCGCTATGATGCACCTGGCCGATTCAGGAATTGCAATTAAAGATATGATGCCTGTAGGGTGGGATAGCCCTATGTTTGGCTGGGAATTGGGTCTTGAATGGCAAAATATCCTTGCTGATGCACAGGTGAAACTGGAAAAGGATGGGTACAAACTATTCTCGGCTATTGTTGGGATGATGTTCTTCTCGGGTGTGCTTAAAAGTTTAGCCGGACCTGCGCCAAACTACGATTGCCAGAAGATATTAAGTACCAAGTCTCCGGAAGAAGCGAGTAAGATGAGCGGATTCATTTCTATTATCCTGCTTCCTATCCGTTATTTTATGACAATGGGACTTTGTATACTGGGTATACTTTACTTTAAAGACTTAACCCTTGGACAAACTGCCGACGGAATTAACTTTGAAAGTATAATGCCGGCTGTAATTAATAAATACCTTCCTGTAGGGTTGGTAGGACTTGTACTGGCGGGTTTCCTTGGGGCATTTATGAGTAACTTCTCGGGGACGCTTAATGCAGGGCAGGCTTATTTAGTAAACGATATTTACCTGAAATTTATAAAACCCGATGCCGACAGGAAGAAAATTATCACAATGAGTTATCTGTCGGGTACGGTGATGGTTATACTGGGTGTTGGTTTAGGGCTTTTGATTAAAGATGTAAACATGATCTTTAATATTATTACTGCCGGACTTTATGGCGGGTTTGTATGTGCCAATGTACTTAAATGGTACTGGTGGCGCTTTAATGCAAACGGATTCTTTTGGGGTATGCTTGCGGGTATTATTGCCAGCGCCATCCCTCCGGCATTATCAGTAAGTGGTGTGACCGATTATTTTGACGGTACCCGTATGCTGTATTACTTCCCTGTGTTTATCATTATTCAGTTTGTGGCTTGTGTAGCAGGTTCTTATGCAGCACCTCCTACGAACCAGGAAACACTAATAGATTTCTATAAAACAGTAAGACCGTGGGGTTTCTGGAAGCCAATTAAAGAGGCGGCTCAGGCTCAGGATCCAACTATTGTGGAAAACAAAAACTTTGGTATCAATATGGCAAATGTAGCCATGGGGATTACCGGACAGATACTGTTAACATTACTCCCTATGTATTTTATTCTTTCAAAATGGACAGGGTTTGCCATAGTGCTGGTACTAATGATGATAATAGTGATGATAATGAAACGTACCTGGTGGAACAGGCTTACCGACTTCTAAAAGAATAAACAAAAACTTGAATTTAATATAGATTATTATATGGCTAGTGAGATGATTACAAATAACCAGGTAAGAATACCTAACTATGAATCCTTGGTTAAAAAACATCAGGAACTGATTGAAAGAAAAAATACCCCGGTAGAAGATACCAATGGTATTTATACAAGATATAAAAACCCTGTAGTTACGGCAGCCCATACTCCTGTAGAATGGAGGTATGACCTTAATGCGGCAACTAATCCGTTTGGCATGGAGCGCATTGGTATGAATGCTGCTTTTAATGCCGGAGCCATGAAATGGAACGGTAAGTATATTTTGGCTGTACGTACAGAAGGAGTAGACAGGAAGTCGTTTTTTGCAATTGCCGAAAGCCCTAACGGTGTAGATAACTTCAAATTTTGGGAAAAGCCGTGTGTAATCCCTCAGCTTGATGAACCGGATACCAATGTGTATGACATGAGGCTTATTGAGCACGAAGACGGATGGATTTATGGTATTTTCTGTACAGAAAGAAAAGACCTTAATGCTCCAAAAGGCGATACCAGTGCGGCAGTTGCTAATGCAGGTATTGTAAGGACTAAAGATTTGGTAAACTGGGAACGATTACCTGATTTGGTATCGAATACAGGACAGCAGCGTAATGTGGTTCTTCATCCGGAGTTTGTAAACGGGAAGTATGCATTATATACCCGTCCGCAGGATGGCTTTATTGATGTAGGTAGCGGAGGAGGAATAGGTCTTGGTTTTATTGACAATATGATAAATCCGGTTGTTAAGGACGAGAAAATTATTTGTGGTAAAGTATATCACACGGTATATGAGCTTAAAAACGGACTTGGACCTGCCCCTATAAAAACAGAAAAAGGCTGGTTGCATTTGGCACACGGTGTACGTAACACTGCTGCCGGACTGCGCTATACACTATATATGTTCATGACCGATCTTAACGATATCTCTAAAGTAACACATCAGCCGGCAGGTCATTTTATGGGGCCTGAAGGGGAAGAGAGAGTAGGTGACGTTTCTAACGTATTATTCTCTAACGGTTGGGTAGCAGATGAAAACGGTACTGTGTATATTTATTATGCTTCTTCAGATACACGTATGCACGTGGCAGTTTCTACAGTAAATAAGTTGGTGGATTATGTAATGAACACTCCGGAAGATACTTTTACATCGGCAGGGTCGGTAAATACAATTATTGCTCAGGTAGAAAACAACAAAAAGTTTTTGTAATGGAATTAAAGTCACAAATGCATAATGAGCTACGCTCAATTTTGGATTATTGGTTTAACAACGCAATAGACGAAAAGAACGGAGGCTTTATTGGAACCATTGACTATACAGAGACTAAACAATATAATGACCCAAAAGGTTCAGTACTAAATGCCCGTATTTTATGGGCATTTTCTGCTTCCTATCCCATCACTCAAAATAAGGAGCACCTGCAAATGGCCGAAAGGGCTTTTAATTATATTGCCCGTTATTTTTATGACAGGGAACATGGTGGTATTTTTTGGAGCCTAAATTATGACGGTACTCCAAACGATACCAAAAATCAAATCTATGCACTGGCGTTTACTATATATGGCTTGTCTGAATTTTATGCAGCTTCCGGAAATGAAGAGGCGCTTAAAATGGCAATAGCGCTGTATGAAAAAATAGAAGAACACAGCTTTGATTCGGTACATAAAGGCTACTTTGAAGCCTTTACAAGGGATTGGCAGCCTATAGATGATTTGCGCCTTAGTGATAAGGATGCTAATGAGAAAAAAACCATGAACACACATCTCCATATTGTAGAGGCTTATGCTAACCTTTACAGAGTATGGAAGGATGAAAAACTGAAACAGGTAACTATAGGTCTTCTGGAGACGATAGATAAGTACTTTATTAATACCGATACCAAACACCTAAGACTGTTCTTTAATGAGGAATGGGTAGAAAAGGAAGACGTTGTTTCTTACGGACATGATATTGAGGCAGCGTGGTTGCTGCAATGGTGTGCTGAAGCTATAGAGGATGAAAACCTTACTGCTATCTATAAAAAGCATGCTATGATACTTACCGAAGGTGCTCTTGAAGGATTGGATACTGACGGAGGTTTATGGTATGAGCTGGAAATGCACAACAACCATATGATTGAGGAAAAACACTGGTGGCCACAGTCAGAGTTATGGATTGGCTTAGTGAATGCATGGCAGCTAACAGGAGATAAAAAATACCTTGACCTTACCCAAAAGAACTGGGAATTCGTTCAGCAGTATATACTGGATAAAGCCAACGGTGAATGGGTTTGGGGTGTGAATAAAGATTATTCGCTTATTGAAAAAGATAAGGCCGGTTTTTGGAAATGTCCGTACCATAACTCAAGGGCATGTATCGAACTTATTAAAAGACTGCCTTAATTGAAGGAATAGTACACATTTTTGACAAAAAACAAGTAGTTCGAAAACGTTTGAAATCTTAATTTTCAAAAACCTAACACATTATAAAATTATTAGCTTTTTTGCCCTGAAAAACCAATGATTCCTAAACGAAACTACTATGAAATCGAATTACAGTTCAGCACTTGCCGCATTGTTTCTTTCATGTATAACTTTTACAGGTTGTTCGTTTGACAGCGACAATAACATTATAGAAGAAACAATTGATGAGCCCGTTGAAACCGTTGACGAACTTACCGTAGCCAATGTTCGCAGTTATATGGTGGATGCCAATGCTACTAATGAAACCGTAGCTTTATTCTACAATTTATACCACCTTTCAAAAACACAGTTTTTAGTAGGGCAACAGGATGCCTTTAATGGTTTTTATAATAATGATGCAGGAGATTCAGACATGAAGAAAGCTACGGGTAATGATCCGGCTTTACTAGGGTCTGATTTTATGTTTATTACCGATGATCAAAATAATGAGCAACCTGATAACTGGTTCTATCAGCAGGAAATCCTTATAACAGATGATGTTAAGGAAGCTTACAGTAAGGGTATGGTAAATATTTTCAGCTGGCATTTCAGGGAGCCTTTTGAAGGAGAGAGCTTTTATACCAGTGATATGACCGATTATCAAAAGTACAGTGCTTTCCCCAGTTTGCTGCCGGGAGGTTTATACCACGACTATTACAAAGCTAAACTGGATAAGGTAGCCAGTGTGCTTTCTAACCTAAAGGATAATAACGATAATTTAATACCTGTAATCTTCAGGCCGTTCCATGAGTTTGACGGAAACTGGTTTTGGTGGGGTAGTGCTTACTGTACTCCGGCGCAATATCAACACGTATGGCAATTTACGGTGGAGTATTTAAGGGATACAAAGCAGGTACATAATGTGATTTATGCCTTCTCTCCAGATAATTCATACACAACAGAGAGTCAGTATTTAAACCGTTACCCGGGTGATGCCTATGTGGATATGCTGGGTATGGATAACTATGGTGATTTCAACAATCAGGGTACGGCTGGAGTTGCTACAGCAAACGCTAAACTTAAAATGATTTCAGATTTAGCGAAGGAAAAGGTTAAAATCGCAGCAATGACAGAAACTGGCTTTCAGATAAATTCTTTAAATAGTCCTATTGACCATTTCTTTTCTGATTATATTTACAGCGCAATGACTAACAATGATGTGGAATTGGCGTTTGTAATGTTTTGGGTAAATTCACAAGATGGGTATTATGTTCCGCCGGCGGGACAAACAGATACTCAGGATTTTGTAACTTTTGCCAACAAAACGGGAAGCGTATTACAAAACGATATTCCTGATATGTATACTTTACCATAGGAATAAATGGATATAACAGACACAAAGATGCTTCCGGCATCGTTAGAACAGTTTATTAAAGAGACAAGTATCGTTTCTTTTGCTCCGGGCAGGATTAATCTTTTAGGTGAACATACCGATTATAATGACGGTTTTGTTATGCCTGCCTCTATAGACAAAAGAATGTATTTTGTACTTACACCAAGGCAGGATAGTACTATCAACCTGAAAAGCCTGGATATGAAACAGGATTTTTCAATAGCTATTGAAAACCTAACCAAAACAGACCACAAAATCTGGGCTAATTACATTTTAGGTGTAGTAGACGGTTTTATTAAAAAAGGTTTAAAGGTTAAAGGGTTCGATGCCGTTTTTACAGGCAATATTCCTATTGGGGCGGGGGTGTCATCTTCAGCTGCTTTAGAGTGTGCTGTTGCGGTAACTTTAAACGCCTATACCAATGCAGGTTTGGATAAAAGCACTTTAGCACAAATAGCCCAAAAGGCCGAACATAATTTTGCAGGAGTGCAGTGTGGTATAATGGATCAGTTTGCCAGTGTATTCGGTAAGAAGGATACCCTTATAAAACTGGATTGTCGTTCACTACAATACGAATACAAACCGTTAAAACTTGAAGGAGCAAATCTTTTGCTGTTTGATAGTAATGTTAAGCACTCTCTGGCATCTTCAGAATATAATGTGAGGAGAAAACAATGTGAAGAAGGCGTGGCTATGGTAAAAAAATATGTACCACTGGTAGACAGCCTTCGTGATGTATCTCTCGAAATGCTTGACAAATATGTATACCCTAATAATGCAGTTGTATATAACCGCTGCCGTTATGTGGTAGAAGAGAACCAGCGTGTACAGCAGGTAGCTGCTTTTCTTGAAGCAGGCAACCTTAAAGCTGTTGGACAAAAAATGTTTGAAACCCATGCCGGGTTAAGAGGCTTGTATGAGGTAAGCTGCAAAGAATTAGATTTTTTGGTTTCGGCAGTAAGTGATAATCCTAATGTTTTAGGTGCACGATTAATGGGAGGTGGCTTTGGTGGCTGTACCATTAACCTAATAAAAACAGATGCTGTTGATGAGGTAATCCAACAGGTAGGAGAAAGTTATCACAAACAATATAATAAAGAACTGAAAGTGTACCCTGTAAGTATAGGGGATGGCGCTACCGTAATACAAAATGGATAAGAATTTAAACGAATACCCACACAGGAGATATAATGCCTTAACCGGAGAATGGGTACTGGTTTCCCCACACAGGAGCAAACGCCCGTGGCAGGGACAGGTAGAGAAACATTCGGCAGAGGTAAGGCCTCAGTACGATCCGGGCTGTTATTTATGTCCGGGTAATTCCCGTTCGGGAGGAGAACAAAATCCGGATTATAAGGACGTGTATGTTTTTACTAACGACTTTTCTGCCCTATTAAAAGATTCACCTGATTTTGATGTTGTTGAAGACGATATTTTTAAAGCAGAATCAGAAAAAGGTATTTGCAGGGTAATATGTTTTTCGCCAGATCATAGCCTGACGGTTCCGCAAATGAAGGTAGAAGACATAAGGAAAGTAGTCGATTTATGGATTGAGGAATACCAAACACTTGGCAGTGACCCAGAGATTAATTACGTACAGATATTTGAGAATAAAGGCGAGATAATGGGATGTAGTAACCCGCATCCGCACGGACAGATATGGGCTTCCCAAAAACTTCCGGTCGAGCCTTCAAAAAAACAGCACTCCCAGCAGGAGTATTTCCAAAAACACGGGAGTACATTATTGTCAGACTATTTGCAAAAGGAACTTCAAAAAGACGAACGTGTAATTTTTGAAAACAACCATTTTGCTGCTGTAGTACCCTTTTGGGCAACATGGCCTTATGAGGCTATGATTATCCCTAAGCGCGCCATGGCAAGAATTACCGATATGACCAATGATGAGAAAACAGCTTTAGCCGAAACCTATAAAAGGCTAACCATGATATATGATAAAGTATTTGATGTTTCATTCCCGTATTCAGCAGGTATACATCAGGCACCTACAGATGGTAAGGAGCATAACGAATGGCACTGGCATATGGCTTTCTATCCGCCATTGTTACGTTCGGCTACGGTAAAAAAATTCATGGTAGGATACGAAATGCTGGCTACGCCGCAAAGGGATATAACGCCCGAATCGGCAGCACAAATACTTAAAAACCTAAACTAAACCATAATATGAATAAGTTACTGGCAGGCTTGCTTACGTTGCCTTTGTTGTTTTCATGCGGAGATAAAAAGGAAAAAACGGAAGATACAGTCACTACAATCGGGATTGTTACACCCGAAAGAATAACTGTTAAAGGGACTGAACTGTACAAAGGGGACAAGCCTTATCATTATATAGGAACCAATTACTGGTACGGTACACTGATTGCAGCTAAAGAAGGCGGAGACAGGGAGCGACTGGTAAAAGAACTGGATATGATGAAGGAGTACGGTATAGACAACCTTCGTGTTTTGGTAGGGGCAGAAGCCGGTACTCAGGATTTTACGGTTAGTCCGGCACTGCAGCCGGAACAGGGTCAATATGATAGTAATCTGTTAGACGGACTTGATTACTTACTTGCCGAAATGGCAAAACGCGATATGCATGCCGTATTATACCTTACCAATAACTGGGAATGGAGCGGTGGTATGGCGCAGTATCTTGAATGGAATGGTAAGGGAGAATTTCCTAACCCTAATGTTCCGCCTCACACATGGCCTGAATTTATGGACTATACCAAGCAGTTTCATAGCTGTGAACCTTGTATGGAAGCCTTTAAAAACCATATAAAATTCATATTAGGAAGATCTAACGCTTATAACGATAAGAAGTATACCGAAGACAATACTATTATGGCGTGGCAGGTAGCAAACGAGCCTAGGGTATTCACTGCAGATAATGAGGAGAAATTTACACTGTGGCTTAACGATGTGGTAAATCTTATAGATGAACTGGATCCTTATCATTTAATATGCACAGGTTCTGAAGGGAAGGCGGGCTCGGCAGATGATATAGCTATTTATGAGAGGACGCATAATAATCCTAAAATTGATTACCTTACAATGCATATATGGCCTAAAAACTGGGGATGGTTTAAGCATGAAAATGCCGAAGCAACCCTGCCTGTTGCCATTGCTAATGCCCAACAGTATATTAACGGCCATATCGCTGTGGCGCAAAAACTGAACAAGCCTATAGTGCTTGAGGAGTTTGGACTTCCGCGTGAAGGAGAGAGTCTTGATAAAAATGCATCTGTAGCAAACAGGGACACTTTTTATAAATCGGTTTTCGATAGATTAGAACAAAGCGTTACAGACAAGGAAGCTTTTGCCGGACTTAACTTTTGGGGTTTTGGCGGTATAGGTAAAAATAACCCTGAAAACGGTAAGTGGAATAAAGGAGATGATTTTACAACCGATCCTCCGCAGGAACCGCAGGGGCTTAACTCGGTATTTGCTACAGATACTACTACACTCAATCTTATAAAAGAATACAATAAAGCAGTACAGAAATAGCAAAAGGGCCTGAGCCCTTTTTTTAATGTATATTTGCAGCTTTAACTTAAAACACACCATGAAAAAAGCAACATTATTTATTGCCGCTTTCCTTATGGCAGGAGCCATGAAAGCACAGGATTCCGTAACACTTGATATACAGTTACTGCCAAGTAAAAAGTACGAGCAGGCATCTGTACAAAGTATTCAAATGGACATGGAATATGGAGGAAATGCCCAAAAAATGGACATGAAAATTTCTATTAACGGGGAAATTTCTACTAAAAAAGAAGCTAAAGGAATGATACCTGTTGTTATGACTACATCAATGTCTATGTCAATGGAAATGGAAGGTATGCCGGGAAATTCCAATGACGTAAAGATGGATATGTATGGTAAGGTTAAAAAAGGGGAATTTGTACCTGTTTTTGACTCTATCGTTGCACCGGATATGCCTTCACAGGCTAAACAGATGGCTCTTGAAGGTGTGAAAGATATGCTTACAAAAATCGATTACCCTAAAAAGACCCTTAAAATAGGAGAAACTTTTGTTCAGGATGTTCCTATTGATATGCCTATTGGTGGCGGAGCTATGAAAATGAATGATAAAATAACCTATACACTTAAGAAAGTTGAAAGTAAAAAGGCTTATTTTGATGTAGTGCATGATATTTCTATGGATGGAAGCCTTGCAGATGGTGCAAGTATGAAAGGCTCAGGTAAAGGAACCGGCGAAATGGTTTATGATATAGATACTAAATATCCTCTTGTTAATAATGGAGAAATGAGCATGGACTTAGATATGGAACAGGGAGGGATGCCAATGAAAATGAAGATGGTTACCAAGGTAAGTCAAACGACTCAGGTAAATAACACCAAATAATATTCAATAAATAATAAAAAGGGCTTCGGCCCTTTTTTTATTTTTGTACAAAATAAAAAATATGTCTTCAACAAATTGTCATTGTGGTTCGGGTAAGTTATTTGTTAACTGTTGTCAGCCTTTTATTATTGGTATCGAAAAAGCGCCAACAGCCGAAATGCTTATGCGTTCCCGTTATTCGGCTTATGTGGTGCAAAATGCGGATTATTTATGGTTAACTACTGCACCAAAGGAAAGAAGGCATCACAGCAAATCGGCTATGCTCGAATGGTCCAGGAGCAATCAGTGGATAAAGCTTGAAGTATTAAAAGCTACCGAAAATACCGTTGAGTTTAAAGCATATTACATTGATAGTAACCTTGAAGGACAAATACACCACGAAAAATCAAATTTTATAAAACAGGGAGATAGCTGGTTTTATGTAGATGGGGATTATTAATTTGCTTTTTATCGCTTTTTTATGCTGTTTATCAATTAAATAGGTTTTTTAAAAACAAAAAAACTAACTTTAAGATATAAATCCCACAGATTATGGAGCCCACACCCGAAATAATCAGGATTGTACAGCGTTACCTTACTTTTAAAAAACTTAATCCGGGAGCTATTGATGGCATTGCAGGTAAAAAAACCTATGCCGCACTGGATAAGCTTAAAGATCTTCCCAAAAGTTGGAAAGACGAAAGAAAACTGGTAGGTGCTATACAATTGTATGCAAAGCAGCAAGGACTTGACCCCGGACCAATAGACGGACTATGGGGACAACGTACCCAGTCGGCCTACGACCAGCTCAAATACATCCTTCTATATGGTGAAACTCCGCAACCCTGGAGGGCAGAAGACAGGGAGCCTGTAAACCCTAATAACTGGCCGGTACAAAGTCAGTTTGCATTAGAGGAGTTTTACGGTAAAGCCAAACCAACAGGAAATAAAAACCTTACTACGTTTGCCATACCCTATCCTATGGTACTGGCATGGGATACTTCAAAAAAAGTTACTAAAATCACAGCGCATGTCAAAGTTAAAGACAGTGTGCTACGTGTATTGAATAAAGTTCACGATTATTACGGGCTAACCGAAATAAAAAGACTTCGACTGGATTATTTCGGCGGATGCTTTAACTACCGTGTTATGAGAGGCGGTACATCATTAAGTACCCACTCATGGGGTATAGCCCTTGATTTCGACCCAATAAACAACCAGCTTCGCTGGGGTAGTGATAAAGCTGCCTTTGCCCGCCCGGAGTATAATAAATGGTGGGAATTTTGGGAAGAAGAAGGCTGGGTAAGCCTGGGGCGTGAACGTAATTACGACTGGATGCATGTCCAGGCAGCAAAATTGTTTTCATAAATTGTGTTTAAGTGTATAGTTACTAGTTATTGGGGGCGAAAGCCCCCTTTTCTTTTTCAGGCGGCAAATGTTTTTTAGTATTTTTACGCAAACCAATAATTCATAATATTTTAATGTACATAGTAGGGTTTCTTGTTAGTGCTGCAATTATATTTTTTGCGGGTAAAAAACTTTCTTTTTATGGCGATTTACTGGCCGATATGACCGGTATGGGTAAAGCCTTTATAGGTTTAATATTAATGTCTACCGTAACATCACTGCCTGAGCTTATGGTAGGTATAAGTTCGGTTTCCATAGTACAGTCGGCTGATTTGGCTATGGGTGATATATTGGGGAGCTGTGCCCTTAATCTTTGTCTGCTCTCGTTTATGGATGTTTTTACGTCAAAAAACAAGCCTCTTTTCTCTCAGGTTTCACAAAGCCATATACTGGCAGCTTCATTTGGTGTAATACTGCTGGCCTTTGTAGGGCTTGGGCTGTTTTTTGAGACCGATATACTGTTTTCACATTCAATAGGAATTACCAGCATCAGTTTTGCGGTGCTATATTTAATGTCGGTTCGTACCATATACAGATATCAAAAAGCAAATGCCAGTGATAGTATTGAAGTTACCGATAACGGACATACCGAGGTGTATACCTTGCGCGGAGTTATTTTGAGGTATTCTTTCTTTGCGTTAATTATTATTGTTGTTGCATTATCCCTGCCATTTTTTGCCGAGCATATTGCCGAACAGACAGGACTGGGCAAATCGTTTGTGGGTACACTGTTTTTAGCGGTATCTACATCACTGCCTGAGATTGCTGTTTCTGTAGCTGCCGTAAGAATGGGGTCTGCCGATATGGCTGTTGGTAATCTTTTAGGAAGCAACATCTTTAATATCTTCATACTGTTTATAGACGATATATTATATACCAAAGGACTTCTTTTAAAAGATGCTGCCGATATTAATGTAATGACGGTTTTTATTGTGCTGATGATGACAGCTGTGGCTATTATAGGTTTTATATTCCCGTACCAGAAGAAAAGGATATTTATGGCTTGGGATACACTGGTTATATTCCTGCTCTATGTGTTTAGCCTTGTACTGCTCTATAACTTAGGTTAGGGTGTAACAAATAGTGTATTTTGACAACTAATAATTAATCAAATCAAAAAACAATAAAGAAAATGACATCACACGAAATTGACTACCATATATATGGTGAAGAAATGCAATATGTAGAAATAGAGCTTGATCCGCAGGAAGCTGTAGTGGCAGAGGCAGGAAGCTTTATGATGATGGATACCGGTATACACATGGATACCATTTTTGGCGACGGTTCTAACCAAACACAGGGTGTTATGGGTAAGCTGTTCTCGGCAGGAAAAAGGCTGCTTACAGGGGAAAGCCTGTTCATGACTGTGTTTTTAAACCAATACCACGGTAAACGAAAAGTAAGCTTTGCCTCTCCTTATCCGGGTAAAATTGTACCCATAGACCTAAACAAATACGGCGGACGCTTTATCTGCCAAAAGGATGCTTTCCTTTGTGCGGCAAAAGGAGTGTCGGTAGGGATTGAGTTCTCCCGAAAACTGGGCAGAGGTCTGTTTGGAGGTGAAGGTTTCATTATGCAGAAACTCGAAGGTGACGGTATGGCATTTGTACACGCCGGAGGTACACTGGCACGCAAAGAATTACAGGCAGGCGAAGTACTTAAGGTAGATACAGGCTGTATTGTAGGTTTCACTAAAGATGTGCATTATGACATCGAATTTGTAGGCGGTATTAAAAACAGCATTTTTGGAGGAGAAGGATTGTTTTATGCAACACTTCGCGGTCCGGGTGTGGTATATATACAATCGTTACCGTTTAGCAGGCTGGCAGGCAGAATTTATGCATCGGCACCACAGGGTGGAGGTCAGCAAAGAGGTGAAGGAAGCATACTGGGCGGATTGGGTAATCTGCTTGACGGAGATAACAGGTTTTAATAATAATTATCATAATATACAAAAGGGCTTTTTAAGCCCTTTTTTTATTTTAACAGTGAGTGCTTTATTCACACCATAACTATATGTATATTTGATGCTGGCTTTAGGGGTATTCTGTAAAGAATTGAGAGAGTCCCTTTGAACCTGATTCGGTTTATACCGGCGTAGGGAAAAGCGTATCTGTATACACTTCTATATCCTGATTTCTTTTCGGGAAACTCTTAAGCCATATTTACGTACCATAAAAAACTTAAATATGAGAGAGTCCCTTTGGAAATCTGTTTTACAGCTAAGGCAAAATTCCCCTTTAGTACATAATATTACCAATTATGTGGTAATGAACAATACGGCAAATGCACTACTGGCAGCAGGAGCATCGCCTATTATGGCACATGCACATGCTGAGCTTGAAGAGATGGTGAGCATTTGCGGAGCTACGATTATAAATATAGGTACATTAGATGAATACTGGATAGAAAGCATGTATAAGGCAGCAGCCAAAGCTCAGCAATTGGGTAAACCCTGGGTGTTGGATCCTGTAGGGGCGGGGGCAAGTAATCTTCGTAATACTACGGTAGCTGAACTTTTAAAATACAGGCCGGCAGTAATCCGTGGTAATGCTTCAGAGATTATGGCACTGGCTAATGCCGGAGGACAAACAAAAGGGGTAGACAGTACACATCAGTCTGGAGAGGCTATAGCTTCTGCCAAATGGCTTAACGAAAATACAGGAGCAGTAGTTTGCATATCGGGTGCTACCGATGTGATTGTTTCCGCAAATCAAAAAATACTTATCGATAACGGACATGTAATGATGACAAAAGTAACCGGGCTTGGCTGTACTGCCACGGCTCTTATTGGTGCTTTTGTAGCTAGTGAACCTGATAATCCTGTTGTAGCTACAGCAGGAGCTATGGCATTACTGGGTATTGCAGGAGAGATTGCCGTACCACTGTCTCAAGGACCGGGTAGTTTGCAAATGCATCTGCTGGATAAGTTGTATAATATTACCGAAGATGAATTCAACACTCATCTAAAAGTAACTATTAAAAATGACTAAGCCGTTTCCATATAAGCTATATCTGGTAATAAGCCAAGAAGCCTGCTGTGGCAGGGATATGCTTTGGGTTGCCGAACAGGCAGTGAAAGGCGGAGTCGATTTGGTACAGATAAGGGAGAAGAACAAAAGTTATCCTGATTTTCTTGAAAGCAGCTTAAGGCTAAAGGAAATGCTGGACAGGTATCAGGTACCGCTTATTGTAAATGATAATCCTTTGGTAGCAGTAAACTGTACTGCTTATGGGGTTCATGTAGGAAATACTGATGTGCCTCCGTCTGAAATTAAAAAGAAATGGCCTGATTGTAATATGACGGGGTATTCGGTAGAGTATTTGGAACAGCTAACAGGAAAGGAAATTCAATATGCCGATTATCTTGGTGTAAGTCCGGTATTTATTACACCAACCAAAACCGATACCGTTACCGAATGGGGGCTGGAGGGGATTGCCAAAATAAAAAGTATTACAAATAAGCCACTTGTAGCAATAGGAGGAATTAATGAAACAAATGCTCAGGAGGTAATACAGGCAGGAGCCGATTGCCTTGCGGTGGTGTCGGCAATATGTGCGGCTGACAATCCTGCTATGGCTGCTCAGGCATTACGAAACTTAATAGAAACAGCATGAAAGAGAAATATACATACCCAATAGTATTAACCATAGCAGGTACCGATCCCAGCGGAGGAGCAGGGATTCAGGCCGATTTGAAAACATTTTCTGCATTGGGTTGTTATGGCATGTCGGTTATTACCGCACTGGTTGCACAAAATACCACAGGGGTAAGAGGTATACATAATGTTCCTGCACAATTTGTAGAGCAGCAGCTGGATGCCGTTATGGAAGACATACGCCCTGATGCCATAAAAATAGGAATGGTACATACCTCTCAGCTTGTTGAGGTAATTGCGGCTACCCTTAAAAAATACCCTGATATTCCGGTAGTGTTCGATCCGG
This sequence comes from Flavobacterium sp. C4GT6, assembly GCF_036347315.1. Classification (NCBI taxonomy): domain Bacteria; kingdom Pseudomonadati; phylum Bacteroidota; class Flavobacteriia; order Flavobacteriales; family Flavobacteriaceae; genus Flavobacterium; species Flavobacterium sp. C4GT6. The sequence goes on from NZ_JAZGZU010000009.1 coordinate 54,168, forward strand.
TTATGGTGGCTACCAGTGGTGATAAGCTCATTGAAGATGCTACTATAGCGGTAATCGTTTCACAACTTTTTCCGTTGGTTACACTAATTACCCCAAATATGGATGAGGCTTCCTTATTGGCTAATATGCCTATTGAAACCGTAGCACAAATGCAGCAGGCAGGGCAGGTAATAAGCCGTACAGGTTGTAAGGCTCTTTTAATGAAAGGCGGACACCTGCAAACAGAGCAGCTTACCTCAATCCTTATGGATAAAAGCGGCATTGTGAATACCTATATTTCAGATAAGGTAGATACCAATAATGTACATGGTTCAGGTTGCACACTGTCATCTGCTATTGCATCTTATCTGACAAGGGGAGAGGAGTTGCAGGATGCAGTTGCCCTTGCGCAGGAGTATATTAACGGAGCCATATACCACGGAAGGGATGTGCTTACAGGTAACGGTAACGGACCTTTAAATCATTTTTATAACCCACAAACCATGATAAAAAATGAAATGGAGTGAAAAAGCATGGCAGGAAATAGTGCCTATTTATAATGATATTATCCAGATGCCTTTTATAACTGAACTGGCAAACGGAACACTGGACTTAGAAAAGTTTAAATACTACATGCAGCAGGATGCTCATTATCTGGAATATTTTGCACGAACACTGGCAGTGATTGGTGCTAAAGCCCAAAGTGTGGATGCCATGCTGGATTTTATCCGTTTTTCGGAAGGTGCCATAGTGGTCGAAAGAGCTTTACACGATTCTTACTTCAAACAGTTTAATGTAGGGGATAGGGTGCCGATGTCACCTACCTGTCATCATTATGTACATTATATGCAAAGTACGGTATATATGCAACAGGTTGAGGTAGGTATGGCTGCGGTATTACCTTGTTTTTGGATTTATAAAAAAGTAGGTGACTATATACTGGAAATACAAACAAAAGAGAATAACCCTTATGCCGACTGGATAAATACTTACGGAGGTGAGGAGTTTGGGCAACTTGTGGAGAAAGCTATCAGACTTTGTGATGAAGCGGCTAATAGTTGTACGGGTGCTCAAAGGGAACAGATGACATCGGCGTTTGTAGATGCAAGCCGTTTAGAATACCTGTTTTGGGATAGCGCCTATAAACTGGAAAAGTGGAAGAAGTAAATAAAAAAGCGTGGCTATTACCACGCTTTTTTATTATTGAAAGAAACTGAATTTTATTTCAGTTCAAATTCAGTTTCCTGATTGTCTGTAGAACTGGTGCCTACAAACACTTTAAATGTTCCCGGCTCTACCAGATATTTGCCTTCGTTATTAAAGAAACCAAGCTCTTTATCGGTTAGGGTAAAGTTAACTGTTTTTGTTTCGCCTTTTTTAAGCGGAACCAGCTCAAATCCTTTAAGTTCTTTTACAGGTCTTGATAGGCTTGCTGCTACATCCCTTATGTATAGCTGAACCACTTCCTTGCCGTTGTAGTCTCCTGTATTGGTAACTTCAACAGATACTTTTACAGGCTCACCTTTGGCATAGGTTTTCTTATCAAGCTTAATAGCTCCATATTTAAAGCTAGTGTAGCTTAACCCGTGGCCAAATGCGAATAACGGAGTTTTTTCTACATCGCTGTAGTGAGACCAGAAAACATTATTTTCGCTGTTAGTTGGCCTTCCTGTACTGTGCTGGTTATAATATATTGGCACCTGTCCTACATTGCGTGGGAAACTCATAGGCAATTTGCCACTAGGGTTATAATCACCATACAGTACCTGTGCTACCGCATTACCGGTTTCGGTACCTAAGTGCCATGCCTCAACTATGGTTGGGATGTTTTCGGCAGCCCACGGTAAAGCCAATGGGCGACCATTGTTAAGTACTAATACTATGTTGGGGTTTACTTTATAAATTTCCTCCAGTAATTCCTGTTGTAATCCCGGTAGGTCAAGGCTGGTACGGCTACGGCCTTCACCACTCTGAAAACCGTGCTCTCCAAGAACCATTACCACAACATCGGCTTCTTTAGCAGCTTTTTTAGCAGCTTCAAATCCGCTTCTGTCGGTAGTGTTGAAAACCAGTTCATCAAGGAAAGTGGTTTTACCAATGGTTAGATCGGTGCCTTTTTCGTACACTAATGTATTGCCTTTGTACTGTTGCATACCTTCCAGTACCGATACGGCTGTATTATCATCTGAAGCAATTCTCCAACTTCCAAGCGGACTCGTTTTATCGTTAGCAAGCGAACCGATAAGTGCAATTTTCTGACCTTTCTTTTTAAGAGGAAGCAGATTGCTTTCGTTCTTTAAAAGTACAATTGACTTTTTAGCCATATCCAGTACGGCTTCATGGTTTGCCTTACTGTATATAGTTTCTTTCTCGCGTTTTTCATCACAGTAACGGTATGGGTCGTCAAAAAGGCTAAGTTCAAATTTCACCCTTAAAATACGTCTAACCGCATCATCAATTATAGCCTCATCTACCTTGCCTTCTTCAACCAGTTTAACCAACTCGTAAACATACAGGTGAGATTCCATATCCATATCGGCACCTGCTTTAACTGCTTTTTCACTGGCTTCGGCACCATCCTGAGCAAATCCGTGGGCAATCATTTCCCTTATCGATGCCCAGTCGGTAATAACAAAACCGTCAAAACCCCATTTCCCTTTCAGTATATTCCTTTGCAGGAAGCTATTTCCTGTTGCAGGAACTCCGTTAAGAATGTTAAATGAGTTCATGTAAGTACGCACTCCGGCATCATTAGCCGCCTTGAACGGAGGTAGTACAGTGTTGTATAATGTAGCGTTGCCAATATCTACCGTATTGTAATCTCTACCGGCTTCCGCAAAGCCATAAGCAGCAAAGTGCTTGGCACAGGCTGCAATGGTAAGCGGGTTGGAAAGGTCGTCTCCCTGAAATCCTTTAACGCGGGCTATTGCAATCTGACTTCCAAGGAATGGATCTTCTCCGGCACCTTCCATAACACGCCCCCAGCGGGCATCACGTGAAATATCAACATTAGGGCCAAAGGTCCAGTTGATACCCGAAGCAGCTGCTTCAGAAGCAGCAGTTTTAGCCGAATTCTTTATAGCATCCATATCCCAGCTGGCAGCTTCGGCAAGTGGTATAGGGCTTAATGTTTTATAACCGTGTATTACATCAAAACCTATAATAAGCGGAATACCAAGACGGGTTTCCTCAACAGCGATTTTTTGTACAGCACGTACTTCCTTTACACCACGAACGGTGAGCATGGAGCCTACCCATCCTTTACGCAGGTGTTCGTATTTTGTGGCAGCGTTACCTTCTTTTGGTGACGGACCTGTTACATCCCAAAAGCCGTTATACTGATTCATTTGACCTACTTTTTCCTCAAGGGTCATTTTGGTCAGCAGTTCGTCAATTCTTTGTTCTATATCCTGTTTTTTATCCATTAATTTCTTTTTTTGAGCATTAGCGGTGCAAACAGTAAGCACGGCAAGCATCAATAAGGTTCGTTTCATAATTATTCACTTAAAAAAGATGAGGCCGGTAATCCTGCACCGTTAAATAAATCGGGCTTAGCGGTGTTGTGCCATGCATAACGTACAGTAACCGGTTCTTTTACCTTTTTGGATGAAACTACTACAGTATTGTTTTTTATGGTTGCAGTTGCAGGGTAAAATTTACCGTCTTTTCCGGCTACTTCAAACAGTTCTGATTTCCTGGAAGAAAAATACAGTCCTTCGGCATAATCAAAACGTATGGTTACTTTGTTTTTACTTATAGTGATGTCCTTATAAAGCGGACCATATACCACTCCTGTATCAATACCGTATTGTGATTTTAATACAAGGTTACCCAGTCTCTCGCCTACGGTTCTCTTATCACGCGGGTGTATATCATCGGTAGGGCTAACATCACCTACAACCACCATTCCTGTCTTTGGAACTTCGTTAAGTACTTTACGTTGTGAGTTACGTATTATTACACCTCCGTAAGTATCGTTCTCATAGTTAAACGGTGCTATTTGTATAAAATAGAAAGGGAAATCATCTCCCCATGCCTCACGCCATGATTTGATAAGTCCTGCCAGTGTTTTATCGTATACAGTACTACCTACATTGCTTTCTCCCTGATACCATATAGCACCTGCAAGTTTAAAGCCAACAAATGGATTTATCATGGTGTTATAGGTACGCCCCGGTTCTGTAGGGCCCCATGCAACCGGAGTAAGTTTTGCGGCAGCTTCGGCAAGTATAGGGTCTTTGGCAATATAATCTTCAGGCATCCATATCTCTGCCGGAGTACCACCCCAGCTGGAGTTAATAAGCCCTATTGGAACATCTTTCAAATCTTTTTGTAAACGCTCGCCAAAAAAGTAAGCTACAGCACTAAAGTATTTCATGGTTTCCGGAGTACATTCCTGCCAGTTCCCTACAATATTCATTTGAGGTGAAGTACCTGCTACCTTTGGAGCCGTAAAGAAACGTATGTTAGGATAATTTGCTTTTGCAATTTCAGCCTCGGCATTGTCTATTCCTATTGAGGCCGACCATTCCATATTTGACTGCCCTGAACATAACCATACCTCACCAATCATTATATTTTTAACGGTAAGTTCATTGTATCCTTTAAAATGCAGGGTATAAGGTCCGCCTGCTTCAGGAGTTTTGAGTTTTACTTCCCAGTGTGCCTGATTATCGGGCTTGATTTTAATTTCTTCTTTAGACCAACCTACCGTAAGGGTAACATCTTCAAAAGGACTTGCCCATCCCCAAATGGTAACTTCACTGTTGCGTTGCAGTACCATGTTGTCTGAAAAAAAGGAAGGCAGTAATACATTTGCTTTTGCTGTTCCTGTAATTAGCAGAATGAAAAGCGATAAGTAAAAGCTTATTTTATTCATTTAAAAGTGATTTTAAGAATGGAGCTAACTCGTTTGCCATTTCCTGATGATCTTTTACATCAGGGTGGTAACCACAACCGTGAGGAGTGATGTCGCTAAATTCAAAAAGCTGAACCGGTTTATGTTTTTTATCGTCTTTATAAGCTTCCTGTACACGCTTAAGGCAATTAGCAAAGATTTTGGCTTTTTCTCCTTTAACCATTGGACTGGTTAATAATACGATTTGTGTGTTAGGGGAGTGGCTATAAACGGTTTTAATAAAGTTTACATAGCTTTCCACATACTTATCAGTATTAAACGGAAGCCTTTCCTTTTTGCCATCTCCGTCAGAGAAATCATTAGTGCCAAGTGCAATACAGGTAATATCGGGGTTGAACCCGAATTTATAAGGAACTGTTTTATCTGAATTGTTCAGGTAGATGTTCTCGTAAACATCGGGCATTATTTTTTCCTTTTCGTGCTCATCGTTCCAGTTACGGTAAATACCGATACCTGAAACCGAACTTAATACAAAATCGGCATCAAGAGCTCTTGAAGTAACAGGGCCATATGCAAAATAAGCATTATGCTGGTCAAACCATTCGCCTGTACCACACGGAATCTCTTCGGTTTCATTACCCATACCACAGGTAATAGAGTCTCCTATAAATTCAATTTTCTTTTTCCCTTTTTCTTTTTTGGTTTTTACAATATTTCCTTCGGCACCAGAGAAGATAATATTTCCGTTTCCGGCTTCGGTAGCTTTGTAAACCGTTACCTTATGAATGTCGTTTTCACCACTTGGTATGTTTATAAAAACATTGCCGGGTTTGATGTTTACTTTTTCTTTCCCCATGTATTTACCGTCAACCTCAATAACTATATAATCATACTGGTTGTAGTTGTTAAGTGACTGTGCATTAATGGTGCATTGAGAGCCTTTATAGCTAAAGGTAACAGATGATCCCGGTCCTACCAGTATTATTCTGTTGTCTTCGGTTTTATCGGTACGCCCCTGTGTAGTGTATAAGTTGGATTTTGAGGTAGGTTTGCCTGCAGATAATGCTAATGCAGAAACCAATAGTAAACAAAGTGTTTTTTGTAGTATTCGCATGGTAATTTTTATAAGAAAGTAAATGTAGGTAAAAATGACCATTTGCTCATGTATTATAATATCAATTCGTTATAAAATTTAAACATCTCGTATATTTTGATGAGGTTATTTGTGAACTGCATAAAAAACACCTCTTAAAAAGTGTTAATAATTAACAATGAGGTGATTGGGTGGTTTTTAGTTGCTTTTTATGCTACTAAGGTTGTGTTAAAGTGATAAGAGTTTATTTTAGGCTTTAGTATTTTTAAGGTAAACAATATATACCTATGAAAAAGCTAAATGAAATAAACCTGCCTGCTGTTAAAAAGAACATTAGTGTGATGGAGCAGCTGGTATCGGTATTGGGAGGTAGTTATCTTTTATACGATTCGCTAAGGCACAAAAGAGGAGTGGCAGAATATGGAGCGGCAGCCTTTATGCTCTTTAGGGGTATTAGTGGTTTTTGTCCGGCGAGCGAATTAGGACATCGACTGTTAGATAAAAATTACAAGCATAATTCAAACGTAAATATACATACCCGAATGGTGATTGATAAACCTATTAATGAGGTATTTAATTTTTGGCGAAACCTAAACAATTTACCGCTTTTTATGGAGCATCTTAAAAGTGTGGAAACAATAAACAATACAACATCAGAATGGATAGCTGTATTACCGGGCGGACTGGGTACTGTACAATGGCAGGCAGAGGTTGTAGGTGAGGAAACTAACCGTTTTATAGGTTGGCAGTCATTACCGGGAGCCGAAATTAGGAATGCCGGGAAAGTACAGTTTAAAGATGCCGGAGAATTAGGAACGCTTATACATATTACCTTTTCCTATCATGCTCCGTTTGGTGCTATGGGGCAGGAAATAGCCAAACTGCTTACGCCTGCTTTTGAGAAAACCATAACTGAAGATATAGCTGCCTTTAAAAGCTATATAGAAACCGGCAGGGTAATAAAAACTAAAAAGAAGCAGTCAAGGATTTATTCTTAAACTGATTGGATTAGTCAGTACAAAAATCTTCCGGATTGTATTCGTGCTGTAAACCAGGACTAAATTTTTCCTTTATTCTCCTGTTTCTTGATTCGTTATCGACATGAATCTGTTCTTTACCCGAGTTTAAAATACCTTCTTTCTGTGGGTAGCTGTTGTGGTTTTTGTCTGGTTGGTTCATGGTGATATTTTTTTTGGAAGCATAAGGTAATGAATTTATTTTTAACGAGTTATGTTGGTTTTGATTGTTAATACAGACTTAACCTGACTTGCTTTTTACAAACAGTTTCATAAACAGTATTATTCCGCACAGGCTACCGGCAACAGCATTGGCTAGTATAATAGGGGTGTCTTTGCGTAATATGCCATATATAACCCACGATATCATTCCGGCAAAGAGCAGGGCGTAGGTAGCTGCCGAAAGGCTTTTTGTAGATTTTGTTTTTATAACCTTAATGGCTTGGGGTATATTAGCTCCTGTAGTTAATATGGCAGCAATGAGTCCGAGTATCTGAGTATAGTTCATTTTTCAGGATTGGGTTAGGTTAAGGGCAAAAATAAAGGCTGTTTAGACAGCCTTTTACATGGTTAATGAGTTTTGTTACCTTTACATATAACCGTCTTTATCTGGATGGTTATCAGTTCGTGTAATGTGTTTACTCTGATCGCAATAATGATGATGATGTGGATGGTGATGAGCGATATCCTTCCTTATTTGTTTAGGGAAGGTCGCAAGTTCCTGTGGATTTACTTTTGCCGGGTCTTCGTACGGTAAATATTCATACCCCCACATTTTGCCATACATGTTTACGCCTTCATTTGGTGCGCCCTGATTGCCTGGATCCTGACGCCCGAAAAATTCATTTGCCATAATCGCTTAAGATTTAATTAGTTAAATATAATAAAAAATTAACGATTTAGCAATTTTTTAATGTTAAGAATGTGTATATGTAATATAATTATTGTAAAAAGTAATAATATTTTAATACAGAAGTGTTAAAAAAAAGCCCTTTTGGGGCTTTTTCTACATGTAACTGTCTCTTTCCGGGTTATCATTAGTATTTGTAATGTTACGCCCGCTTCTTACGCCTGACTGTTTTCTATTAGTCATATGGTTTTCTCTTTCCTCTTCCAAATCGGGATTCTCTGTTTTTTTCTGTTTTGGGAAAGTTGCCAGTTCTACCGGATTTATAATTGCCGGATCGTTTGTCGGGATTAACTGCTCATCCGGATTGTTTAGTGCATTGTCGGGTTTGTTTGCCCTTTTTTTATCATCAGTTGCCATAACTTTCAAATTTTAATGGTTATTAATTTTTTGGAACAATCCTGCTATGATTGCTACTATAAATTTACTAAAAGCTTACAGTGTAAATGATAATATTTTTCCAATTAACTCATCATTAACAAGTTGTGTGTTTTGTGGGCGTTTTATCCCAAAAAAACTGCATTTTAACGTTTTTTTGGAAGAATAGTCGGCTTGTAAAAATTACAAGTGTATGTTTGTGACAGGTTAGTTACGCAGAATTATTTTTTTCCAATTTGATTTAATCATAGGACACATTGATTTTTTTAGTAGTTGTGCCATCGGCTTTTTAGCCGATGGTTTTTTATTTATAACTTTACTGTATTAATAAAGTATACAGTTTATGAAAATCGTGTTTTACCTCCTGTCCCTGTTTTTACTTTCCTGTAATTGTAATGATGCCCTGCAGGAAAAGGGTAAGCTTGAACTTAAAGAAGCTTCGGGTATTGAGTATATACACGAAACCGGAAAACTATGGGTACTTGAAGATAGCGGAAACAAAAACAGTCTTTACAGTATAGATGAGAATGGGAAAACCGAAAAGAAACTAAAAATCACCAATGCTAAAAATAAGGACTGGGAAGATTTAACTTCTGATAAGGAAGGAAACATCTATATAGGTGATTTCGGTAATAATGATAACGACAGGAAAGATCTTGCTATCTATAGGATAGATAAAGAAGAACTGGAAAAGAAAGAAGCGAAATCATCCTACAAGGTTTCGTTTTATTACCCTGAGCAAAACGAGTTTCCGCCCAAACGATCTAAAATGCTTTTTGATGTGGAAGCTTTTTTTGAACTTAACGGAAACTTCTACTTATTTACCAAAAACCGAAGCGCAAAATTTGACGGAACCTTTTTTGTTTACAAAGTACCTAATAAAGAGGGAGAGCATGCAGCGCAACGTATTGCCGAATTAAATAGTTGCAAGGTATACAGCAAGTGTGCTATTACTGCTGCAGATATTAGTTCTGACGGGAAAACGGTAGTTCTCTTGTCGTCTGACAAAGTATGGTTGATTACCGATTTTGAGAATGATAATTTCAAACAGGAAAACATGACACAATACCCTTTGGGACATATGTCCCAAAAGGAAGGTATTTGCTTTAAGGATAAGTATACCCTTTATATTGTTGATGAAAAAGACAGCAAGGCAGGTGGTTACTTATATGAGGTAGGCATGGAAAGATTATTAAAATCCGAATAATAACCCAAAGGCTACCCTGCCACCATCTGACCCATGGAAATAAAATGCTTTTGCTGTAAGGGCATCTACACCATTTATCCATAAACCACCACCGGCAGACTGGTGCCATTTTCTTGAACTATCGTTTTCTATCCATACACGACCATAGTCATATCCGCCAAATATTCCATATTTGAAAGGGATAATACTGCTTCTAAAGTTTCCAAGGGTAAGTCTTAAATCAGTGCTCTGTAAGTAAGATTCCTTACCTGTGAAACGCTGATTTCTGTAACCGCGTAAGTCATTGTCACCTCCAAGAGTAGCCGCCTGATAAAATTCAAAATTATTATTAAACAGTACATGCCCTTTAAAAGTGGTGGCAAACACTAGGTTTTCATTACGGGTAATTCTGTGGGTAAAACCAAGAACACTTTGTACATGCGGGAAATTCCTTTCAGCCTGATCTAAGCTCATGGTCCATCCACCCGATATAGAGAATAACATTCCCATGGCAGGGAGTGATTTCAGGTCGTAATTTTCAAATTTGTACTTACCGTTTATAGTAGCATACTGCCTGTGTTCCTGTAAATAATCAGGTATAACTCCCGGTTGACTTACTAAGCGGTTGTTGCTTTCCTCTACCTCAATAGTTCTGAACATGGTGTGTATTTCAAAGTAACTACCGTTTGGAGTTTCTTTAAAAAGTGCAGGGGCTACGCTAAAGGTTTGTAGTTTTACCCTGTTGTAGTTCATGCCTAACTGGTCGTCGTTATTAACGGTTTCATTTCCGTAACCAAAGTAGTTAATACTAAAGGTAGGGCTTGTAAAGTGAGCATTGAAGCCAAAATTCCATTTGCTGGCTATATTCATAAACTGACCGGTGTAATCGAGCTCAAAACCGCCTGTGGCAAAATATAGGTTGGCTTTAATGGTATGCTTGCGCGAAAAAGGTCTGCGGTTAAAACTGTTTACAGTATAGTTTGCAATCAATCCTAATTTAAATCCGTCATCAGGATTGTAACCTACAGTAGGTAAGCCGGTATAAGCATTATAGGCAGGTTTTTTAAAACTATAAGTGTTGGTTTCATAATCATCGGTTAATAACAACTTGGTTTTACCGTCTACTTCATAAGTGTTTTTCTTGCTTTTAAAGTCGTATATCTTAACCTTTTTACCATTTTCAACAATGTATTTATCGTTGTTTTGACCACCTAGTAAACGAACAAGTATTGGCTGCTCAGGTTTGCCTTTTACCTCAAAAACATCATCGTCATCAAGACCGTATATCCAAAGTTCTTTGGTTTGCTTGCGGTTATAGGTGTTGTCACTAATAAGTTCTTCGTGGTGTTTTTTGATGCTGTATATCTGTACTCTTGTTTGTCCTTCCGGAAGACGGGTAATTACAAAGTGTTCGTCTTTGTCAGTTCCTGTAATAAGTACGGTTCTCAGTAAAACAGCACGATATTCCAGTGCATATTTTTCTACATCTTCCCGTCTTTTTTTTAGGTTAGATTTAATTTTTTCAATGGTTTCATCCTGTACTTCCGGTGGAAGTTTACTAAAGGCTTCATCGATTACTTCATCTGTAAGGTTTGCTTTAAGGTAGCGGGCTTCTTCCAGCCATTCCTGTTCACTGGCATTTTTTATAAGCGCCATATCCATTGGGTAAGGCTCAAAAGCAAGCCATTTTACGCTTCTGATGTGGTCTTTGTAATCCTGCATATAGCGAAGCACGGGTACGCTCATGATAAGAGGTAATAATGTACCGCCATAATGAGGGAAAGCCTGATCACGGTCACGAGGTATAGGCCTATAAATTACACTATCATTCTCATTAAAACGCGACCAGCGCCATTGGTCAGTATGCCTGTCCCAGTCGCCAACAAGCATATCAAATAGTCTTACACGGATAAATGCTTTTTCATCTATTGTGTATTTTGAACTTTTTCTTAGATTGTCCAGTACGTCGTCGGTACTTTCAACATCATCGGGGCTGCCGAAGCTTTTAAGATTTTTAAACTCACCCATAGGGCGTTCCTCTACCATGTAAAGGGCATTGCCGTATTCAGCATTGTATTCCTGTAATGCAGCCTGTTTAGGTATGTAAAACAACTCAGGGTTTGTATGGTAAATACCCAAAGCCTCCTGCATATCTCCTATAATAAACGGAGTGTATGGATGAGAGGAGGTGTAAAAATCCATAAGGAAGGCCTCAGTAAGGGTATTGTTGAAATCATCTCCTATGTATTTGGTTTTAAAGGCAACGGTTTGCAAAAAACGGTCGGCACTTTTCTTTAGTCCTCTCATAACAAACTCCCTGCCTTGGGGATCCTGTAACCTTACCGAAAGCGACTGGTGTCCACCTCCTTCCCTAACAGGTGTAAGTCCTCCGTGTAGCGTGTCCAAATTAACCGTATTTGCTTCAATAGGAATGCTGAAGTATTTACGATAGTAATTGCCGAACAGGAATTTATAAAATCCGCTTTTTTGGGTCATCTCAGGAGTGTATACTGATGCTTTTACCTTTGCCGGGAAATTGGAATCAAACTTTTCGGCTACATATTTCTTTGGCTTTGTCCGTGTAATGTATTTTTCAAATACTTTATTCTCTACACCTTCTTTAACTGCATAGTATGTTATTTTAGAGGTGTAAGTGTCATATACATCTAATACTGCGTAACCGGAACCTCCATAAGAGAAATCCTGAGGATTTACAGTTGTTGCCGCTTCGGCTTTAGATCCTGCGCCGCTTATAATCTGGTTAATGTTGTCTTTATAGATGTATTGCAGGTTGTGGTCGTGGCCTGAAACCACTATTACGTTGTCTTTGCCCTGTACAAGGGTTTTAACTCTTTTGGTAAGAGCATTGTATTGTCTTCCCTGTATATCCTGCGGACTAGCCCCCGATGTTTTCCTGATGAAGTTTAGAACAGAACCCAGTACCGGTAACGGAATGTTGCTTTCCAGCGGGAAAAGTTGTTTTCGTAATGAGAAATACCCGCCGTGCGAACCATTACTCATTAACGGATGGTGAATGGCAAGTATAACGGTTTTATTCTGGTTTTTGTTTAACAGGCTTTCCAGTTCATTTAGCATGGCGTCGTGGGTTTTAATATCGCAATCGTCATTAATGGTAGGGTAGCGGTCCCAGTCTTCAATAAACCATTCGCTGTCAATAGCTATAACGGTAAGGCTGTCGTTTACTTTAAGGTCGTCTATTCCGCATCCGTTACCCGGCAGATAAGCTTTTTTCTGGTCAAGATAGTCTTTTACAAAATCTTCCTGTTCTTCAAGGCCTTTTAATCCGCTGTACCAATCGTGGTTACCCGGTATAAAATGAGTTGTCCCTTTAAAAGATTCAGATAGTTTTAGCTGAAACGTAAGACTTTCTTCGGCAGCTTCTCTCCCTTTTTCACCTTTTGCAGGCATGCCATGAGGGTAGATATTATCACCAAGATAAAACAGAGAGGTGTTTTTACCTGTCTCCTGTAGTTTTTCTTTGGCATAAGCCAGTACCTGTTGTGAGTTAGGGCGTGCGGCATAACCCGCATCGCCTATAAGTACAAAGCGGTGAGATATTGTATAGTTAAGTGTATCCTTTATGGGGAATTTAAAAGCTTCTTTCCCGTATTTAGCCTCATAGGAAGCACATGAAAAAAAGGTGAACACAATAAAAACAGGTAACAGGAGTTTAATATTTCTGCACCTTATAATGTTAACCAAAAAGAATTTCATAATTTGGTAGTGTTAATTGCATACTTATGAATGTTGTCCAAAAAGCCGAAAGCTACGTTTTTAACTTATTCAAAGATAAACTATCTCCCGATTATATTTACCATAATTTCATCCATACTTTACGTGTAGTAAACAATGCAGAGGTTATTGCCGGTAATGAAAATGTAACAGGAGAGGAGGAAGAAATGCTTTTGCTGGCAGCATGGCTTCATGATACAGGCTACATTGTAAGTGACTTGGATCATGAGGAAGAGAGTGCTAAAATAGCCGACGCTTTTTTAAAGGAGAATGGGTATGATGAGTCTAAAATAGCTAAAATACAGTCGCTTATTAAGGTGACTAAACTTGGGGTAGAACCTCAAACCCATTTAGAGAAAATAATTAAGGATGCTGATTGTTCGCATTTTGCCTATAAGGATTACTGTAGTCTCTCGGAACTGCTTAGGGCCGAATGGAAATTAACCCACAACAAAAGCTTTTCTGATTTAGAATGGGCTACTATAAACAGGGGAGTGCTGCTAAATAAACACCGTTTTTTTACAGCATATGCCCAAAGGGAGCTTCAGCCTCTAAAAGAAGCTAATATTACAGAACTGCAAAACGCAATCAATAAGCTGGAAAAAGGAAACAAAAAGAGTGCTAAAGAAAAAATAAACCAGAAAAAACTGGAAAAAATGGATAGGCCTGAGCGTGGTATTGATACCATGTTTAGGGTGACACTTAATAATCATACAAGGTTAAGTGATATTGCCGACAGTAAGGCGAATATCCTGCTTTCTGTTAACGCTATTATCATATCCATTTCACTTTCTACCTTAATTCCTAAACTTGATAGTCCTAACAATGCCCATCTTATTATACCTACACTGGTAATGATGCTGTTTGCAGTGGTTTCTATTGTATTTGCTATACTTTCTACAAGACCTAAGGTGACCAGTGGTACTTTTACCCGTAAGGATATAGAGGACAAAAAGGTAAATCTGTTATTTTTTGGTAACTTTTATAAAATGCCTCTTGATGAGTATGAGTGGGCAGTAAATGAGTTAATGAAAGATAGGGATTACCTGTATAACTCCATGATTAAAGATCTGTACTTTCTGGGGAAAGTGCTCCACAGAAAGTACAAGCTTTTAAGAATAACCTATACTATTTTCATGATTGGGATAATAGTATCGGTAGGGTTATTTATATATGCGTTTAAAATGATGTAGCGTAAAGTTATTTCGTAGTCATTTCTTTTAAAAGGTCCTGGTAGCTGTATGTTCCCGATGCATCAGTCTCGTCATAGATAATCTCTACTCTTAAGGCTCTTAGCCCGGTAACACCCTGTAAATCTTCTACCTCAAAATTTTCAATAGTCTTGCCCAGCATATTTTTATGCTGCAGGTATTTAATATACCTTCTGTACTCGGCTTCCTCCTGCTTTTGGGAGTACACAATGGTAATTTTACCCTGTTGTGTAATCCTTTCCTGAGTGCCTTTAATGTACGACTTGTCAATACGTTTTTTAACCACCTCATAGCGGGCATTATAAGTGCCGTCTACGTCAAAACGTTTTTCGTCCATCCTGAAACGTATTGATATAGGAGTGCTGAAAACCAGTATCAGTGAAGTGACATCAAGGTCGTATGGAAGGGTAGGGCGAAGTTTATGGTATTCATTTTCCATTTCGCACATTGCCTGTAGCTGCCATAACCTAAGATTATTTAGGTATAACGGATTATAAGACAGTTTAGGAGCTATAGACGCGCCTATGTACAGATTATGCTCCACTCCGTCGGTTTTGAAACGCTCATAGTAATGCGGGAAGAACGATTGTGCTTCGGCTTGTTTTTTATCCAGTACCTCGGCCATTTTCTTATTGATTACAGAAAGAGCATCGTCAAAGTCCTTACGATTTTCATAAACCATTTTTACCTTACCGTCAAGGCTTTCAAAATATTCTGAAATCCTTTCGTGTATCTTGGCGTTTGTAGTGTCAAAATGTCTAAGCAGTACATGGATTTCATTAATTATATATCCTTGTACTACAGCTTCGGTATCGGCTTTAAGCTCATGTTTTAAGTCTTCCTGTATTTTTTCCAGTTCATAAGTGTGCTGCTCTATAAGCGGAAGCTTTTCAAGCTCATTAATGAATCGGAACAGAACTATCAGTTTTTCTATCTGACGGATAAGGTCTTTCTCGGTCGATTCGTTACGTGCCGTAGATGAGCCTTTAATATCAATTTGTCCGTAAAGCGGATACACCTCTTTAAAGATAATTTCTTTATAGGCTAAGTCAGGGCTGTTACCGGCCTTAATATGTGCCAGTGCTTCTTCCCTAAATTTCCAGTATACACTGTTGTGTATAGCGGTGTACTCATTTTGGATAATGGCATCAATTTCGTTTTGGAGCTCAGAGTAATACCTTTCAAGCGTATCGGTAAGAAACGGAAGGATATAATTAAGCTTAATGGCATTGATACTGTTAAGCTCTTTAGGGGTAGAGGAAACCAGTTCAATAAAGCCCAGCGTCCTGTCGTTTTTAATAATAGGAGCCAGTATACAGCTTTTTATATTCTGTTCCAGTAGCCTGTCGGCAAAACGAGTGTCATCTGGGTTGTTAGCCTTATAAGCTTCCACGTCTGATATGATAAGCTGTTGTTTTTCTCCCATCATGCTTTTTAGGGTAGAGTCACAAAACAGTTTATTACAGTTCATTTCCTCACAATCTTTAAGAATGTGGCTTTTAATATCCTTAAAGGATGCCATAGTGAAAATCTGGTCACTTTCGTTAACTTCGGTAAAACCTATTTTTAGGTCGTGTACTTTATATATTGACTTAAAAATACTTTCAATATCATCCTTAATTACTTCCTTAAACTCATGAGGTAGTAATAGGTTTGATTTAAGGTTAGATATAGCATTCTCTACCGTAGCATCAAATAATGATATTATACCAAACCCTTTAGAGATCCAGCTGTTTTGCGGGAATTTCTCTTTCCATAACTCCAGGTTGTCAAAATTATCTATAAGGATATCTATATCTTCCTGTGTTATTTTTATGGCTTTATCTGTAGGGATAATTTCAAGGAAATCAGCATTGTACAAAATGCGGTAATGTTTCATTATACCCTCGGCATCGGGTATATCGTAGAACAAAGGCTTGCTGAAGTCAAAATTATAACCATAATACATGTTTAAAATTAAACAACAGCAAAAAACATAAAACTGATGGTCGTCAAAATTTCTTATTTCAATATCAAAATCCTCACCGGCATTTTCAAGTATTTTATTAAAACGCTCGGTATGGTTAAAGGTAATATTGAAAAAAGGTATCGCAGCCGCTTTTATCTCATTATGAGTAAGGGCTGTCGGGAAAAGATCGGCTAGCAGGTTTTTTATCAGCAGCTTGTGCTTTTCAAGAAGCGCAAGGTCGGTAATACCTTCGCGAAGTTCCGGGAAAGGCTCTGTGTGTCTAAGTAAGGCTTTAGCGTAGTCTGATCTGTAATCAACGTCCGATTCTGCTATTTCTTCGAGTTTTTCCAGTACTTTATGAAAGGATATCCGCGCAATTAAAGGGGTACATATTTCTTTAGAGCAGTCCATTTTCATGTGTGTAAAAAGTACATCAAAGTTACAAAATTTTAAGATACAGTTTAGAAAAGACTATGTTTAACACATTTCATGATGTTTTTTAGATATTTTGTGCTTATTTTGTGGTGTCTTTTATGTTTTATGAATCAAACGGTAGAAATTCGATTTCCAAAGAATATACATCTCGCCATAAAACGGGAAGACCTCCTTCACCCCTATATATCCGGTAATAAATTCAGGAAGCTTAAGTACAATGTACAGGAAGCCAAAAGGCAGGGCAAAACCATGCTGCTTACCTTTGGCGGAGCTTATTCTAACCATATTGCGGCTACGGCAGCGGCAGGGAAAGAGTACAGACTTAAAACACTGGGTGTAATAAGAGGAGAAGAGCTTGTTGAAAAGGCTAATGATAACCCTACACTGAGCTTTGCCAGAGCTTGCGGAATGGAATTTGAGTTTGTAACGCGTGAGGCTTACAGGCAAAAAAACGAAGAGGCGTTTATTGAGGCTCTAAAGCAGAAGTTTGGTGATTTTTATTTAGTGCCCGAAGGAGGGACAAACAGCTTTGCTGTAAAAGGATGCGAAGAAATATTAACACCGGATGATACTGGGTTTGATTACATAGCCTGTGCTGTAGGTACCGGTGGTACAATATCGGGTATTTCAAATAGTGCCGAAGATCATCAAAAAGTACTTGGGTTTCCGGCTTTAAAAGCAGATTTATCTGCCGATATTGCTAAATTTGCCATAAAAGATAACTGGCAGCTGATAACGGATTATCATTTTGGCGGTTATGCCAAAACCAATGAAAGCCTTATAGCTTTTATTAATGATTTTTATGCTAAAACCAATATACCTTTAGACCCTGTTTATACGGGAAAAACGGTTTTTGGTGTTATAAATATGATTGAAAACGGATATTTCCCGGAAGGTTCCCGTATACTGGTTGTACATACGGGTGGGCTACAGGGTATAGCCGGAATGAATAAAGAGTTACATAAAAAAGGATTGCTTACAATTAAAACCTGATGCAAATGATGAAGAAAATTTTAGTTTTATTTTTACTTGGTTTAGTGGCTAGTTGCGGCTCACACAAATCGCGCATTCAAACCACTAAAAACGGAACTGTAAAGCACAGGAAAAAAGACAAAAAATCAAGATCTAAAATAAGTACTACCGATTCGCGTAAGGCTACGGCTTCAAATTCATCTAAAACCGAAACACTTGAGTCCAGCTCAAAAACAGTAGTATATGCTGATGTGGTTAGTAACTACATTAATACATTTAAGGGAACAGCAGAAGATAATATGAGGCGTCACGGTATACCGGCAAGTATTACGCTGGCTCAGGGTATACTGGAGTCTGGTGCCGGTAGGGGTACACTTTGTGTTACTGCTAATAACCATTTTGGTATTAAATGCCATACTGATTGGGATGGTGATAAAGTATATCATGATGATGATGCAAAAGGCGAATGTTTCAGGAAATATAATGACCCTGCTGGTTCGTATGAAGATCACTCATTATTCCTTACCACCAGAAAGCGTTATGCTTCGCTTTTTGAATTAGATCCCGATGATTATAAAGGATGGGCACACGGGCTTAAAAAAGCAGGTTATGCTACAGATCCTAAATATCCTAATAAACTGATTGATCTTATTGAACGCTATAACCTTGATGCTTTTGATGCAGAGGTATTGGGTAAAAAAGGAAAGCATCGCAGGGAAGTTGAAAAAGAAATAGAAAAGAACAGGGAAGAGGCTGTGGCTCAAATATCGTCACCTTCACGCTCTTCAAAAACATATAAGGTAATGCAGGGAGATACTTTGTATTCCATTTCAAAAAAACATAACCTGACAGTAGACGAGCTTAAGAAAATGAATGACTTATCAAGTAATGCAATTTCTATAGGACAGATTTTAAAAGTTAAATAAACATGTTATATCAAAGAAGCAGCCAGCTGTTTGCTGAGGCTGAAAAAGTGATTCCGGGAGGTGTAAACTCTCCGGTACGTGCATTTAAATCGGTAGGAGGTACTCCAATTTTTGTGAAAGAAGCAAAAGGGGCTTACCTGTATGATGAAGATGATAACCGATTAGTAGATTATATTAACTCGTGGGGACCTATGATTTTAGGTCATGCTTATGAGCCTGTAGTAAATGCAGTTATAGAAAGGGCTAAAAAAGGAACCTCGTTTGGTACTCCTACAGCCTTGGAAACCGAAATTGCCGAACTGGCAGTGAGTATGGTTCCTAATATTGATAAGATTCGTTTTGTAAACTCGGGTACCGAGGCATGTATGAGTGCTGTAAGGCTTGCCAGAGGTTATACAAAGCGTGAAAAGATTATAAAATTTGCAGGATGTTACCACGGGCATTCTGACTCGTTTTTAATACAGGCGGGTAGTGGTGCAGTAACTTTTGGATCGCCAAACAGCCCGGGTGTAACTCAGGGAACAGCAAAAGACACTTTGCTTGCTACATACAACGATTTACAAAATGTAAAAGATTTGTTTGAAGCGAATAAGGATGAGATTGCAGCTATTATCATAGAGCCTGTTGCAGGTAATATGGGGTGTATACCTCCGTCAGAAGGTTTCCTGCAGGCGTTAAGAGAGGTGTGTGATGCTAACGGAGCGCTGCTGATTTTTGATGAGGTGATGACCGGTTTCCGTCTTGCAAAAGGTGGTGCTCAGGAACTATTTGGAGTTAGAGCTGATATTGTAACTTTTGGTAAGGTTATAGGTGGCGGACTTCCGGTAGGTGCTTTTGCAGGTAGAAATGAAATAATGAATTACCTTGCTCCGGTTGGGCCGGTATATCAGGCGGGTACGCTTTCGGGTAATCCATTAGCAATGGCAGCCGGACTTGAAATGCTTAAGGCTTTAAATAGTGATGAGGCAATATTTAGCAGGCTTGAAGAGAAAACTGCTTACCTTGAAAAAGGTATTCGTGAAAAACTTACAGATGCTAATTTAGCTTATACCATAAACAGGAAAGGTTCTATGATTTCGGTTCACTTTGATGCTAATCCGGTAACTGATTTTAAAACCGCTGCAAATGGTGATAACGAAACGTTTAAGAAGTTTTTCCACGGTTTGCTTAAGGAAGGGGTGTATATAGCGCCATCAGCTTATGAGACCTGGTTTATTACCGATGCTCTTACGTATGAAGATCTTGATTTTACAATCAAAGCTATTGAAAAAGTAGCTAAAGAGTTATAAAAAGAAAGCTCCCTGAAAAGGGAGCTTTTTTTATGTTAGTACATTATATACTATTAATGACTTAAAACTTTAAGTAAGCCCGGTGTAGCAGCAATTTTTTTGTTTTGCTCTGGTGTCAACGTAGAAGAGATTTTAGATTCAACTGATTCAGCTAAAATATCTTTACGCTCCTGGCTTAGGTCGTGAGATAAAACCTCATGTTTGTAAATGAAAAGATCCATGAAGGCTTTTTCCTGACTTCCCTGTAGTTCAACAACTTCTTTTAAGGCTTTAAGGTCTTTTTCTGCAGATGCTTTAAAACTCTCTTGTGTTTTGGCTGCAACTACCTGATTAGACGGAGCTTTTTTCTGGGCATTGGCGTTAAGACCGAAAGCCAGCATTACAACGAATAAAGCAATTATTTTTTTCATGATTAAACTGGTTTTTGTTTAGTGTTATGTACGCCAAATCTAATTAATTTATAAAACAACTCAAAACTTTAACAGAAAAAAAATTATCTTCTCTTTTCTTTTTTAAAGTTTTTACGTTGACCTTTAAAATTATCTTTTCTTTTTTCGTGCATTTTTTGCCATTTTTCAAATTGTTCGTCATTTAAAACTTTTTTCATTTCGGCTTTCATGGCAATCTGTTCGTCCAGTTTTTTGCTTTGCATGGCAAACCTTTCGTCTTTTGTTGGAACTTTACCTGCTTCCCTGTCGGCTTTACGTTTAGCCATTTCGGTTTCGGCATTTTTATTTCGGTTTAAAACCAGTTTTTGTATGTCAGCCTTTTGCTTATCTGTAAGGTCTAGTTCAAGAGTCATCTTTTTAACCTGAAGTTCGGTGCGCTGTTCTGCGGTTAGTTTTTCTCTTTCTCCATGATGTTTACCTCTTCCCGGTTGTGCAAATACACCTGTGCTAACACATAATACTGCTACTAAAATCCATGTTTTCATAATCTTATTTTTTTAAGTTACATACTGTTAAGACATTTTTAAAAAGAAAAAGTTTAAAATGTTGAGCAAAAATTTTTTCGATAAGCCTTTTGATAGTACTTTTGTGTCGTGAAAAAATTAGTAGTCATATGTTCTATGGTGATATTCTTTAAACCGCTTATGCCGGTTTTTGAATATGTTTTTAACTATGACTATATTGCTAATGAGCTTTGTGAAAATAAAGCAAAACCAGAACTTCACTGTAACGGTAAATGTCACTTAATGAAGGAGCTTGCTAAAGCTGCCGAAGACGAAAAGCCGGTATCAAGCAAAAAAACTTCACATCAGGAAGCTGAAGTACTATTTTTTCAGGATTCATTTGATTTTACTTTCAATGCTGTAGTGCTTCAGCCTATAGAGAAAGTTAAAATTCCTTATACAAATCTGTATTCTCATAATAATACAGGAGCTGTATTTCATCCACCCACATTTATTGGTTAAATAACTATGTAATCAGGCAACACAATATGTTTTGTGCGTGCTTAAGGTACTTTGCGGTTATCTTATGGCTGTAGTAGTACAATTGGTCTGCGTGTATTTTTATGCGTAGCCGGGAAACATATATAAACGTAACAAATAAATTAAAATGAAATTTCAGTTAAAAAACACCATAGCCATATTGGCACTTACTTTCCTTTTTGTATCATGCAGTAATGACGACGATTCTTCTTCGGTTACAGAAGGGACATCGGGCGATGTAGAATTGTATTTTGATAACGGCGTTAATGGTGATGCTCTTATACTAGGAAACACCTATACAAACTCTAATGGAGAGAGTTTAACAATTAACAGACTTAACTATATAATAAGTAATGTAGTGCTTATTAAGGCAGATGGTAGCGAATACACTTACCCGAAGGAAGAAAGCTATTTTGTTATTAGTGCCGAAGGCGATTTGCTAACCGCTCATTTAGAAAATGTACCAGCCGGAGATTATACTCAGCTTAGGTTTGGTGTTGGTGTTGACGAGCAACGTTACCTACAGGGGGAAACGGCTCAGCAAAGCTTTTGGGATTTAGCTACAGAATATAACCTAACATGGACATGGTCTACAGGATACCGTTTCATAAACTTTGAAGGGACTTATACTTCACCTGAAGTTGATGGCGAAAAAGCTTTCCAGGTGCATCAGGGCAGTAACACTGCTACAGATAATTACAGGGAAGTTACCTTGTTACTACCTACTACTGCAAGAGTTAGGGAAGGTGAAATGCCTAACATACACCTTAAAACTGATGCTAATGTAATTCTTGACGGGGTAAACAAAATAAAACTGGCAGATAACATTAACGAAGCACAAACAGCTACGGCTATTATGGGAGGTGAAAATCTTATAACTATTGCCGAAAACTCACTGGATATGTTTGTTGTAGATCATGTGCATAACGGAGGCCATTCAAGTCATCAAGACTAATTGTTAATGCCTTGCTACAACCTGTAGCAAGGCTAACTTTTTATAGTATGAGAACAATTATTTTATCCCTTTTACTGGGGTGTCTTTTCGTGTCGTGTTCTAAAGAAGAGGAGTATACCGAAGTTGATAAGCCGTTAGATTTTCAGGTTCCGTTAAATTTTCCACCCTTAGCACAGGATATATCCTATAATATGCCTACAGAAAAAGGCTTTGAGTTGGGAAGGAAACTTTTTTATGACGGACGATTATCTGCCGATAATACCATTTCATGTTCTTTTTGTCATGAGCAGGGGTATGCTTTTACACATCATGGGCACGATTTCAGTCACGGGATATATGATCAGATAGGGACGCGTAATGCTCCGGCGGTTCAAAATATGGCTTTTCAAAGCGAATATTTTTATGACGGAGCTTCAAATAGTATTGAAATGCTTTCTATAGTGCCTATTCATAATCCGAAGGAAATGGAAGAGACCCTGCAGGGTATAGCTGAAAAGCTCATGCAGGATGCAGAATATGTAAAACTCTTCGGACTTGCTTTTGAGGATAAACAGGTTTCGTCGGGTAATATATTAAAGGCGCTTGGGCAGTTTATGACTATGATGGTTTCGGCCAACTCCCGTTATGATAAGCATGTGCGTAATCAACCGGGGGGTAATTTTACCAGCGTGGAAGAGCAGGGTATGGAACTGTTTCAGCAAAAATGTGCCGTGTGCCATAAAACCGATTTGTTTACCGATAGTGCTTTTAGGAATAACGGACTTCCGCCTAATCCTAATCTTAATGATTTAGGTAGGGAAATAGTAACCGGTTTTGCAACCGACAGGTATAAGTTTAAAGTTCCTAGCCTGCGTAATGTGGAGCTAACTGCTCCCTATATGCACGATGGACGCTTTGGTTCGCTAGAGTCAGTGCTTAACTTTTACGCTAACGGAGTTATTGATTCTGAAACACTGGATGAGGAGCTAAGACATGAAGATGTTTTAGGTATCCCGCTTACACAGGAAGAGAAGGATGCTCTTATCGCTTTCCTGAAAACACTAACTGATGAGGAGTTTATCAATAATCCTTTGTTTTACTATCAAACTTAATTAAAATGAAAAAATATATAATAGGTGTATTGCTTTTGGCTGCTCAGTGTTTTTATGCCGAGACAGTAAGAGATACGCTTTATCCAAATTTTAGGCAGTATGCTTATGAGTTTGAAGATTTTTGTGATGCCTGTGGCTGTTCTGCCAGTGGCGGGAGTATGGGGTTTAGTTCCATGCTGGATCAAAACTTTGTTGGTTTGCGCTATATGTATCAAAGCTACTCGAGCCGTGAAGGGATATTTAATAACTCGCCTTGGATAGACGAGAATTTTAATACCATACAGGCATGGGCGAGAATTCCGGTATTTAAAAATTTTCAGGTATCGGCATTAGTACCTTATCATTTTAATAACCGCACGCCTTCAACAGGAAAACAAACTATTGATGGAATAGGTGATATCACTGTATTAGGTATGTATACCGTGTATCAGACTAAAGCAGATAGTGTGGCTTATAAACATACACTTCAGGCGGGTGTAGGGGTAAAGGCTCCAACCGGGGAATATAACGGGAGTAATAACGGGAGTATAAACCCGAGTTTTCAGTTAGGTACCGGTAGCTGGGATTATATGCTTGCAGCCGAATATATTCTTAAAAAAGGGAATTATGGTTTTAATACCATGCTTAACTATACTTTTAAAACCGAAAACAATCAAAACTATCAGTTTGGTAACCAGTTTAATTATGGCGGAACTTTGTTTTATGTGATACAGGGGCAAAAGCTGGTAACGGTACCTCAGGTAGGTGTGGCTGGTGAGGTTTATGCTTCAAACAGGCAGTATGGTGAAGATGTTCCCGATACCAAAGGTGATATCTTTTTTGCTAAGGCAGGGGTAGAGGCCGGTATGGGTAAGTTTTCTGTAGGTGTTAATGCAATGGTCCCGGTGAATCAAAACCTTACGGGAGGTAAGGTTGAGGCGAACTATAGGTTGGCAATAAATCTTAATTATAGCTTATAAAAAAAGGAACCGATAAGGTTCCTTTTTTTATACATATATAATAGGTGGTATATTATGCTTTAAACTCTACAGTTTTTACATCACCATTAACAACAACTTTTACAAGTCCGTGTTTCGATAAGCCTTTCATGGCAGCATCCCATTTTTTACCGCTTAGTCCGGCTTCGGTTTTTAAAGCTGCCAGTTCAATTGAATTGTTGGCTTTAAGTATTTCGGTAATCAGCTTTTCATCTTCGGTAAGTTCAGGTCCTTTTTTCTCAGGTCTCATTTGAGGGAAGAATAATACTTCCTGTATAGATTGGTTGTTGGTTAAGAACATAATTAATCGGTCCATACCAATACCTAAACCTGATGTAGGAGGCATACCATACTCTAAAGCTCTAAGGAAGTCAAAGTCAATAAACTGACCTGCTTCATCATCACCTCTTTCGGCAAGTTTAAGCTGTGCTTCAAAACGCTCTCTCTGGTCAATAGGGTCGTTAAGCTCTGAATAAGCGTTGGCGATTTCCTTACCGCAAACCATAAGCTCAAAACGCTCGGTTAGTTCAGGGTTATCACGGTGCTCTTTACAAAGCGGACTCATTTCTTTAGGATAATCGGTAATGAATGTTGGCTGAATAAAGTTGCCTTCACATTTCTCACCAAAAATCTCATCAATAAGTTTTCCTTTACCCATGGTTTCGTTTACGTCGATTCCCATCCCTTTTGCAGCCTCAAATATTTCGGCTTCAGTTTTTCCGGTAATATCAAATCCGGTAAACTGTTTAATGGCATCGGTCATGGTAACACGGGCATACGGAGCTTTAAAGTCTACAGTGTGTTCGCCAAAAGTAGCAACGGTAGTTCCGTTTACTGCTGTTGCACAATGTTCAAGCAGGTTTTCGGTAAACTCCATCATCCAGTTGTAGTCTTTGTAAGCTACATATATTTCCATAGCCGTAAACTCAGGGTTATGTGTTCTGTCCATCCCTTCGTTACGGAAGTTTTTACTAAATTCATAAACACCATCAAAACCACCTACTATAAGTCTTTTAAGGTAAAGCTCGTTAGCAATCCTCATGTATAAAGGGATGTCTAAAGAGTTGTGGTGGGTAACAAACGGCCTTGCGGCAGCACCACCCGGTATTGGTTGTAATACAGGTGTCTCAACTTCAAAGTAACCTTTGTCGTTAAAAAAGCTCCTCATGGCGTTAAAAAGCTTTGTTCTTTTAACAAATACTTCTTTAACCTGAGGGTTAACTACTAAGTCTACATAACGCTGGCGGTAACGAAGTTCAGGGTCGTTAAAACTATCATATACTTTACCGTCGGCATCTGTTTTTGGCATTGGTAAAGGTCTAAGCGTTTTGCTTAGTAGTGAGAAGTTGGTTACACGTACTGATTTTTCTCCTACCTGAGTAGTGAAAAGTGTACCTTCTACACCTATAAAGTCACCAAGGTCAATGAGTTTTTTAAATACCTCATTGTATTTGGTTTTATCTTCACCCGGGCAAATTTCATCTCTGTTGATATATATCTGTATACGTCCTTCACTATCCTGAATTTCGGCAAAAGAAGCCTTTCCCTGAATACGGAATGACATCACGCGACCTGCAATAACAACCTTCTTTCCTTCAGCAAAATCTTCCTTAACCTGTTTAGATGTATGGTCTACAGGAAATAGGTTAGCGGGATACGGATTGATGCCGAGGTTTCTCAGCGTGTCCAGTTTTTCTCTACGAATGATTTCTTGTTCTGAAAGCTGCATGTTATTAATGTTTTTTTAAGCCCGCAAAGATAGTGATTATTAATAAATAATCAATTTGCATTTTTAACTGTATCAGTGCTTTTTGTTAGGTTTTAAAAATATTATCTTTGGCTTAAGATTAACAAAACAAACACCAATTATGAAAACAAGATTTTTTTACGGGCTAAGCCTGTTAATGCTGATGTTTGCCACATCGTGTAATTTTACCGAAAGAGTTACTGTTAAAGATGACGGAAGTGGGCAAATGAGCCTAGAGGTAGATGCGTCTCAGTTAATGGCTATGGCTGGAGAGGAATTGACTAAAGATGGAGGAGAGAGGAAAGATTCTACTTTTACCTTTAAAGAGATTCTGGACGAAAAAAGGGATAGTATAGCAAAATTGCCTAAGGCAGATCAGGAGCGGTTAAAAAAGCTGGAGAATTTTAAGGTACATATGATGATGGATCCTAAAACTTCTGAGTTCAAGATGGATATTTTTACCGATTTTCAAAAGGCAGAAGATATTACCGATATCATGCAGGCTTTTAGTGAACTTAATAAGATGAATAAGGCAGGTGGTGCTCCGTCGGGGATGAGTTTAGAGAAAAAAGAATCTGATGTGAAGTATTTTTATGATGGTAATAAGTTTGTAAAAACCATAAAGCCTGCTAAAGCAAAAGAGGAGGAGAAAAGAGATGAAGATGCTGCAGGTGAAGAGATGATGAAATCGATGTTTGAAGAGTCTACCTACACGGTTATTTATCAGTTTCCAAAGCCTGTGAAGTCTGTTTCAGATAAATCGGCAGTAATAAGCGATGATAAAAAAAAGGTAACGGTTACATACTCTTTGTTGGATTATTTTGATAAGCCTGAAGATATGGGGCTTGAAGTTAAATTTTAATGAAGATTTAAATGATATTGTTAAACCGGGCAGCCTCAAGAGGTGTCCGGTTTTTTTATGAGGTTAAACCGAGAGAAGTTTTGTAATTTTGTAATGAATTAGATATTACAATTATGAATAAGCAGGTACAGTTCCTTGATTTAGGAATGAAAGACTATAAGGAGGTTTGGGATTTTCAGGAAACCCTTTTTAGCGGTATACTTGATGTTAAGGTGAAAAACAGGCGTGAGGAAAAAAATGACAATACGCCAAATTACCTTTTGTTTACGCAGCATCCTCATGTATATACATTAGGTAAAAGCGGAGATATGCAAAACCTGTTGCTTAATGAAAAACAACTTGCAGATAAAGGAGCTGCTTTTTATAAAATAAACAGAGGTGGTGATATAACTTATCACGGGCCCGGTCAGGTGGTAGGTTATCCTATATTGGATTTAGAAAACTTTTTTACTGATATACATAAATATCTTCGTTTTTTAGAAGACGTAATTATAAAGGTAATGGCAGATTATGGTCTTGAAGGAGTTAGGAGTGAAGGAGAAACCGGAGTTTGGCTTGATGTAGGTACACCGTTTGCCCGTAAAATATGTGCTATGGGTGTTAGGGCTTCGCGCTGGGTAACCATGCATGGTTTTGCTTTTAATGTAAATGCTGATTTAGGGTATTTTGATAATATAATTCCGTGTGGTATTAAAGATAAGGCAGTTACTTCTCTTAATGTGGAATTAAGGGTTGATAAGGTGGATGAAGAAGAAATTAAGCAAAAAATACTGAAATATTTCACTGAGCTTTTTGAAGCGGAAATAGTTAATACAAAAGAAGAGCTTTTGCTGAAGGTTTAGTTAAAATTTAATTAAATCCCAAAATTCA
The DNA here is from genome assembly GCF_036347315.1 of Flavobacterium sp. C4GT6. Classification (NCBI taxonomy): domain Bacteria; kingdom Pseudomonadati; phylum Bacteroidota; class Flavobacteriia; order Flavobacteriales; family Flavobacteriaceae; genus Flavobacterium; species Flavobacterium sp. C4GT6. The sequence goes on from NZ_JAZGZU010000009.1 coordinate 82,053, forward strand.
GTTCCAGTTGGTCAGGTAATAGTCTGAATGATTTACGGTGATACTTTGTTATACCATACTTCTTAATGGCTTCACGATGCTCAACGGTAGGGTATCCCTTGTTTTTCTTCCAATTGTACATAGGGAATTCTTCATGAATTTTATTCATATACTCATCTCTGTAGGTCTTTGCAAGTACTGAGGCTGCTGCGATGCTAAGGTATTTGCCATCCCCTTTAACAATGCAGCTGTAGGGTATATTGTTTACAGGTTTAAATCTGTTGCCGTCAACTATTATATATTCCGGTGTGGGGGTTAGTTTAGTGATGCAGTCCTGCATTGCCTTAATAGAGGCGTTTAATATGTTTATTTCGTCAATAATCTCTGGCTCAATATTTGTTACATGATAACATAAGGCCATTTCTTCAATAATTGGTCTTAATTGTTCTCTTGTTTTCTCAGTAAGCTTCTTAGAATCGTTCAGGAGTTTTAGTTCAAAATTATCAGGCAGGATAACTGCGGCGGCTGTCACTGGTCCTGCAAGACATCCGCGGCCAGCTTCATCAGTGCCGGTTTCTAGGGAGAATTCTGAAAATTTTAGGGATAACATAAAACGGAAAATGTATTTTTTACGTATAAAATTATACGCAAATGTAATTTAGTTGCGTTAAAATTAAAATTAATATAGGTTAATTTCTAATTATTTATATTTTTGCTTTTCTTTTTTAAAAAGATTTTCAAATCTTTTGGTTTTGAGATTCTTGTAAAGAAAAGGTCTATTGGTTGTTTATTATTAAATTTTTAAAAACAGTTATGAAAAAAAATACTGTATCAGCTTTAATGCTTTTGTCGGTTGGGTTAATGGCAGGTTTTTCTGCTTCAGCTCAAAGTACGCCAGAACAAAGAGCTAAGATAGTTAGCCACTATAACAAGGCTGAAGTTAAGAAAGTAATTGAAGGGCTTGAGGAGGAGAATTTAAGAAGTTATGAAAGAGCTCTTGAGTTAGCGGAAGCTAATGGCTGGCCGCTAAAGGTTACTAATAAGAATGGTGTTGTTGCACGTTTAATGGGTGTTACTTCTCATGATGAACCTATTTATAAAGCTCCTGATAATAATTTAGGGCAAAAAAGTAGTGCCGCTACCTCAATGGTTACACATATTAGAACAGGAGGAGATATGGGGCTTGATCTTAATGGTCAGGGAATGCTTCTTGGTATGTGGGAAATTGAAGGTTGTTTGGATGATCATGAGCAGTTAGTTGGTAGAGTTACTATAGGTGATAATGCATCTTTTAATGAAGAGGATTTTGAGGCTTCAGGTCACGCTACTCACGTTGCGGGTACTCTTATAGGTTCTGGTGATGGTGATATTGGTGCCAGAGGACTTGCGTATCAGGCTGATTTACTTGCTTACGAAGCTTCTTTTGATAATAATGAAGCTTTAAGTGCGGCAACAGATCCAAATGTTGCTCTTCTTGTTTCTAATCACTCTTATGGTATACCATTAGAGAATGCTGCAGGTTGGATGCCTGGTGCTTATTCAAGTGAAAGCCGTGCGTGGGATCTTATTCATTATGCGGCTCCTTACTATCAGGCTGTAATATCTGCCGGTAACGATAGGGAGGGTGAGACAAGTGATTTACTTATTGGTAATAAAACATCTAAAAATGCCATTGTTGTTGCGGCGGTTAAGGGTGTAAGAGATATTCTTGCAGATCGTGATGTTAATGATATTTCAATGACTTCTTTTAGTAGTTATGGTCCAACAGATGATAAGAGGGTTAAGCCGGATATTGCTATGAAAGGCGAAGGAGTTTACTCTTCATATCCTACTGCTGGCGGTGGTAGTGGTTATGCTACATTACAGGGGACTTCAATGGCTTCACCTGGTGTTGCGGGTACTCTTATTTTGCTTCAGGAGCATTATTATAATACTAATGAGGAGTATATGCGTGCTGCTACTCTTAAAGCCTTAATGATTAACACTGCAGATGAAGCAGGTTCTTGGGATGGTCCTGATCATAAGTTTGGTTGGGGGTTAATCAATGCTCAAAGAGCGGTAGAGGTTATTAATAATAATGGTGTAAGCTCGCTTATTGAAGAAAATGTTTTAGATAATGGAGGTGTTTATACAAAACAGGTAACTGCTCAGGGTGATCAACCTTTAAAAGTAACTGTAGTTTGGACAGATCCTGCTGCCGCTGCATTAGAGCAGGCGAATCAAAACAATCCAAGACTTATAAATGATATTGATGTAAGGGTTATAAAAGCAGGAAGTATATTGCCTACGTTTCCATGGAAGCTTTCTAGTAATGTTATACTGCCTGCTGTAAGATCTGACAATGACAGGGATAATGTTGAGTATGTTGAGTTAACTGATGTTACTGCTGGTGTTTACACTATTACAATTAATCATAAAGGTAGTCTTTCAGGAGGCTCTCAGGCTTATTCATTAGTTGTTAATGGTATAACTGATGAATTAAATGTAGTGGATAATCAATTTAATAAGGTGGCAATCTATCCTAACCCTGCTTCAGATATAATCAATATTGATATGGGTGCGCTAGGTCAACCATCTGAAGGAAGTGTGATTATGTATGATTTACAGGGGCGTGTTGTAAGACAGTTTGATTCTGTAGTTAGTACTGTGGATGTTTCTTCGCTTAATGCTGGTATGTATGTTTTAAATATCAACTATGATGGTTATACAGAAACAAAAAAAGTAATAGTTAAATAATGTTTTATTTAACAGATTAAAAATATGTTAATAATTGAAAAACTGCCTTTTAGGCAGTTTTTTTTGTTTTCATAAAAAATCAACGCAACCTTTTAACAAAAAAAGTATCTAATAACTATATGATTGGCAAATTCTTGATAATGCAATTTTGCGTCTATTTAACATTATTATTCCGAAGTAATATTTGTTTTATTAATAAATTATTAAGAAGTTTGCGGTTAACTAACTCAAATTAATAAAGTATGAGATCGAAGTTTACTTGGATTATGACGCTTTTAATGGCGTTGACAATTAATTTCTCTTTTGCGCAGGAGAAAGTAGTGAGTGGTACGGTGTCGGATGAAACCGGTCCTCTTCCAAGCGCTAATGTATTAGTAAAGGGAACTCAGCGTAGTACTCAAACAGACCTTGATGGTAATTTCTCTATCAAAGTTAATGTGGGTGAAACTCTAGAGTTTACTTTCGTGGGTCACACTACTCAAACAGTAGTTGTGGGGGCTCAAAATTCGTATAATGTTATACTTCCGGAAGGGACTCTTTTAGGTCCTGTTGTAAAAGACGTTTACCGTAGTATAACTAAAGAAAAATCAGCTATGGCTGTTGCTGGTATTACGGCAGAAGCTATTGAAGATAGAGCAAATGCTTCTGTTCTTCAAAACTTACAAGGTCAGATAGCTGGTCTTAATATTGGTACAGGATCTGGTCAGCCAGGTGCTGATAGTACAATTATTCTTCGTGGTATTGGTACAATTAATGGTAATGTAGAGCCGTTATTTGTTATTGATGGTGTACCGGTAGATGAAGATGGATTTAGAAGTATTAACCAGAATGATATTGCTTCTGTTCAGGTTTATAAAGATGCTGCTGCAACTTCTATTTATGGTAATAGAGGTGCTAACGGTGTAATCGTTATTACTACTAAAAGAGGTGGTTATGATGAGAAAATGGAGTTTAGGTATACATCACAATTTGGTTACAGTGAACTTCAGCCGTTAAATATGGAGTTGATGAGCTCGAAAGAGTTGCTAAGCTTCCAGAAAAGAGTTGGTGATGGTTTTGGTTCTACTTTATCTGATGCTGAAATTGATTTACTTTCAAAGCAAAATAATACTTACTGGTCAGATATTTTCTTTAGAAAAGGTGTTACTCAATCTCATAACTTAGCTATTACTACAGGTTCAAAGAATACAAATAACTTTACTTCGTTAAGTTACTTTGAGCAGGATGGTATCTTTATCAATACAAACTTTAAACGTTTCAGTGTTAGAAATAACTTCTCTGGTAAATCAGAAGATGGTAAGTTTAATTACTCATTTAACTTCAGTGGTAACTTCTCTAGATCAAATGGTGTAGATGGTGCAGGTTCAAATGCTATCTATTTTGCTCCTTTTAGAGCAGCTTTACATGGTTTACCATATTTATCGCCTTATGATGCTGACGGTAGTGTGACCAATACAGGAAGTCTTGTGTATGGAGATCCTTCTTCTATCGCGGTAGATAAAGCTCCTTATGTATTACTTAACTCTGTTCACATGAATACGGATGTTGAGGACGAGATCAAAATTCTTTCTAGCTTTGCTGCAGATTGGAATTTTGCTAAAAACCTTACTGCAGGTTTCCAGATGGGTGTTGATTTTTCTAGTTTCAGAGCTCTTGAAATCTTGCATCCTAACAGTATTTTAGGTCCTTTCCAGGTAACAAGTACAGATCCTAATGATGAAGATGGTTATGCTGAATTTGGAGGTGTTCACAGTGAGTCGACTAGTAGAGATTTTAGATTTAACTCTGTTGCAAGATTAAACTATAACAATCAGTTTGGAGATCATACTATTGATGCTACTGCTTTTGTTGAGTATAATAAAGCGCATCTTGATGGTATTAGCTTTTCTCAACGTGGTCTTGATCCAAGGTTAGTTGGTACAGGTGCTGCATTTATTGATGGTACTGTAATTGAAGGAGAAGGTCAACCATATGTTCCTACTGTTGGTTCAAGTAAGGTTTCAGAAGGATTATTCTCTTACTTTGGTAACTTTGATTATGATTATAAAGGTAAGTATGGTGTTACTGCAACTGTAAGACGTGATGCTTCATTCCGTTTCATCGACGATAACAAATGGGGTACATTCTGGTCTGTAGGTGGTAGATGGAATATCGATCAGGAAGATTTCTTTAGAAATAATTTAAAAGGTGTTGATCTTAAAATTAGAGCTTCTTACGGTACTTCTGGTAACCAACGTATAAGTAATGCTCAATATAGTTCTCTAAACTTAACCCGTAGTTTATATGGACAAGGTGGTACTTATGACGGATCTGTAAGTACAGTTCCAACTCAAATTGGTTACACTGGTTTAAGATGGGAGCAAACAGCTCAAACTAACATAGGTGTTGACTTTGGTGTATGGGAAAATAAACTTTCTGGTAGTGTAGATGTTTATAGAAAACGTACTACAGATCTATTCCAGCAAACTCCTGTATCTCCTGTTAATGCTACTTCAGGTATCAATACTAACATTGGTGCGATGGAGAACAAAGGTGTTGAGGTTACTTTAAAATATAACGTATTCCGTAATGAAGATTGGACAATACTTGTTAATGCTAATACTTCATACAATAAAAACTTCATTAGAGATTTGCCGGATAGTTACAATGGTTTAGTATTCAGTAATGGTTCTACTTCATTAATCGAAGGTTCTCCATTCAGTACTTTCTATGTGATTAAGTATGCTGGTGTTAACCCTGCAAACGGTAATCCTTTATTCTACACTGCAGACGGTGGTTTAACTGAAACTATTGATGATTCTGATAGGGTTAATACAGGTAAATCTACTTACCCTGCATGGCAAGGTGGTTTTGGTACTGTTGTGAAATATAAAGGTTTCGAATTTAGTACTCAGTGGAGTTACTTTGCAGATCTTTACAGAAATAACCTTGATTACGCAGAATTAGAAGAAACTAGTAGTATATCTGATGGTTCTAACAGGGTTTCAACTACAGCAAACGCTTGGCAAAATGTAGGTGATATCACTTCAGTTCCTAGGATAAATGCTCCTTATGGTGCTGTAGATTACATTAACTCAACTGACAGATACCTTGAAGATGCGTCTTTCTTAAGACTTAGAAATATTTTATTCGGTTATTCATTCAGTGATGAGTTATTACGTGATTTGCCAATTTCAGGTTTAAGACTTTATGTTCAGGGAGAGAACCTTTTAACTTTCTCTTCATACAGAGGTTGGGATGCTGAAGCTGGTTTCCGTTCTACAGACAGGGGTAACTATCCAACTCCTAAGATTTATACTTTTGGAGCTGTAATTAATTTCTAATAAAAGACAACTATGAAAAAAATATTAAGAATAAGCTTACTAGCAGCAATTATAGGGATGACTTCCTGTGAGGATGCGACTGATATAATTCAGGAGTCAGAATTATCTGAAGATGTAGCATTTCAGACAGTAAACGATTTACGTTCTGGTTTGTATGGAGTTTATGCAGCATACAGTCCTGATAGCGGAGGTAATGGTAGTGGAGATCAAATTTTATTTAATGATCTTTTTACTGACAACATAAAAAGAGGTTTTGCTAGCTCTAATCAGGGTAATCAAACTTACAACTTTATCCTTCAGCCGGGAAGTAATTTCCCAACAACACTATGGGGTGGAAGATATGCGGTTATCAACTTTTCAAACAGGGTTCTTAGAGCTTGGGATAGAATATACCCAACACTTGAAACTGCTGATGAAAGAGTAGCAGCTGACGAAATTAAAGCTCAGTTATTAGCTATGAGAGCATTTTGCCACTTTGAGCTGATGCAATACTTTGTTTCAGATTATCAAGACTTAACTGCTCCTGGTGTCATTATTATGGACTTTGTGCCTGAAGTACTAGATGTATTTCCTCGTAACTCTGTAGGTGAAGTATTTGAATTTATTGATAATGATCTGCAGGAAGCAGCTTCTTTAATGGGTGATACTTTTGATACAGTTGGATCTTATGCAGGTGCAGCCGGAGAACAGAAGTTTTATGTTAATCCTGATGTAATTGTAGCAATGAAGGCTAGAGTAGCATTGTTTGAAGGAGATTATGCTACTGCTTTAAATAACGCTAATAGATTAATTGATGGAGTAGGTATTGAAGGTAGTTATAATCTTTCTGATGATGATGAGTTAACTACTTTATATGTAAATGATAATGTTGAAGCAGCTGAGTTAATTTTTGCTCTTTCTCGTCGTCAGGGTGATAACCAGATTATGGATCTTTGGTCTGCAAATGGTGACGGTATTGATGGTAGTCCATTCTTTGAAGTTTCTAACGGCTTATTTAATACATTATCAGCTAACGATATCAGAAGATATATCCTTATTCACTCTCAAAGTGTTATTGAAGGTTTTAACTCTCCTGATAACGTTCTTCTTCAAGGTAAGTATATGGGATCTAATGATAATCAATTCATTAATGATGTTAAAGTTTTCAGATTAGCTGAGATGTACTTAATCAGAGCTGAAGCTCAAGCACGTGCTGGTAACTTAAGTGCTGCAGCTACTGCTGTTAAGGCCTTAAGGGATGCTAGGTTAATTAGTGGTACTTCTACTCTACCTACTTATGCTAATTTAAATGCTGCATTGCAGGATGTTTTACTAGAGAGAAGAAAAGAATTTGCTTTTGAAGGTCACAGATACCTTGACTTAAAGAGGATAGGTACTGAAATTGGTATTGGTGTTAGTAGAGAAAGTGTTGACTGTGCTTCATTTAGTTCTGACTGTGATTTAGCTCCAACGAGCTATAAGTTCACTTTGCCTATTCCTAACTCGGAAATAAGTGCAAACCCTACTATACAGCAAAATCCTGGATACTAAAATTTAAAAAAAAGAGTATGAAGAATTTATTAAAAATATTTTGTCTGGCTGCTATTGTCGCTTCATGTGACGATGTTGAGCCAACGGTTTTCAATGGTGAAGACCCATCAAATGCAACTCTATTATCATTCTCAAGTGATGTTTATTCATTACCTGTAGAAAGAGATGCAAATGGTATTACTACTATTACTTTTACTTCAAGTACTTTATCTAGCTCAGACAGAGTTTTTAATATTGAAGTAATTGCCGGTACTGCTAATGCTGCTACTTATAATGTTCCTGCCTCGGTAACCATTCCTGCAGGTGGTTATGTAGGTACTATGGATATTACTGGTCAGGATAATAATCTTGTTGATGAGGAAATTAAAGACTTTACAATCAGAATTCCTGATTCAAACTTTGGTAATGAATCTCTAGGTTTTACAGAAGCTCAAATCAGAGTATATGAGGTTTGTCCTCTTCTTTCAGAATTTACAGGTAGTTATACAGCTTCGGCAACAGAATCAATGTTTACAGATCCGGTAATATTTGATGATTCAAATGTTACGCTTTCTGTAGGTGCAAATGCTTATGAGCGTGTTTTTGATATTAACCCTTACCCTGGATATGTGGGTTCTTCAAGAACTGTAAAAATAAACTTCCAGTGTGATTATCTTAATTTAGGAGGTACTGTTAGAACAGGTCTTAGGTGTAATGACGACGGTGATAAGCAATTTACTTGGGGACCGGTAGATACTGGTGATCGTGCTCCCTACAATACTGAAGATGATTCTGTAATTAATGTTAACTTTATTGAGAACACTACTAGCGCTTGCGGGTATGGTCCAAATCAAAGTTCATTTACATTAACAAAAAACTAATTAAGATATAGTAAAATAAATAAATTTAAATTATGAAAAAATTTATATGTGGTTTATTAGGTTTTGCAGCTATATCTTTAACTAGCTGTGATTATAATGATCCTAATAGCGATAAATTTGGTAACGATTCATCATCAGGATGGGTTCAGTTTGAAAGTGAAGGAGTAACTTATGCTAGTGTAATTCAGGGTACTGAATCAACTGTAACAGCTTCAATTCCTCTTGTAATCAAATCTGTTGATATAGTAGATTTAAATGGTAAGGTAACGCCTAATAATCCTGTTAATGAAGGATTAACTGTTAATTATACAATTGAAGATATTGATGGGTCATCGTCTTACATAAACATACCTGGATCTGTATACATACCTAAAGGGGAGTTAAGTACTAACATCTCTTTTACGGTTCCTGCTTCAGCTCAGGTTGCTTGTTCTCACTTTAAAGTAACTTTAACATCTACAAGTAAATCTAATGTTACTGTTGGGTTTGAAGATTCTGATTTCCCTACACAAGAATTTGTAGTAAGTGCTCTTGATATTAATGATCTTGTTGGTACTTATAGTGCAGTTCGTGATGGTTCTACTCAATACACGTCTAGCATTCAGTTAGGTGCTGAGGAAAACCAATTTATCATAAACAATATATATGGAGCTAACGGTACTACTACTGTTTACCTAAACAATGATGGTACATTTACTTATCCATCTCTTGAAGAGAACTTCCTTTTTAATGACGGAGGCAATGGAGGAGTTGGTGATGTATTTGTTGACGGTATTAATGGTTTTGCAACCTGCCTTAATGGAGGTACAGTCAATGTAAACTATAGGTTAGTATTTTCAGGAGGTTCTACTAATACTATCAATGTAGTGTTTACGAAACAATAATATAGAAATTGTTTATATAAGTTAAAAACCCGCTTTATAGCGGGTTTTTTTATATGTTTATATATCTTTAAAAAATTATCTTTGTCAGAAATTCCAAATATTCAATGTTGAAGAAGCATTTCATTTTGTTGTTGTTTTTTTTTCCTATGCTTATGTTTTCACAAATAAGGGGAAAAGGAGCTGTAAAACCTAAATCAACCATCACACAAGAGCAGGGGTCTTCTGTGCAACCTGATAATACTTCGACTTCAAAACCTTCAGGAGTTAAAGTTTCAGATACGATAGCTACTGTTGATATGTATAAGATAATTACTATTGACAGAGACACTACTTATGTAGATACCACTTTAACTGTTCAAAACGATTATAAAGCTAATTATTTAAGGAAAGATAATTTTGGATTATTAGCTTTCCCTAATGAAGGGCAAACCTATAATGTGTTAGATTACGGGCTTACAGAGTATAATGCTTTTCCTGAGTTTGGATTTAGAGCAAAACATGCAGCTTATATGGAGGTTAATGATATAAACTATTATCATGTGCCCACACCATATACTGATTTGTTTTATAAATCAGTTTTGTCACAAGGGCAAATAATGGATGCCTTAGCTACCCTTAACACTTCAGATAACCTAAACTTTGCTGTTGCATACAAAGGTATACGTTCAATAGGTAAGTACATAAATTCGATTTCCAGCAACGGAAATTTTAGGTTTATTACCAGCTATAATACTAGTGATAAAAGATATATCTTAAAACTACATTTTACAGGTCAGGATATTTCTAATCAGGAAAACGGAGGTATTACTGATGTTGATTTTTTTGAAAGCGGTGAGCCACTTTATACAGACAGAGAACGACTGGATGTTTATAATAAAGACGCTACATCTTTAATGAAAGGTAACCGTTTTTTTATAGATCATACTTTTAGATTGAGTAAAACGAATCCTAATAGTTTGGTTTTTCATCATCAGTTTAATTATGAGAATAAATCATTCCTGTACACTCAGCCTACGGCTAACCAAAGGTTTGGTGATTTTTATACTTCATATATTAATAATAAAACCCGTTATAATAGGTTATATAATATGCTTGGTGCTGCCTACAGTAATGAGGATATTGGTATGATTGAGTTTTACCTTGAAGATTATACCTATAATTATTTTTATAAGAGGATTATTTTTGGGGATGATTTTATACCTAACGCTATTAACGATAGGATTAATACATATGGTGCACGTTACACCTATCATAAAGATAAACTAAAGGGTTCTGTTTTATTTTCAAACTCTATAACTAATCAATCATTGGCTAATATTCAGGCATCGGCCAGATATACTTTTGATGAAAAGAATGTTTTAAGTTTCAGGTACCAAAATATGAATAAGTTGCCGGATCTTAATTACAGGTTATATCAAAGTGGTTATATTGACTACAACTGGTTCAATGAATTTAAGAACGAAAAAATAAACAGTTTTGAGTTTGAAGCAAAAACCAAATGGCTCGATGCTTCCATGCAGTATACTGTACTTAATGATCATTTGTATTTTGAAAGGAATGAAGTGGCTTTTGATGAAGATGAAATTGAACCTGTAATTGTTAGCCCTGCGCAGTATGACGGTACTATAAACTACCTTTCCATTAAAGCAACTAAAGAGTTTAAGTTTGGTAAGTTTGGGCTGGATAATACAGTGCTTTATCAAAATGTTACCCAAAGTGATAAAATACTTAACGTACCTGATTTTATTACCCGTAATACATTCTATTTTTCTGAACATTTATTTAAAAAAGCTTTGTTTATCCAAACTGGTGTTACTTTCCAGTACTTTACAAAGTACTATGCTAATGATTATAATCCTCTATTGGGAGAGTTTTATGTTCAGGATAAGAAAAAGATTGGTGATTTCCCTTTAATGGATTTCTTCCTTAATGCGAAAATCAAGACTTTTAGAGTGTTTCTTAAATACGAACATTTCAATTCGTCATTTTCGGGGTATAACTATTTCTCGGCACCAAGTTACCCATACAGGGACGCAGTTATCCGCTTTGGTGTGATTTGGGACTTCTTCTCCTAAGAATCTTCACATTAACTGTTTTTTAAACATTATCTGTATATCTTTGTCCTCATATTCAGGACACATTAATTATTGAAATGAAATACGCAAACAATATACTTGAAACCATTGGTAACACACCTTTAGTGAAACTTAACAAAATAACTAAAGAGGTAAACGCTTTGGTTTTGGCTAAGGTAGAAACGTTTAATCCGGGTAATTCTGTAAAAGACAGAATGGCTGTAAAAATGATTGAGGATGCCGAAGCAGACGGTCGCCTAAAACCAGGTGGTACTATTATAGAAGGAACATCGGGTAATACAGGTATGGGACTTGCTCTTGCAGCAATTGTTAAAGGGTATAAACTTATTTGTGTTATTTCAGACAAGCAGTCTAAAGAGAAAATGGATATTCTGAGGGCAGTTGGAGCTAAGGTTGTAGTTTGTCCTACAGATGTAGAACCAACAGATCCCAGATCTTATTATTCGGTTTCAAAAAGGCTTTCGGAAGAAACTCCTAATGCATGGTATGTAAACCAGTATGATAATCCTTCTAACACGTTAGCACATTACGAGCAAACTGGTCCGGAAATTTGGGAGCAGACTGAAGGGAAAATAACCCACTTTGTTGTTGGTGTTGGTACAGGTGGTACCATATCGGGTGTTGCTAAATACCTTAAAGAACAAAACCCTAATGTTAAGATATGGGGAGTTGATACCTATGGTTCGGTTTTCAAGAAATACCATGAAACAGGAGTATTTGATGAGAACGAAATTTACTCTTATATCACAGAAGGTATAGGTGAAGATATTCTTCCTAAAAATGTAGATTTCTCCCTTATTGATGGGTTTACTAAAGTAACCGATAAAGATGCTGCAGTATTTACCAGAAAGCTGGCTTTAGAGGAAGGAATATTTGTAGGTAACTCTGCCGGGGCAGCTATAAAAGGAGTGCTTCAGCTTAAAGAGAACTTTAAGCCGGAGGATGTTGTAGTAGTATTGTTCCATGACAGCGGTAGCCGTTATGTAGGAAAAATGTTTAATGACGACTGGATGCGCGAAAGAGGCTTCCTTGATGAGGAGCTTACTAAAGCTGAAGACCTGATTAAAGATCATGCTGATAAACCTCTTGTAGTAGTTAGGACTGAAGAGTTGGTATCTCACGCTATAGATCGTCTTCGTAAATATAAAATATCACAAATCCCTGTTATTGATGCAAACGGTTTTGTAGGATCGGTTGATGAGACCGATTTGTTTAGAAGCTATGTTGAAGATAAAGATATAGCCGAAAAACCTATCAGGGAGGTTATGGGTAAGCCTTATCCGGTGGTAACAGCAAATACTTCTATTGAAGAAGTTTCAAAACTTATCAATAAAGATAATCAGGCAGTGCTTGTTGACCTTGGTAACGGTAGACACCACATTATAACCAAACACGACATTATAAGTTCAATAAAATAATATTGAGTATATTTGAAAAGAGCCTTATGGCTCTTTTTTTATTTGTTATGAGTACGTTTACAGCTATAGATTTTGAAACTGCAACAGGGCATCCTTATAGTGCCTGTGCTGTGGGTATCGTGACTGTTGAACACGGAGTGATAATAGAGGAGTACTATACTTTAATTCAGCCACCTGATAATGAATACTGGTACAGAAATATTCAGGTACATGGTATACAGCCAAACGATACTTTACAGGAACCTACGTTTTATCAGCTTTATCCAGAAATAAGAAAGCGTTTGCTGGGTAAAAAACTTGTGGCTCATAATGAGGTGTTTGACCGTAATGTACTTTCTAAAACAATGGGGTTTTATGGCTTGGATTATGATGAGCTTAATCTGGCGGAAAGATGGGAGTGTACCTGCCGCATTTACAGGAAAAAAGGATATAAACCTGCTAACCTTAAATACTGCAGTGAACGTAATGGTATAGAGCTTACACACCACGAAGCACTGTCTGACGCACGTGCCTGTGCTAAATTATACTTATTGGTGCATAATCAAATTAAGCTTTTTTAAGTTTTTTCTGTATTTTAGGGGCTTATAACCACATCCTCATGAAAGAAGACTTCCTGCATTACTTATGGCAGTTTAAAAAGTTTGATATACTTAATCTGCACACTGTTAAAGGAGAAAAAATAGAGATTATCAATTCCGGACAATATCTGCAACAGGCCGGTCCCGATTTTTTTAATGCCCGCCTTACTATTGGTAACCAAAAATGGGCAGGTAATGTTGAAATACATTTAAAGTCATCTGACTGGTATATACATAATCATGAAAATGACTCAGCCTACAATAATGTGGTGCTACATGTGGTATGGGAGCATGATACGGAGGTATACAGGAAAGATAATACCGAGATTCCTGTTTTACAGCTTAAGGATTTTACTGATAAAGCAACTGTTGAGAACTACAGGATGCTTACTACTCCCAAAACATGGATTTATTGCGAAAAGGAACTGGCTTCTATAAATAGTTTTGTGATGTCTAACTGGAAAGACAGGTTGTTTTTTGAACGGTTGGAACGAAAATCAAAACCAATATTAGAACTGGCTTCCGAAACGGCTAACGACTGGGAAGCGGTGTTGTTTTGTTTTCTGGCAAAAAACTTCGGACTCAATACTAACGGTGAGGTGTTTTATAAACTTGCAAAATCAATTCCGTTTGCTGTGATACGAAAAGAGGCTTTTGAAGCCGAAAACCTCGAGGCGCTTTTTATGGGCAAAGCAGGTTTGCTTAAAGCTGATAAGGAAGATGTATACTTTAAGGATTTAAAAACAAGGTATAATTATATAACGCATAAATACAGGTTGCCGGAAGTATATCTGGACGAACTCCAATTCTTTAAATTAAGACCTGATAATTTCCCAACCATACGATTGTCACAACTGGCACAGTTGTATCACCTGCATCAAAACCTGTTCTCTAAACTTATAGAAGCTAATACGCTTCAGGAGATATATGATTTGTTTACCTTACAGGTAAGTGAATATTGGAAAACACATTATCAGTTTGATAAGGAAAGTGCCAAAAAACGAAAAGCATTGTCTCCTGCTTTTATCGATTTAGTTATAATTAATACCATAGTACCGTTTAAGTTTGCATACAACCGCTATATAGGTAAAGAGACTGATGATGAAGTGCTGGATTTACTTACTGTTTTAAAGCCTGAGAAAAATGCTGTAATTGATAAGTTCAGGTTTTATAAGGTAGCTGTAGAGTCAGCTTTTGATACTCAGGCGCTACTTCAGCTTAAAAAAGAATATTGTGATTATAAAAAATGTATGCAATGTGCTTTAGGGCTAGAGCTTATTAAAAGTTAATTGTGTAAATTTGGAATCTAAACTAAAGCTATGTCATTTGTAACAAACATCAGGCATTTTTTTGAAAGGAACGGCTTTCATGTTTCCGCACGTCTTTCCGATAGGTTAGGTATGAGGGTGACTAATGTAAGGCTGTTTTTTATTTATATTTCCTTTTTCACTGTAGGGCTTTGGTTTGGTGTGTACTTAACACTGGCATTTTGGCTAAGGTTAAAAGATGCCGTTTATACCAAGCGCAGTTCGGTGTTTGATTTGTAAACAAAACTTTCCTTTAAATTTTTACTTAATGAAAAAGCCTTACGATTTCTTTTTGCGTTTTACCAAACAGCAGCAAAAAGGAATTGTTGCATTATTGCTTTTAATATTGGTTATCCAATTAGGTTACTACATATATGTTTCGGTTTTATTTACCGGAGATAAATTTACTGCTGAGCAGGAAAAAGAGTGGCTCTCCCATCAAACGGAAATAGACAGACTCCAGTCACAAAAATCACAAAAGCGGGATACTATATTTCCTTTTAACCCTAATTATATTTCAGACTACAAAGCATATGTTTTAGGGATTAATCTTCAGCAATTAAATAAGCTAAAGGAATATAGGAAGAGCGGTGCATTTGTAAACTCGGCTCAGGAATTTAAAAATGTAACCGGTGTTCATGATACTTTATTGGTAAAACTATCTCCTTATTTCAGATTTCCGGTTATGCCGGTTAACAAGCAAAGAGGCGAAGAACAGAATGTTGTTCCTACATATACTCACAAAGACGAAATAACAATCATCGATATTAATAAGGCTACCAGGGAAGACCTGATTAAAATACACGGTATAGGTGATTATTATTCTAAACTTATAGTAGAGAGGAGAGAACAATTGGGAGGTTATGTGAGTATGGAGCAAATGGATGATTTTTCTCAAATTCCCCAACAAGCTATAATACTTCTAAAGGAGCGTTTTCAGGTTATAGAAGTACCACAAACCTTAAAGATAAATGTGAATAACGCCTCGTTGAGTCAGCTGTCCCGTTTTCCTTATTTTGATAAGGAACTGGCGAGGGCGATTATTACCCATAGGAGCATGTTGGGAAAATTCGTTAAAATTGAGGATTTGTTAAAAATAAATGGTTTTCCTGTTCAAAAAGAAAAAATAATTGCGTTATATTTGGAATTCTAAAAAATAATCAGTCAAAATGAATTTTGAATATAACGAAACGCAAAAAATGATCGCTGACTCTATCAAAGATTTTGCAGAGCAGCACATACGTCCTAATATTATGGAATGGGACGAAAAACAACATTTTCCTGTAGATCTTTTTAAGCAGCTTGGTGAGATGGGCTATATGGGGGTTTTGGTTCCTGAAGCTTACGGAGGATCTGGTCTTGGTTATCATGAATATATTACAGTAATAGAAGAAATATCAAAAGTAGATCCGTCAATAGGATTATCTGTGGCAGCACATAACTCATTATGTACAAACCATATTCTTACTTTTGGTAATGAAGAACAAAAAAAGAAATGGTTGCCTAAACTGGCTACTGCCGAGTTTATAGGTGCATGGGGATTAACTGAGCACAATACTGGGTCAGACGCCGGTGGTATGAATACTACAGCAGTTAAAGATGGTGACCATTGGATTGTTAACGGTGCTAAAAACTTTATCACGCATGCTAAATCAGGAGATGTGGCTGTGGTAATTGTTCGTACCGGAGAGAAAGGTGATTCAAGAGGTATGACAGCTTTTGTTTTTGAAAAAGGAATGGAAGGTTTTACCAGCGGAAGAAAAGAAGATAAACTGGGTATGCGTGCCAGCGAAACTGCCGAGCTTATTTTTGATAACTGCCGTATACCGGATGCTAACAGACTAGGTGAAGTAGGAGATGGTTTTATTCAGGCTATGAAAGTGCTTGATGGCGGAAGAATCTCTATTGGTGCGTTATCATTAGGTATTGCTAAAGGAGCTTATGAGGCGGCTTTAAAATACTCAAAAGAGCGTTACCAGTTTGGTCAGCCTATTAGTAGTTTCCAGGGTATTGCTTTCAAACTTGCCGATATGGCAACTGAAATCGAAGCTTCAGAGTTGTTACTTCATAAAGCGGCTTATCTTAAAAATACAAACCAAAAAGTTACACTTGCAGGAGCAATGGGTAAAATGTATTCTTCAGAGGTTTGTGTTAAGGTTTCTAACGAAGCAGTACAGATACACGGAGGTTATGGTTATACTAAAGATTTTCCAGTTGAGAAATTCTACAGAGATTCTAAATTATGTACCATAGGGGAAGGAACTACTGAGATTCAGAAACTTGTAATTTCCCGTAACCTTCTAAAAGAATAGTTATTTATATTTTAAATAATTTAAAAAGAGCAACTTAGATTAGGTTGCTCTTTTTTTGTATAATTTATTAACATTACAACGTTGTAGTTGAGTTAAAGATAAAAAATTCGTAAAAATTTAAGGTTAAATTTTTAGATTAAATAAAATTTAACCTTTTTAATTATGAAGTACATATCTGTTTTATTGCTTGTTGTGGCTTTTGTAAGCTGTGGCGAGGAAGCGGATGTTGAACAAGACATCCAGACCAACAATGAAATCCCGACAACCGAGTTTAATACCAAGGCTGCGGGGGGTAAAGTAATGATGCAGGCTTTCTATTGGGATGTGCCTGCAGGAGGAACATGGTGGAACACTGTGCAGGGGAAAGTTTCTTCCTGGAGCAGTGCCGGTTTTGATGCTATCTGGCTTCCGCCTGCAACCAAGGCGCAAAACGGAGGTTATTCAATGGGATACGATCCGTTTGATTATTTCGATTTTGGTAGCTATAATCAAATGGGAAGCATAGAGACCCGCTTTGGGTCGCTTAGTGAGATACAGGCGCTTATATCGGCAGCACATACTAACAATCTTGATGTAATCGCTGATATTGTTATTAATCATAACAGTGGGGGAGCTTCACAGTACAATCCTTTTACAGGAGGTAATACCTGGACTGATTTTCAGCCGGCCTCTGGTATGTTTACAAGGTCGTACTATGATTTCCATCCTAACGATTATCATTCGGCAGATGCAGGAGCTTTCGGAGGCTTCCCTGATTTGTGTCATGATAAGGCATATGTTCAGGATTGGCTCTACAATAATTCAAACTCCATAGCCAAGTATTATAAAAACGTAATGGGTTTTGATGGTTGGCGTTTTGACTATGTGAAAGGTTTTGAGCCATGGGTAGTGAAAAACTTTAAAAACGCTGTAGGAGGCTTTACGGTGGGAGAGTATTGGGATGGTAATGCTGCTACACTGGAGTCCTGGGCTAATCAGGCCGAGGCTAGCGCATTTGACTTTGCCTGTTATTACAGGATGCGTGATGCTTTTATGGGGAACGATCTTACTCAGCTTAACGGAGATATGCTATTAAAACGTAATTCATATAAGGCGGTTACATTTGTAGCTAACCATGATACCGATGAAATTTATAACAACAAACTATTGGCATATGCATATATAATGACTCATGAAGGTTATCCTTGTGTGTTCTATAGAGATTACGAGGAATGGCTTGATAAAAATAAAATGAATAACCTTATCTGGATACATAATAATAAGGCATCGGGTACTACATCATACCTGTATGCTGATAATGATGAGTATGTTGCCAGAAGAAACGGAAGTCCGGGGCTTATAGTCTATATTAATAATAGTGACTCATGGCAGGAACGATGGGTAGATACCAATTGGGCTAATACTGTTATTAAAGATTATACGGGTAATTCAGGATGGGAGCCAGCTACTCAGGCTGATACATGGGTTAAGGTAGAAGCACCGCCACATGGGTACACGGTGTGGTCGGTAAAATAAAAATTGAAATTAATTGGTTGGTAATCAAAAAATATTTTATAAGTTTGCACCCTTAACGAGAGGAGGTGTTATATATGTTGATTATACCAATTAAAGACGGAGAAAATATTGATAGAGCTCTAAAGCGCTATAAGAGAAAATTTGATAAAACAGGAGTTGTTAGACAACTAAGAAGTCGTCAGCAATTTACGAAACCTTCTGTTGTAAGAAGAGCTCAAATCCAAAAAGCAGCTTATGTTCAGGGACTAAAAGACGCTCTAGAGAGCTAGTAGTTTTTTTGAACTAAAAATAATAACCGTTAGCAGAAAAGTTGATTAACTTTGCTGTTAACGGTTTTTTTATGGTTAATTCTAAACACGCATACGCAGATTATTTATTAAAAGAGAAAAATTATTCTCTTTTAACGCTTCGGGCTTATACTAATGATCTTTCTGATTTTGAAAAGTTTATAAAACAGGAAGATGAAAGTATGGTGCTTGAGGAAGTGGTGTATGCGCATATAAGAGGGTGGATTGTTTTTCTGGTAGAGCAGGGGCTGTCTAATCGTTCTGTGAACCGAAAAATATCTTCGCTTAAATCATTCTATAAATTTCTGTTGCGTTCAAAACAAATAACTGTCAATCCGCTGCAAAAACATAAATCGCTTAAAACTGAAAAAAAAGTCCAGGTTCCTTTTTCTGAAAAAGAGCTTCAGGAGGTGTATACTGAAATAGAGTATTCTGACGATTTTGAGGGGGTAAGGGATAGACTTATTATTGAGCTTTTTTATACTACCGGTATGCGTAGGGCAGAGCTTATTGGTTTAAAGCTTTCGTCATATGATAAAAGTGCGGGTACTTTAAGGGTTTTAGGGAAGCGTAATAAAGAAAGAATTTTACCTGTATTGCCTTGTACGGCTGAACTTATTACTAAATATCTTACAGAAAGAAATGAGCTTGAAAGCTTTGTAGACAGGGATGTGTTAATTTTAAATAAGAGGGGGCAAAAAGTGAGCGAATCTTTTGTTTATAGGTTAATAAATAGTTACTTTAGTGTTGTCTCTGTGAAGGTAAAAAAGAGTCCGCATGTGCTTAGGCATACTTTTGCGACCCATTTGCTTAATAACGGGGCAGATTTAAACTCAGTAAAAGAATTATTAGGTCACGCAAGTTTGTCTTCCACTCAAATATATACTCACAGCAGTTTATCGGAACTTAAAAAAGTGTATAAGGACGCGCATCCCCGTAACCGAAATAGTTCGTAATGTTTAATTATATTAAAAGTTATGTTTATGAAAGTAAATGTTCATGCAGTCAACTTTAATGTTGACAGAAAGCTAATTGGCTATGTACAGGCAAGGTTAGATAAGCTTGAGAAGTATTACGACAGGGTGGTTCATTCTGATGTGTTTTTTAAACTGGATAATACGAGTGCAAAAGTGAATAAAATTGCAGAGCTCAAAATTAATGTGCCGGGTGATGAATTTATAGTTAAAAAGCAGTGTAAAACATTTGAAGAGGCTGTAGAATTGGCAGCTGACTCGATGGAGCGTTTATTAGTAAAGAGGAAGCAAAAAATCAGAGCGCACTCATAACTGAAAAAAAAGTTCAAAAATGTTTTGATTAAAATAAAAAATCTATACATTTGCAGTCCGTTAGAAATAGCGGACTTTTTTATTGTAAGTTGCCGGTGTAGCTCAGCTGGCTAGAGCAGCTGATTTGTAATCAGCAGGTCGTGGGTTCGAGTCCCTCCATCGGCTCAAAGTTTTTTTGAAAAGCAACTGAAAATAAGGTTAGGGGAGATACTCAAGCGGCCAACGAGGACGGACTGTAAATCCGTTGGGAAACCTTCGCAGGTTCGAATCCTGCTCTCCCCACTAAATTGAAGGTAACGAGCCTTCAGGGTTAAGCCGGTGTAGCTCAGGGGTAGAGTGCTTCCTTGGTAAGGAAGAGGTCACGGGTTCAAATCCCGTCATTGGCTCGATATTAGTAAATATTTGAACACTAATTATATAACTAAGATTAAATTATTAAATCATGGCAAAGGAAACTTTTGATCGTTCCAAACCGCACTTGAATATTGGTACTATTGGACACGTTGACCACGGTAAAACTACATTGACTGCAGCTATCACTAAAGTATTAAGTGATGCTGGTCTTTCTGAAGCAAGATCATTTGATCAGATTGATAATGCTCCTGAAGAAAAAGAAAGGGGTATTACTATTAATACATCTCACGTAGAATATGCAACTGCTAAGCGTCACTACGCTCACGTTGACTGTCCAGGTCACGCTGACTACGTTAAGAACATGGTAACTGGTGCTGCTCAGATGGATGGTGCTATCCTTGTTGTTGCTGCGACTGATGGTCCAATGCCACAAACTCGTGAGCACATCCTATTAGGTCGTCAGGTTGGTGTTCCAAGAATCGTTGTATTCATGAACAAAGTTGACATGGTGGACGATGCTGAGCTTTTAGAGCTTGTTGAAATGGAGATCCGTGATCTATTATCTTTCTATCAGTATGATGGTGATAATGGTCCTGTAGTTAAAGGTTCTGCTCTAGGTGCGCTTAACGGTGAGCAAAAATGGGTAGATACTGTAATGGAGCTTATGAATGCTGTAGATGAGTGGATCGAAGAGCCAGTACGTGATATCGAGAAGCCATTCCTAATGCCGGTTGAAGACGTGTTTACAATTACAGGTCGTGGTACTGTTGCAACAGGTCGTATCGAAACAGGTGTTGCTAACACAGGTGATCCTGTAGAAATCATCGGTATGGGTGCTGATAAATTAACTTCTACTATTACAGGTGTTGAGATGTTCCGTAAAATCCTTGATAGAGGTGAGGCTGGTGATAACGTAGGTCTACTTCTTCGTGGTATTGATAAGGCTGACATCCGTCGTGGTATGGTAATCTGTAAACCAGGTTCTGTTAAGCCACACGCTCACTTCAAAGCTGAGGTTTATATCCTTAAGAAAGAAGAAGGTGGTCGTCACACTCCATTCCATAACAACTACCGTCCACAGTTCTATGTGCGTACAACTGACGTAACTGGTACTATTAACTTACCAGCTGGTGTTGAAATGGTAATGCCTGGTGACAACTTAACTATCGACGTACAATTACTTAACCCAATCGCTCTTAGCGTAGGTTTACGTTTCGCTATCCGTGAGGGTGGTAGAACAGTAGGTGCTGGTCAGGTTACTGAAATTCTAGACTAATTTATTAGTTTAAATAAATAAATTAAAGCCGGCGGCTTTTTGTTCGCCGGCTTTTATAACAAACGGGTGTAGTTCAAGGGTAGAATAGCGGTCTCCAAAACCGTTGATGGGGGTTCGAATCCCTCCACCCGTGCAAAAACTAAAAATATATGGCAAAGGTTACCAATTATGTATCAGAGGCATTTGCAGAATTAAAGACAAATGTAACGTGGCCTGAGTGGGCAGAAGTTCAAAAGCTGACCATTATTGTTGCTCTTTTTTCAATTATATTTGCCTTGGCAACATTTGGAGTTGATAGAGGGTTTGAAGTTGTTATTGCGAATATTTATAGTTTCTTAAAAAATTAATTTTATTACGATGACTGATAACAATGTCAAAAAATGGTATGTGGTTAGAGCGGTAAGCGGTCAGGAGAATAAAGTTAAAAACTACATCGAAACTGAGATAAGTAGGTTAGGAATGTCTGACTATGTTTCTCAGGTTCTTGTGCCTACAGAAAAAGTGGTGCAGGTTAGAGATGGTAAAAAAATTAGCAAAGACAGAGTTTATTTTCCGGGATACGTTATGGTTGAAGCTAGCCTTACCGGAGAAGTTCCTCACGTTATAAAATCAATCTCCGGAGTTATTGGTTTCCTTGGTGAAACTAAAGGCGGAGATGCTGTGCCTTTACGTATGTCTGAAGTTAACAGGATGCTTGGGAAAGTTGATGAGCTTTCTGTTAAAACAGATAATGTTGCTATACCTTACACTGTTGGTGAAACGGTTAAGGTTATAGATGGTCCTTTTAATGGATTTAACGGTACAGTTGAAAAAGTAAATGAGGATAAGCGTAAGCTTGAGGTAATGGTGAAAATTTTCGGAAGAAAAACGCCGTTAGAGTTAAGTTTTATGCAAGTTGAAAAAGTATAATTTTTGTTACACTAATATAAAATCACATCATTCGCTTCCAATGAAGATGTGCTAAATCTTTTAAAGAAATGGCTAAAGAAATTAGTAAAGTAGTTAAACTACAAGTTAAGGGAGGTGCTGCGAATCCGTCGCCACCGGTTGGACCTGCTTTGGGGGCTGCTGGGGTTAACATCATGGAGTTCTGTAAGCAGTTTAATGCTAGAACGCAAGATAAACCTGGCAAAGTGTTACCAGTTCAAATTACTGTGTACAAAGACAAGTCTTTTGACTTTGTTGTTAAAACGCCACCTGCAGCTGTTCAGTTATTAGAGGCTGCTAAAATCAAATCAGGTTCAGGGGAACCAAACCGTAAAAAGGTTGCTAGCGTTACCTGGGATCAAATCAAAGCTATCGCTGAAGATAAGATGCCTGACCTGAATGCTTTCACAATCGAAAGCGCAATGAGTATGGTTGCCGGTACTGCAAGATCTATGGGTATAACAGTATCAGGAACAGCTCCTTTTTAATCTAATTAAGAAAAAAAAGACATGGCAAAATTAACAAAAAAGCAAAAAGAGGCTGCTTCAAAAATTGAAAAGAACAAACTGTATTCTCTGAAAGATGCATCTGCATTAATCAAAACAGTTTCTTCTGCAAAATTTGATGAGTCTGTTGATATCGCAGTTCGTTTGGGTGTAGATCCAAGAAAAGCGAATCAAATGGTAAGAGGAGTTGTAACACTACCACACGGTACAGGTAAAGATGTAAGAGTTCTTGCTCTTGTAACTCCTGATAAAGAAGAAGAGGCTAAAGCTGCTGGTGCTGACTATGTAGGTTTAGATGAATATCTTCAGAAAATCAAAGACGGTTGGACAGATGTTGATGTTATCATCACTATGCCAAGCGTTATGGGTAAACTAGGTCCGTTAGGTCGTATTTTAGGTCCAAGAGGTTTAATGCCTAACCCTAAAACCGGTACTGTAACAATGGAAGTAGGTAAAGCGGTTCAGGAAGTGAAAGCTGGTAAAATTGACTTTAAAGTTGATAAAACAGGTATCGTTCACGCTGCTATCGGAAAAGTATCTTTTGATGCTGATAAGATCACTGAAAACGCTCACGAAATAATTCAAACATTAGTTAAATTAAAACCAACTGCAGCAAAAGGTACATATATCAAGAGTATTCACATCTCTAGTACTATGAGTCCTGCTATTGCTTTAGACCCTAAGGCGGTATAATTGGTAGTTAAAAAGTTTTATTATGACCAGAGAAGAAAAATCAAGAGTTATTGAAGATTTAACTGCACAATTAGCCGGAACAAACGTAATCTACGTTGCTGATATTTCAGGTCTAGATGCAGAAACTACTTCAAACTTAAGAAGAGCTTGCTTTAAAGCGGGTATCAGGCTAGAGGTTGTTAAGAACACCCTGCTTGAGAAAGCGATGGAAACTTCTGAGAACAATTATGGTGACCTTCCTACTACTTTAAAAGGAAATACGTCTATCATGATTGCAGAGATAGGAAATTCTCCTGCTAAAGTGATAAAAGAGTTCCGTAAAAAATCAGACAAACCTGTTTTAAAAGGAGCTTATATAGATGAAGCAGTATTTATTGGTGATGAGCAACTAGAGGCTCTTGCTTCACTTAAATCTAAAGAAGAGGTTATCGGTGATATCATCGGATTACTTCAGTCTCCTGCTAAAAATGTTGTATCTGCTCTTAAATCAAGCGGTGGTAAACTTGCAGGAATCATTAAAACATTATCTGAGAAAGAAGGATAATATTTACAGCGTGTACGCACTTAATAAATTATATATTTTTTAAAATTATTAAAACGATAGAAAATGGCAGATTTAAAACAATTCGCAGAACAATTAGTTAACTTAACAGTTAAAGAAGTTAACGAACTAGCTACAATATTAAAAGATGAGTATGGTATCGAGCCTGCAGCTGCTGCTGTAGCTGTTGCTGGTCCTGCTGCTGGTGGTGGTGAAGCTGCTGCTGAGCAAACTGAGTTCACTGTAGTTCTTAAAGAAGCTGGTGCTTCTAAATTAGCAGTAGTTAAAGCTGTTAAAGAACTTACAGGTCTTGGACTTAAAGAAGCTAAAGACATGGTAGACTCTGCTCCGGCAAACGTTAAAGAAGGCGTTGCTAAAGATGAGGCAGAAGGTCTTAAGAAAGCTTTAGAAGAAGCTGGTGCAGTAGTAGAGCTTAAATAAGCATACTCTTCGGTTTAAAAAACCCAGGTTTAGGCCTTGAGAAAGACTCTCAAAGGCCTAAACCATTTTTCGTATAATAACGTTTATACGTTTTCTTATAAAACTTTTTTAATCAAAATTTTGTCCATTGATGATAACAAATCAGACTGAGAGATTAAATTTTGCCTCTACGAAAAACATTCCTGCATATCCGGATTTTCTAGATATCCAGGTGAAGTCTTTCAAGGATTTCTTTCAACTGGAAACCAAATCTGACGAAAGAGGCAACGAAGGTCTTTACAACACCTTCATGGAAAACTTTCCGATTACTGATACCAGAAATCAGTTTGTACTGGAGTTCCTTGATTACTTTGTTGATCCGCCAAGGTATACAATTGAAGAGTGTATTGATAGGGGTTTAACTTACAGCGTGCCGTTAAAAGCAAGGCTTAAGTTATATTGTACAGACCCAGAACATGAGGATTTTGAAACAATTGTGCAGGACGTGTATTTAGGTACTATACCATACATGACTCCTAGCGGTACTTTTGTTATCAACGGTGCAGAACGTGTGGTTGTATCTCAGTTACACAGGTCTCCGGGTGTTTTCTTCGGTCAGTCGTTCCATGCTAACGGAACAAAATTATATTCGGCCAGGGTAATTCCTTTTAAAGGTTCTTGGATAGAGTTTGCAACCGATATTAATAATGTGATGTATGCGTACATTGACAGGAAGAAAAAGTTACCGGTTACAACATTATTTAGGGCAATAGGTTTTGAAAGGGATAAAGATATCCTAGAGATATTTGACCTTGCAGAAGAGGTTAAGGTTTCTAAAACCGGTCTTAAAAAGTATATAGGCAGAAGACTTGCTGCACGTGTTCTTAATACATGGCACGAAGATTTCGTGGATGAAGATACAGGTGAAGTTGTTTCTATCGAGCGTAATGAAATTATATTAGACAGGGATACTATCATTGATAAGGATAATGTTGAGGAGATTATCGATTCTAATGTAAAAACAATTCTGCTTCATAAAGAGGATAATAATCAGGCAGATTATGCTATTATCCACAATACTTTACAAAAAGACCCAACAAACTCAGAAAAAGAAGCTGTAGAGCACATCTACCGTCAGCTGCGTAATGCAGAACCGCCGGATGAAGAGACTGCTCGTGGCATCATAGATAAATTGTTCTTCTCTGATCAACGTTACAACTTAGGTGAGGTAGGTCGTTACAGAATGAACAAAAAACTTAATCTTGACATCCCTATGGATAAGCAGGTGCTTACCAAAGAGGATATCATTACTATTGTTAAGTACTTAATCGAGCTTATCAACTCTAAAGCAGAGATTGATGATATTGATCACTTATCAAACCGTCGTGTAAGAACTGTAGGTGAACAACTTTCAGCTCAGTTTGGCGTAGGTTTGGCTCGTATGGCGAGAACCATTAGAGAGCGTATGAACGTTAGGGATAACGAGGTGTTTACACCAATTGACCTTATCAATGCTAAAACATTGTCATCAGTTATCAACTCTTTCTTTGGTACTAACCAGCTTTCTCAGTTCATGGATCAAACCAATCCACTTGCTGAGATTACGCACAAAAGAAGATTGTCTGCACTAGGACCTGGTGGTCTTTCGAGAGAGAGAGCAGGTTTCGAGGTGCGAGACGTTCACTATACGCATTACGGACGTTTATGTCCTATTGAAACACCAGAGGGCCCAAACATTGGTTTGATCTCTTCTCTTGGTGTTTATGCTAAGGTAAACGGAATGGGCTTTATCGAAACTCCTTACCGTAAAGTTGAAGACGGTAAAGTTGATATTGTTTCAGAACCTATTTATCTAAGTGCAGAAGAGGAAGAAGGTAAACTGATTGCTCAGGCAAACATTGAGATGAACGATAACGGTACTATTACTGCAGAGAAAGTAATTGCCCGTGAGGAAGGTGACTTCCCGGTTGTTGAGCCAAATGTTGTACACTATACAGACGTTGCTCCTAACCAGATTGCTTCTATCTCAGCTTCGTTGATTCCTTTCCTTGAGCACGATGATGCGAACCGTGCACTGATGGGATCAAACATGATGCGCCAGGCCGTACCATTGTTACGTCCTGAGTCTCCTATCGTGGGTACTGGTTTAGAGCGTCAGGTAGCTTCAGATTCAAGGGTACTTATCAATGCCGAAGGCAATGGTACTGTTGAGTATGTAGATGCTAATGAGATTACTATTAAGTATGACCGTACTGACCGTGAGAGAAGTGTAAGCTTTGATACGGATGAGAAAACATACAAATTAATTAAGTTCAGAAAAACTAACCAGAGTACAAGTATTAACCTTAAACCTATTGTTAGAAAAGGTGACAGGGTTGCTAAAGGACAGGTACTTTGTGAAGGTTATGCAACTCAAAACGGTGAGCTTGCTTTAGGTAGAAACCTAAAAGTAGCGTTCATGCCTTGGAAAGGGTATAACTTTGAGGATGCGATTGTAATTTCTGAAAAAGTTGTTCGTGATGATATCTTTACATCGATCCACGTAGACGATTATTCACTAGAGGTAAGGGATACTAAATTAGGTAACGAAGAGTTAACTAACGATATTCCTAACGTAAGTGAAGAGGCTACTAAAGATCTTGATGAAAACGGTATGATCAGGATTGGTGCAGAAGTTAAACCTGGTGATATCCTTATCGGTAAGATTACTCCAAAAGGAGAGTCTGATCCAACACCTGAAGAAAAACTACTTAGAGCAATCTTTGGAGATAAAGCAGGTGATGTTAAGGATGCTTCGTTAAAAGCTTCTCCATCATTACATGGTGTTGTTCTTGACAAAAAATTATTTGCAAGAGCCGTAAAAGATAAACGTAAACGTACAAAAGATAAAGACGATTTAACTAAACTTGAAATGGAGTTTGAAGTTAAGTTCACTGAGCTTAAAGACAGACTTATTGATAAGTTATTTAACATCGTTAACGGAAAAACTTCTCAGGGAGTAATGAATGATCTGGGTGAGGAAATTTTACCAAAAGGTAAAAAATACACTCAGAAAATGCTTTATGCTGTTGAAGATTTCGCTCACTTAACAAAAGGACAGTGGACAACGGATGACGAAACCAATGCAATGGTTAACGACCTTATCCACAACTATAAAATTAAGCTGAACGACCTTCAGGGTGCATTAAGAAGAGAGAAATTCACTATCACTGTAGGAGATGAGCTTCCGTCAGGAATATTAAAACTTGCTAAGGTTTACATCGCTAAGAAACGTAAACTTAAAGTGGGTGATAAAATGGCAGGTCGTCACGGTAACAAAGGTATTGTTGCTAAAATAGTACGCCACGAGGATATGCCATTCCTTGAAGACGGAACTCCGGTAGATATCGTTCTTAACCCACTAGGGGTACCATCGCGTATGAACATTGGTCAGATCTACGAAACTGTACTTGGATGGGCAGGTATGAACTTAGGCAAGAAATTTGCAACGCCAATTTTTGACGGTGCTTCTCTTGATGAGATCAACGCGCTTACTGATGAGGCAGGTGTACCAAGATTTGGGCATACATATTTATATGACGGAGGTACAGGAGAGCGTTTCCACCAGCCGGCTACAGTAGGTGTAATTTATATGCTTAAGCTGGGTCACATGGTAGATGATAAGATGCACGCACGTTCTATTGGTCCTTATTCGCTTATCACGCAGCAACCTCTTGGAGGTAAAGCACAGTTTGGTGGTCAGCGTTTTGGAGAGATGGAGGTTTGGGCACTTGAGGCATACGGTGCTTCAAGCACACTGAGAGAGATCCTGACAGTTAAATCGGATGACGTTATAGGTAGGGCTAAAACTTACGAATCTATCGTTAAGGGTGAAACCATGCCGGAACCAGGGCTACCGGAATCATTCAATGTATTGATGCACGAGCTTAAAGGTCTTGGACTAGACATCAGATTAGAAGAATAAATTTCCACGGGAATGGTGCTTTTAGCGCCATTCCCTTTACAGCGTTTTTAATATAATTGATAGATTCATATCATGACGAGATTAAAAGATAAAAATACCGTTAAAAGATTTAACCAGATATCGATAGGTCTTGCTTCTCCGGAGTCCATCCTTGCAGAGTCAAGAGGTGAGGTTCTAAAGCCGGAAACCATTAACTATCGTACTCACAAACCAGAAAGAGACGGACTTTTCTGTGAGCGTATTTTCGGTCCTGTAAAAGACTTTGAATGTGCTTGTGGTAAGTACAAAAGAATCCGTTATAAAGGGATTGTTTGTGATCGTTGTGGTGTAGAGGTTACGGAGAAAAAAGTACGTCGTGACAGAGTAGGACACATCAACCTTGTTGTGCCTATTGCTCACATTTGGTATTTCCGTTCATTACCTAACAAAATTGGTTATCTTCTTGGTCTTCCGTCTAAGAAATTAGACATGATCATATACTATGAAAGGTATGTGGTTATCCAGGCAGGTATTGCTAAGGGACCTGATGGGGAACCGCTTAAAGAACTAGACTTTTTAACTGAAGAAGAGTACCTGAACATTGCAGATACCCTTCCGATGGAAAACCAATATTTAGATGACACAGACCCTAACAAGTTTATCGCTAAGATGGGGGCTGAGTGTATTATGGACTTATTGGCAAGAATTGATCTTGACCAGTTGTCATACAACCTTCGCCACAGTGCTAATACCGAGACATCTAAACAAAGAAAAACTGAAGCACTTAAAAGACTACAGGTTGTAGAATCTTTCCGTGAGGCTAACCTTAACAGGGAAAACCGCCCAGAGTGGATGATTCTTAAAGTTATTCCTGTTATCCCGCCAGAGCTTCGCCCGTTAGTACCTCTTGATGGTGGACGTTTTGCTACGTCTGACCTTAATGACCTTTACAGAAGGGTTATTATACGTAACAACCGTCTTAAGAGACTTATGGAAATCAAAGCGCCGGAAGTTATCCTTCGTAACGAAAAACGTATGCTTCAGGAATCTGTTGACTCGTTATTCGATAACACAAGAAAAGCTTCTGCTGTTAAAACAGAATCAAACAGACCGCTTAAATCGCTTTCTGATTCATTAAAAGGTAAGCAGGGACGTTTCCGTCAAAACCTTCTTGGTAAACGTGTTGACTATTCTGCACGTTCGGTTATCGTTGTTGGACCTGAAATGAAACTTTTTGAGTGTGGTTTACCAAAAGATATGGCTGCTGAGCTTTACAAACCATTCGTTATCCGTAAGCTTATCGAAAGAGGTATTGTAAAAACAGTTAAGTCGGCTAAGAAGATTATAGATAAGAAAGAGCCTGTAGTATGGGATATCCTTGAAAATGTAATTAAAGGTCACCCGGTACTGCTTAACCGTGCTCCTACTCTTCACCGTTTAGGTATTCAGGCATTCCAGCCTAAACTTATTGAAGGTAAAGCGATCCAGCTACACCCATTAGTATGTACGGCATTTAACGCCGACTTTGATGGTGACCAGATGGCGGTTCACTTACCTCTAGGGCCGGAGGCTATACTTGAGGCACAGCTATTAATGCTTGCTTCACACAACATTCTTAACCCTGCTAACGGTGCACCTATTACTGTACCATCTCAGGACATGGTTCTTGGTCTTTACTATATGACCAAAGAGCGTTTGTCTACTGAGACACACAAAATTTTAGGTGAAGGCCTTACTTTCTATTCTGCAGAAGAAGTAAATATTGCTTTAAATGAGGGTAGAGTAGAGCTTAATGCATCTGTTAAGGTTAGAACTAAAGACTTTAATGATAAAGGAGAACTTGTTTATCAGGTTATCAAAACTACAGCAGGTAGGGTATTATTTAACGAAGTAGTACCAGAGCAGGCTGGATATATCAATGAGGTATTAACTAAAAAATCGTTAAGGGATATTATCGGTAAGATTTTAAATGCTACTGATGTACCTACAACGGCTGCCTTCCTTGATAATATTAAAGATATGGGTTACCGTTTCGCATTTAGAGGTGGTCTTTCTTTCAGTTTAGGTGATATTATTATCCCTGCAAGAAAGCAAGAACTTATTAGCGATGCAAACGAGCAGGTTGATGGAATTACCATGAACTATAACATGGGTCTTATCACTAACAATGAGCGTTACAACCAGGTAATTGACGTTTGGACTTCTACCAACGCACTTCTTACTGAGCTTGCAATGAAGAACATTAGAGAGGATCAGCAAGGATTCAACTCGGTGTACATGATGCTTGACTCTGGGGCGAGGGGTTCTAAGGAGCAGATTCGTCAGCTTACAGGTATGCGTGGTCTTATGGCTAAGCCTAAGAAATCTACTGCCGGTGGTGGTGAGATTATTGAAAACCCTATCTTATCTAACTTTAAAGAAGGTCTATCAATCCTTGAGTACTTTATCTCTACTCACGGTGCTCGTAAAGGTCTTGCGGATACGGCTCTTAAAACGGCCGATGCGGGTTACCTTACAAGGAGGCTGCATGACGTTTCTCAGGACGTTATCGTAAACTCTGTAGACTGTGGTACATTAAGAGGTATAGAAGTAACAGCACTTAAGAAAAACGAAGAGATTGTAGAATCTCTTGGTGAAAGAATATTAGGTCGTGTAGCACTACAGGATGTTGTTAATCCGCTTACTTCTGAGGTTCTTGTTCACGCTGGTGAGCAAATCACAGAGGCTGAAGTTAGAGCTATTAATGCTTCTCCGGTAGAGAGCGTTGAAGTACGTTCTCCACTAACATGTGAGGCTAAAAAAGGTATTTGTGCTAAATGTTATGGTCGTAACCTTGCAACAGCCAAAATGACACAAAAAGGTGAGGCAGTAGGTGTTATTGCAGCACAGTCAATTGGTGAGCCGGGTACACAGCTTACACTACGTACGTTCCACGTGGGTGGTACAGCAGGTAACATTTCTGAGGAGTCTAGTATCATTACTAAATTCCGAGGTAAGCTTGATATCGAAGATCTTAAAACAGTTAAAGGTGAAGACAACGAAGGTAACGAAGTGGATATCGTGGTATCACGTTCTACAGAGTTAAAACTTGTTGACGAAACTACAGGAATTGTATTAAATACACATAATATACCTTATGGTTCCAGTATCTACGTGAAAAACGGAGATGTTGTATCTGAAGGAACTGTAATATGTAAATGGGACCCTTATAACGGTGTAATTATTTCTGAATTTACCGGTAAAATTGCTTACGAAGATATCGAACAGGGACAAACGTTTATTGTTGAAATCGATGAGCAAACAGGATTCCAGGAAAAAGTAATCTCTGAGGCTAGGAATAAGAAATTAATCCCAACCTTATTAATTTACGGTAATGACGGAGAGTTAATCCGTTCTTACAACTTACCGGTAGGTTCTCACCTTATGGTAGATAACGGAGAGAAAATTAAGGCAGGTAAAGTACTTGTTAAGATTCCTAGACGTTCTTCTAAAGCGGGTGATATTACGGGTGGTTTACCAAGGATTACAGAGCTTCTTGAAGCACGTAACCCTTCTAACCCGGCTGTGGTTTCTGAAATCGACGGTGTTGTATCATTCGGTAAAATTAAGAGAGGTAACCGTGAGATTATAGTTGAGTCTAAGTTTGGTGAGATCAAGAAATATCTTGTGAAACTTTCTAACCAGATTCTTGTTCAGGAGAATGACTATGTGAAAGCGGGTCTTCCACTTTCAGACGGTGCTATTACTCCGGATGATATCCTTAGAATACAGGGACCATCTGCAGTACAGCAGTATCTTGTAAACGAGATTCAGGAAGTTTACCGACTACAGGGTGTAAAAATCAACGATAAGCACTTTGAGGTTGTTATCCGCCAGATGATGCGTAAAGTTAAGATTGAAGATCCGGGAGATACATTATTCCTTGAAGATCAGTTAGCTCATACTAGCGACTTTATCGAGGAGAATGATAAACTGTACGGAATGAAAGTTGTAGAAGATGCAGGTGATTCTGATACTCTTAAACCAGGTCAGATTATTACTCCACGTCAGTTAAGGGATGAGAACTCAATCCTTAAGCGTGGTGATAAAAACCTTGTTGTGGCAAGAGACGTTGTTCCGGCAACGGCTACTCCAATACTACAAGGTATTACAAGAGCATCGCTACAAACTAAATCGTTCATCTCGGCAGCATCGTTCCAGGAAACAACTAAAGTACTTAACGAAGCAGCTGTAGCTGGTAAAGTAGACGGACTTGAAGGACTTAAAGAGAACGTTATTGTAGGACACAGAATACCTGCTGGTACAGGTATGAGGGATTACGACAACATTATTGTAGGTTCTAAAGAAGAGTATAATGAATTATTAACTCCTAAAGAGGAATTTAATTACTAATACAACATGAGTGATCAAAAACAGCAACCGGGGCAAATTAACATTGAACTGGATGAAAAAACAGCCGAAGGTATTTATTCTAACCTGGCAATTATAAACCACTCGGCTTCCGAGTTTGTAGTGGACTTTGTAAGCATAATGCCGGCAGTGCCTAAAGCTAAAGTTAAATCACGCATCGTATTAACGCCTCAGCATGCCAAAAGGCTGCTAAAGGTACTTGGTGAGAATATTCATCGTTTTGAAGCCGCTCATGGTGAGATTAAGGAATCAGAACAACCACCAATTCCATTAAATTTCGGGCCTGCAGGTCAGGCTTAATATAAAATAAGAGCCCACTCATTTGAGTGGGCTTTTTTTATTTTCATTATCTAAACGTTAATTTTGTTTTAGAAGACTAAGTGTATCATTTAATCTCATTGCATTTACTAAACAAAATTCCAAAATATAATCAATCCGTTGAACTTCAGTTTCAAGATAGGTAGTAATATCTCATTTTTCAATATGAGCGGTTGTGATTACTGCTTTTGTTAGGCAAAGCCTGAAAACGACAAGTTTTCTTTTTTGGATAAAGCAGGCTTATTATCCATTTTATGGTTGTGGTTAAAGTTGTTTTTGCGTGTTAACAATATTACGAAATTAGGCTCATTGTGACTTTATAGGATTAGTAATATTTCCTTAACTTTGAGGTTCATCAATTAATCCCTATTTACTTTCCAATGTCGAGTATAATCCAACTTCTTCCTGACCACGTTGCCAACCAGATAGCTGCCGGAGAGGTAGTACAAAGACCGGCTTCGGTGGTGAAAGAATTAATGGAAAATTCGGTTGATGCGGGCTCTACAGAGATAAAACTTGTAGTTAAAGATGCCGGTAAAACCCTTATTCAGGTTATAGATAACGGTAAAGGTATGAGTGTTACCGATGCCAGGCTGTGTTTTGAGCGCCATGCGACCTCAAAAATACGCCATGCGGAAGATTTGTTTGCCCTTGGGACAAAAGGCTTTAGGGGAGAGGCATTGGCTTCTATAGCGGCTATTGCCCACGTTGAAATGAAAACCAAGCAGGATCAGGAAGAACTGGGTACGCATATCGTTATAGAGGGGAGTAAGTTTGTAAGTCAGGATGTGGCGGTGTTGCCAAAAGGGACATCTTTTTCGGTTAAGAACCTTTTCTTTAATATTCCGGCAAGGAGAAACTTCCTAAAGTCAGATACGGTTGAGTTCCGCCATGTGGTAGATGAATTTGAACGTGTGGCTATGGCACATGCCAATATTCATTTTGTTTTAATACATAACGGAAGCGAAATGTTTAACCTTCCAGCTTCAAACACACGCCAGCGTATTGTAAATATTTTTGGCGGACGTACTAATGAGAAACTTGTTCCGGTAAACGAAACTACCGAGATTGTTAGTATTAACGGATTTGTATGTAAACCCGAATTTGCTAAGAAAAACAGGGGAGAACAGTTCTTTTTTGTAAACGATAGGTTTATAAAAAGTGCCTACCTGCACCATGCGGTAATGGCTGCTTACGAAGGTTTGCTTAAAGACGGTACACAACCGGGGTATTACCTGTACCTTGATGTTCCGCCTAATACGATTGATATTAATATTCACCCAACAAAAACGGAGATAAAGTTTGACGATGAGCATGCGCTTTATGCCATACTCAGGTCGGCTATAAAACATAGCTTAGGGCAGTTTAACGTAGCGCCTGTACTGGATTTTGACAGGGATGCCACGCTGGATACTCCTTACGATTATGAAAAGAAAGATGTAGGTATGCCTACCATCCAGGTAGATTCTACCTTTAACCCGTTTGCCGATGATAGTGATGATAAGCCAACACAAACTTTTTCAGGTGGCGGTTCGCGCTCCTCTTCGTCATCGTCTTTTTCATCGTCATCGTCCTATTCTTCACCTTCCTTCAAAAAGGATAAGATGCCATCGTGGGAGAGCCTGTATAACGGACTGAATACATCGACTGACGAAATTGCCGAAATAAGCTTTGAATCGGAAGAAGTGACAGGTTCGCTGTTTAATGATGAGGAAGTAGAGCAAACGACTCATAAAACATACCAAATACATAAAAAATATATCGTAAGCCCTATTAAGTCGGGCATGGTGATAATAGACCAAAAAAGGGCACACCAGCGCGTGCTGTATGAGCAATTCCTGGCTAATATTACGGTTCAGCATGGTTCAAGCCAGCAGTTGTTGTTCCCGCTAACGCTTCACTTTAATAAAAGTGAACTTGGCATAATAAAGGAAATGAAGGAATCGTTACAAAATACTGGCTTTGTTTTTGATGAATTTAGCGACGACCATATAGTGGTTTCCGGACTTCCGGTAAATGTTGCTGAAAGTGAGGTTTCCATACTGCTTGAAGAGCTGCTTAATGATTTAGAACAGGAAGTGCCCGATACCAGTTTTAGCCAAAGCGACAGCATTGCAAAGTCAATGTCACGAAGCCTGGCAGTTAAAACCGGAGTAATATTGACCGAGAGGGAGCAGGAAACTATGGTAAACGCGCTTTTTGCCTGTAAGGAGCCCGGAGTTTCACCATTTAATAAACCTACTTTTATTACACTAAGCGTAGAAGATTTAGATAAACGATTTGCCCTATGATGTTTAGAATGACCGAAGTTGTAAAGCAACTTATAATTATAAATATAATTTTCTTTGTAGGTAAAATAATAATTGGCCAAAATATAATTGATGAGTATTTAGCCTTTCATTATTTTGGTAATCCTTCTTTTAAACCATGGCAAATAGTTAGCTATATGTTTATTCATGCTGATATACGCCATATATTTTTTAATATGCTGCTTCTGTTTTTTATTGGTCCGTCACTCGAAGATCAATGGGGAGGAAGTAAATTCCTGTTTTTCTATCTCTCCTGTGGTGTAGGCGCTATATTAGCAACTCAGGGAATATCATATTTTGCTTTTCATGATAGTTTAAATATTTTGGTGACCGAAGGTTATAATAAAGCTGATGTTTTGGCTGTTCTGAATGAAGGTAAATACATGGTTAAATGGGAGGAGATTCTTACTCTAAGAGAGTTTAATAACCTTGTAGGGAGTTATAGTATAGCTACACTTGGTGCTTCAGGAGCCATATATGGTGTGCTTGCTGCATTTGCGTTTCTTTTCCCAAACAGAGAGATATATTTAATGTTTGTTCTCCCTGTAAAAGTTAAGTACCTTATTGCTTTTTTTATAATAGGAGATTTAATAGCAGGTTTTAAAGGACAAATGTTATTAGGTAATGCCGGCGGAACAGCATATTTTGCGCACATAGCAGGAGCACTTATAGGTTATCTTATGATGCTGTATTGGAAAAATCATCAGTTTAAAAATAATAGATGGAATTAATATGGGAATTTTAGACGACTTAAAAATGGAGTACCGTATGGGAGGTATTACACAAAGACTTATATTTTGGAATATAGGTTTGTTTGCCATACCAATGATTCTGTTTGGTGTACTTCCTTTATTTGGTGCTAACCTATCTTTTTTAAATTGGAACAGTTTAGGGCTTGACTGGCTAAGTTTATCATCAAATCCAGCGGATTTACTATGGAAACCCTGGTCATTGATAGTATATATGTTTTTACATGCGGGTGTACTTCATTTGCTTTTTAATATGCTTATGTTGTATTTCTCTGCTAGGTTTTTCCTGACCTTCTTTACACAAAAACAGTTTTTTGGTCTCTATATATTAGGTGGTGTATTTGCAGGCTTAATGTTTATTTTAAGCTTTAATGTGCTTCCTGGGTTAGTGTTGTCTCAGGCAAAAATGGTAGGGGCATCGGCAGCTATTATGACTATTTTAATTGCATCGGCTGTATATTCACCTTATTATGCTGTAAGAATTCCTTTAATAGGTACACTTAAATTGTGGCATATTGCGTTATTCTTTGTAGTACTGGATCTTATTCAGGCTTCCGGTGGTAATTCCGGCGGGCATATAGCACATCTTTCGGGAGCTTTGTTTGGATACATTTATATAAGGTTATTACAACGAGGAACCGATCTTAGCAGTATAGTAACAGTGGTGATTGATTTTTTTACTAACTTGTTTAAGCCTAAAAAGTCTACCCCGTTTAAAAAAGTACACAGAAATAAAAACACTGCTACGACTAATAACAGGAGTACAACAAGTTCAACCTTCGCAAAGCAGTCTAAAGATATTACACAGCAAAAAATAGATGATATACTGGACAAGATTAGTAAATCAGGCTATGACAGTCTGACTAAAGAAGAGAAAGAATTCTTGTTTAAAGTAGGCAAATAACAACCAATAAATAACCGGGTATCCCCATGAAAAACCTTTCCTGGTTTAATAAGCTAATGTACTTTATCAACATGGTTTTAACCGTGTTGACGTTTCTTGCTTATGTCTTACCTTTTTTGGCGCCCAAGTTATTTCCGTTACTTTCTGTTTTTACTTTAATATTGCCTTTGCTGCTGGTGCTTAATTTCATCTTTTTTATGTACTGGCTGCTGCAAACCAAAAGGCAAATGCTCCTTTCGGGTTTGGTGCTGTTACTGGGTATTACTTTTGTTAGTAAACTTTATAGATTCTCTTCAGATAAAGAAGAAGTTACTCCCGATGATTTTGTAGTGATGAGCTACAATGTGAGGATGTTCAATTTGTATGAATGGATTAATGACAGCCTTGTGCCTCAAAAAATAGATAATTTCGTTAAAGAAAGAAAGCCTGACGTAGTTTGTTTACAGGAGTATAATAAAAAAGGAAACGACTTATTTAAGCAGTTTGAATATCGTTATATATATAAAGAAAAAGGGAAGAGCCAACATGCCTTTTTTTCAAAGTTCCCTATTTTAAATACGGGGAGTCTTACTTTTCCTAATACAGGTAACAGTGTTGTGTATGCCGATGTAGTAAAAGGTAAAGATACATTAAGGTTTTACAGTATGCATTTGCAATCGGTTAAAATAAGTCCCGATATTCATGAGAAAATAGATGAAGAGAAATCAAAAATAATATTCAGGCGTTTAAGTGAGGCTTTTAAAGAGCAACAATTACAGGCCGAAATAGTACAGCAGCATAAAAAAGACTGTCATTACCCAATGATTATTTGCGGTGATCTTAACAATAGTGCTTTTTCTTATGTTTACCGAAGCATAAGGGGAGATTTGAAAGATTCGTTTGAAGAAGCGGGTAGTGGTTTTGGTAAGTCGTATAACTACAAATATTACCCTGCAAGGATAGATTATATATTTGCTGATAACAGACTGCATGTAAAAGAATTTAAAACATATGACATGTTTGTAAATTCTGACCATTATCCTATAATATCAAGACTGGCTTTTGTGAAAGAGGATAAGGAGTAATTATTTTTACAGCTCCTGATTTTTTAAGTACTCCATAGCATAACGACCTTCATTAAATAAAAGATCAAGTATACTTAGGTTGTTTATAAAGCCGTGTTTTTCTTCAAAAACCTGTGTGTAAGGTTCAAACTGAGAAGGATCTCTTTTTCCGTTTGCAAGATGTCGTAAGTCCTGTATACCTTCAACTTCATGAAAATATTCTGCGGTTTTTTCATAAGAGAAATCCATTCCAAGACAATCTGTAATGATTTCCATTATCTGGAAATTAAGGTCCATCATGAAAGTATGTTTTTTCTCAAATACAGGTCTTATATCGTCTTCAAAATATTCGAAGAAGGGAGAAGTGCGATAAGCGGCTTCAAGTGATTTAAAATGCTGTTTTTGCCAGTTAAAAGCAGGTTCTATCTTAACGTCTTTAAACTTTTGATGTTTACTGTCGGTATTATGTTTTACCGGAATGTTTAAAAGCTGAATCCCATTAGGGCTGTATATATACATCCTGTTCCTGTTTGTTTGCTTCTGGAAATTATCTTCTGCTTCAAAAACAATCTTATCTGTTTTTGTCATAGCAACAAAGTGACTGATAGAAGGGAAGTAGGTAGGGTGTATTAAAATGCTCATTGGTATTGATTTAAAAAACTGAAGATTGGTACATTGTACCAATCTTCAAATTTATATACTTTTAAAATATTATCGTTTAAATGGCTGCTTTTTTCTTTTTCTT
Source organism: Flavobacterium sp. C4GT6 (assembly GCF_036347315.1). Lineage (NCBI taxonomy): Bacteria > Pseudomonadati > Bacteroidota > Flavobacteriia > Flavobacteriales > Flavobacteriaceae > Flavobacterium > Flavobacterium sp. C4GT6. The sequence goes on from NZ_JAZGZU010000009.1 coordinate 121,302, forward strand.
TCTGAAGTAATCAAATACAAACCATCCGGCAAGTAGTATAAGGAAGTACTTAAAGTAAGATACTGGTTTACCTTCACCGCCTACAGTAGTAAACATTCTGTCCCAACGTACTTTTTTACTAAAGTTTTTCCAGGGTACATTTTGATCAAGGCTCATCCAAATGAATACAGGCTTACCAACAATGTGGTCTTGCGGTACAAATCCCCAATAACGGCTGTCTAGTGAGTTATGACGGTTGTCACCCATCATCCAGTAGTAGTTTTGCTTAAAGGTGTATGAGGTGGCTATCTCTCCGTTTATCCTGATTTCATTACCTATAACCTGAAGTTTGTTTCCTTCATATTCCTTGATGATATCTTCGTAAAATGGTAGTGTTTCTTTTGTTAGGGATACTGTTTTTCCTGCTTCAGGGATATAAATAGCCCCTATGTTATCACCACTCCATGTAGGTTTAGTGTGAGGGAATACTTTAGTGTCTTCGGCTGGGCTTATGTATTTTACTATAGAGTCAATGCCTGTAATACTTTTAATTTTTTCGGCACCTTCTAAAGTAAGGTTTGCCATAACTGTGTTTTCTGATTTACCAGGCCAGAATTCAGTTGAACCGTTTTGATGAAGTATTTGATATACCTGTTGCGAAGAGAGCGTTCCAGGCTTAATGTATATAGTATGGAAATACTGAATCTTTGCCCTGTCTGATAGCTGAAGCTCTTTTCCGTCAATATAAACAGTACCGTTTATGATAGAAAGTGTATCTCCCGGTGTACCTACACATCTTTTAACGTAGTTTGTTTTTTTGTCAATTGGTTTGTAAGTGCCATCAGTTCTTTTGTCTGTTGGCCAATTAAATACAACGATGTCATTTTTCTCTGGCTTTTCAAAACCAGGAAACCTAAATGATGGTAGTTGAGGCCAGCTAAGATATGACTTGGTATTTACTACAGGAACAGAGTCATGTACCATAGGTAGTGCAACTGTAGTCATTGGGGTGCGGGCACCATAATGAAACTTGCTTACAAACAGAAAATCACCAATAAGTAATGTTTTTTCAAGAGAAGCTGTAGGTATGGTAAAGGGCTGCATTACATAGGTGTGTACTATTGTAGCAACTACAACTGCAAATAATAATGACCCTAAAGTGCTTTCTTTTTTCTTTTCGGCTTCATATTCTTCCTGAGTGATATATTTTACATCTTCAACATAGTTTATGTAGTATATATAAAATCCTAAGGTTACAATGCCTAAAATGGTATCTAAAGATGATTTTTTACCAAAGCTTTTTAATGTAAGTACCCATACTACAGGGAACATGATAAGATTTACAATTGGGATAAATAATAAAATAGCCCAGTAAGCCGGCTTCCTTATTATCTTCATTAGTATAACAGCATTGTATACAGGGACTGCTGCTTCCCATTTTTTTCTACCTGCTTTTTGATAAAGTTTCCAGGTTCCAAGGTAATGTATTACCTGTACTGCCAGGAAAAAAATAAACCACTGTAGTAAAGTCATCTTTAAATTGTTTTTTTATATATGTATGTCTTTTGGTGAAAATGTTACTTTAAATCTAAAACATCTTTCATGGTAAAGACACCCTGTTTGCCAATTATCCATTCGGCAGCCACTACCGATCCCAATGCAAAACCTTCACGGCTATGTGCTGTATGCTTAATTTCGATTGAATCAATCTCTGAATCATAAAATACTGAGTGCGTACCCGGAACGTTTTCTATACGCTTGGCGTCAATAAGTATTTCATCCTGTTTAGCATCGTTAAGAGCCCAGCTGGAGTAGTTACTGTTTTCTATAACTCCTTTTGCTAAACTGATAGCTGTACCACTTGGAGCATCCAGTTTTTGAGTATGGTGAATTTCTTCCATGGATACCTTGTATTGCTCCAGTTTGCTCATCATTTTAGCAAGGTATTCGTTTAACTGAAAGAAAATATTAACCCCAAGGCTAAAGTTAGAGCTATAAATAAAAGCTCCCTTTTTTTCTTCACACAGTTTAACTATGTTGTGGTATTCTTCAAGCCAGCCTGTTGTTCCTGATATTACTGGAACATTTTTATTAAGGCATTGTGAAATATTTTTAACGGCTGCATCAGGAATACTGAATTCTATTGCTACATCAGCATTTTCAAGTCCGTCAAAAGAATTGTCTCTTGTTTTTCGTAATACAATTTCGTGGCCTCTTTCCAAAGCAATCCTTTCGATTACTTTTCCCATTTTTCCGTAGCCTAAAAGTGCAATTTTCATATATTAAAATTGGTAACTAAGGGTTAGCCCCATGTTATGTTTGTAATCAATTTGGTTTTGTTGCAGCTGTGGTCTTAGCGACAGGTTGTCGTTAACGTTAAACTGCATTAGGTGGGCATTAACATTGGCTTCAACAATGTTTAAAACATAAAATCCCAATGCGAGTAGCATTGAGAGGTCTCTGTTTTTTTGATGAAACTTTTGGGCTCTAATAAGTCTGTCTTCGCCAATATCGGCAAGTTCTCCGGTTACGGTACCGCCTGCTAAGAGTGTTTTGTAGGCATCCCTGTACTCGTGGTATTTTTTGTTATTCCAGGAGTAGTAATACAGGGAAGTACCTATTGCAGCATATACAATAGGTATTTTCCAGTATTTTTTATTGTAAGCCTGTCCAAGTCCCGGTAGTACAGCCGAATAAAACGCTGCTTTAGACGGTGCTAAGGGATCCTGGTGGACATTTTTGTTTAAAGTAACATCGGTGTTCATTGTAAGCTGCAGGGAGTCGTTCTCTGTTTTCTGAGCAAATGTTGCCGAAGTAATTAAAAAGATAAATATGAACAGTATGTTTTTCACTAACTTTTGATAAGTTTAATAATCCTTTTGAAATCTTCTTCTGAGTGAAAAGGAATAGTGATTTTACCTTTTCCTTTTGCATCAACCTTTACATCAACTTTTGCGCCAAAGAATTCAGTGATTGTATTTTTCTGCTCGTCTTCTACTGCAAAAGTATTTGCTTTTACGGTAGTTTTTTCATTTTCAGGCTTCAGGCTTTCCTGATATGCTTTAACCAGTGCTTCTGTTTCCCTAACCGAAAGGTTTCCGCTAACGATTTTCTGGTAAATATTTGCCTGTGCGTCCTGATCTTCAATATTAATTATGGCACGTCCGTGTCCCATAGAGATAAAGCCGTCACGAATACCGGTTTGGATTATAGGGTCCAGTTTTAATAAACGCAGGTAGTTAGCAATTGTAGAACGCTTTTTACCTACGCGATCACTCATTTGTTCCTGAGTAAGCTGGATTTCATCTATAAGCCTTTGGTAAGAAAGGGCAATCTCAATAGGGTCAAGGTCATGACGCTGTATATTTTCTACAAGAGCCATAACAAGCGACTCATTGTCGTCTGCAAGGCGAATATAAGCAGGGATAGAGGTTAAGCCTGCCAGTTTAGAAGCACGCAAACGACGCTCTCCCGATATAAGCTGGTATTTGTTATATTCCAGTTTTCTAACGGTAATAGGCTGTATAACACCAAGCTCCTTAATAGAGGTACTTAGTTCCTGTAGTGTTTCTTCGTTAAAGTTTGTTCTTGGCTGGAACGGATTAATCTCTATAGCATCAATTTCAAGCTCTATTATGTTACCAACAACCTTATCAGCATTTTTATCCTCAACCGATTTGATGTCGTTTTCCGGATCTTTTAATAATGCAGATAATCCTCTTCCAAGTGCTTGTTTTTTAATTGCTTTTGTCATGAACCTACTGTTGTACTAGTGTGTTTTTCTTTATTATTTCTTCTGCAAGGTGAATGTAATTAATAGCACCTTTGCTTGTTGCGTCATAGTTAATGATGCTTTCGCCAAAACTTGGCGCTTCACTAAGCTTAACGTTACGTTGTATAACGGTATTGAAAACCATATCATTGAAGTGTTTCTGTACCTCTTCAACCACCTGGTTAGACAGTCTTAAACGTGAATCATACATGGTAAGTAACAGTCCTTCAATATCCAGTGATGGGTTGTGTATTTTTTGTACACTCTTAATGGTATTAAGCAGTTTGCCTAATCCTTCAAGGGCAAAATATTCACACTGTATAGGTATTACCACAGAGTCTGCAGCCGTTAAGGCATTAAGTGTTAAAAGCCCAAGAGATGGGGCGCAGTCTATCAGTATATAATCATACTTATCCTTAACGCTTTCCAGCGCAGTTTTAAGCATGTATTCTCTGTTTTCTTTATCCACAAGCTCAATTTCAATAGCCACAAGGTCTATGTGTGCCGGGATAACCGAAACATTAGGAGCATTACAGTTAATAGTAGCCTCATCCGGAGTATTGGTATGTTCCAGTATCTGGTAGGTGCCTCGCTCTACAGTTTCTACATCAATGCCAAGCCCGGAGCTGGCATTTGCCTGGGGGTCAGCATCTATTAGTAATACTTTTTTTTCCAATACACCCAGCGCTGCGGCTAAGTTTACTGAAGTTGTCGTTTTTCCTACGCCACCTTTCTGGTTGGCAATAGCAATGATCTTACCCATGAATGTTTAATAATTTTAGAACCGTAAAAATACAATTATTTATGGTTTTTGAAAGTGGAATTTGTTAACATTAATTTTTGTTTTGCTATTGCCCCGTGTTTACTGTAATAACGCAGAAAAGCCGATAAATTTAATTATCGGCTTTTCCGGGAAGGTTAATTGGTTGATTTGGTTATTTAATGATAAGCTTTTTAGTATCAGTATAGTTACCTGCCTGTACCTTTACAAGGTATAAACCTGAGTTAAGTGCAGAAAGATTTATTTGTTGTGGCTGACCGTTCGTTATAACAGTATTGTATACCATGCTTCCTGTAATTGAATATACAGTTATGTTTGCCTGATTTGCATCAGTGTTTTGAGAGCTGAAGTTTACCGTTATATTTTTGTCTGAAGACGGGTTAGGGTACAGATTAAAGTTTGTTGTTGATAAGTTAAAATCATCATTACCCAAAAGGTTTGTAAACATAACATTGTCAATAAAAGCTGCATGGTGAGCAGTATCTGTATTTACCATGAATACCAGGTGTTTTTGCTCATCAAAGCTTCCCTGAGCAAATTCTACAGTATAGTTTTGGTTTTCTTCTGTAAGAGCTATTGATTCACCTACTGCAGTGAAAGTTTCAGTATCAGTAGGGTTTGCCATAGTACCTAACTGAACGGTTACGTTACCGGCACCTTCTTTATATGAATCAAAAGTTACTCCATAAGCATCTTGTGTTGCTACTATTGACGGACTAATAAGGTATCCTGGTGAGTTAGTAGACATCATACTGTAGTAAGTAACAAATTTATTTTCTGTTTCCTCATACTGATCGATGTAAACAAAAGTACCGTCAGTTAAGCTGTTCCAGCAGTTTTGTGGGAACGAAGCTGTAGGACCGGCAACTATAAAGTCTTCAAAGCCTTCTTCTAATCCTGCCTGTGCTTCACAGTTTATTTCCCATTTTACATTATCAATAATTGCAGCGTTGTGAACAGCATCTGCCATAAACTGGAATGCAATATAAGTATCTTCTGTAGCATTGATTACAATGTCACTGTAAGTTGTTACATCTGCCGATAATGTAATAATACCTCCAAAGGGAGTAAAGGTTTCTGCATCTGCCGGATCTGTCATTGTACCTATCTGTACAGTAACATTAGCCTCGGTTAGTTTAGCTGCGTCAAATGATAGTTTATGGTTTCCGTCAATTGTAGAAAGTGCCGGTGTTATAAGATAACCAGCTTCATTTATCGACATACCGGTGTAAAATGTAGCTGCTATTTCATCTTCTTCACCATCAAGATAAACCATTGTGTTGATTGTTAGTTTTGACCAACAGTTTTGTGGGAAGTCAGTTGCTGCACCTGTTATTTCAAACTCGTTAAAATTCTCGTCTAAAGTATCAGCAGCTTCACAGGTAGTTGGAATTTCACTCCATACTACATTGTCTATAAAAGCAGCATTGTGTGCTGTATCGCCGCTTATTTTGAAAGCTATATAGGTGCCTTCGGCTGCAGTTATAGCTATGTTGTTGTGAGTAGTATATTCGTCTGTAACTGTGATTGGTTCACCAAAGGCAACAAATGTTTCAGCATTGGTATTATCGGTTAATGTTCCCAGTTGTATTGTAACAGTTCCGGGTGCAGGTGGAGGTCCCATAACTATTCTTTGAGTGTCAAATGATAGTTCGTAGTTACCATTTAAGGTGTTAAGTTCGGGTGTAATAAGGTATGCATCTGTGTCAACAAATGTTGAGGCATAAAAAGTTACAAAATTCTCGCCTTCTTCACCGTCTATATATACCATTGGTCCGTCTGCAATGGCTGACCAACAGTTTTCAGGTAAATTTTCGAATGTATTAAAGTTTTCAGATAATGTTGCGGTTGGATCGCATTGTGCATTTGCCATTATTGATGCACAAACTAAAGATGCGGTGAGTAATAATTGTTTCATATCTTTTATTTAGATTGATTTAAAATAATGATGCAAATATATTGTTTTTATTTAAACCTATTCTAAATAGTGTAAAAAAATTAAGCCTGAAAATAAATTCAGGCTTTCGTATTTTTATGAAGCGATGTAACTATTTATTTTTCTTGGCTTTAATCATAGCCTCTAGCATATCCCACATTTCTTCGGGGATTGCTTCAAGCAGGTTAAACTGCCCGGCACCTTTTAACCATTCGCCACCATCTATAGTTATCACTTCGCCGTTTACATAGGCAGAGTAGTCTGATACAAGGTAGGCGGCAAGGTTTGCCAGTTCCTGATGGTCTCCAACGCGTTTAAGCGGAACTTTTTTAGCAAGGTCAAATTTTTCTTTTAAATCGCCTGGTAATAACCTGTCCCAAGCACCTTTTGTAGGGAACGGACCCGGTGCTATGGCATTACTTCTAATGCCATATTTTGCCCACTCTACAGCTAGGCTTCGGGTCATGGCTAAAACGCCTGCTTTTGCTGTGGCACTTGGTACTACATAAGCCGATCCTGTCCATGCATAGGTGGTTACTATATTAAGTATTGTTGTGTTTTCCTGTTTAGTATCTATCCAGTGTTTACCAAAGGCTAATGTACAGTTTTTAGAACCTTTTAATACAATGTCTATAATGGTATCAAATGCGTTTGCCGATAGTCTTTCGGTAGGAGAAATAAAGTTACCGGCAGCATTGTTAAGCAATATATCAGCTTTACCGTATTCTTTTAAAACAGCCTGAAGCATGTTTTCAACTTCTTCATAATGGCGAACGTCACATTGTACAGGAAGGCATTTGCCTCCGGTTTCCTGCTCCAGCTCTTTGGCTGTGTTTTGCAGTTTCTCCAAATCTCTTGATGTAATGGCAACTTTTGCTCCCAGTTCCATAAAATATTTGGTCATAGATTTACCAAGGCCGCTACCACCTCCCGTAACAACAATCACCTTACCCTCAAGCGCGTTGTCACGAAGCATTTTATTAGTATAGTTCATAATTTAATTCTGAATTAGTTTTTTACCAAGTTACAAATTATTTGGCTTGGATAAATTTTTTATGCATGCATATTAAAAAATAAAAAGGGATAAAACCAATAGCTTATCCCTTAAGTGTTTACTTAATGTTATTTTTTATTGATTTTTCCCGAAGAAACCTTTGTACACTATTCCGGCGAGTATAGCTCCAATTATCGGAGCTACCCAAAATACCCATAGCTGACTCAATGCCCATGCATCGGCAAAAAATACCTGACTTGTACTTCTTGCAGGGTTTACCGATGTGTTACTTACCGGTATGCTAATAAGGTGAATAAGGGTTAGCCCGAGCCCTATGGCTATTGGGGCTAGTCCTTTAGGTGCTCTTTCGTCTGTAGAGCCTAAAATAATAATGAGGAACATAAAAGTCATTACTATTTCACACAGTATTACGGCCTGCATGCTGTAACCGCCCGGGGAGTGCTCGCCATAGCCGTTTGCGGCAAAACCACCGGCAACAAAGCCTTCTTTGCCCGATGCTATGGTGAATAAAACATAAGCAGCGAGTATGCCTCCCAATACCTGTGAAATAATGTAGGGGATAAGTTCTTTTTTGTCAAACCTGCCGCCTATCCATAAGCCTATAGATACTGCAGGATTTAAATGGCAACCGGATATATGACCAATGGCAAAAGCCATAGTTAAAACGGTAAGACCAAAGGCGAGTGCAACTCCCATAAAGCCTATTCCGTGTTCGGGGAAAGAGCAGGCAAGTATGGCGCTTCCGCAACCGCCCAGTACCAACCAGAATGTACCAATGAATTCTGCGATTAATTTTTTTGTCATAATTTATTGATTTAGGTGATTAATATTATGAGCTAAAAAATAGAATCTTTTTACAGTTGTTTTTTGGAGATTATTGTCTTAATAATGAACTGTTTGGTTTCGAAAAAATGAAAGTTTGTTTTTAATGATTTAGGTTAAATTTAGTTTAAAACCTGTCAATATTGTACAACCTGTAAGATTACTTTAACATTTTTTAGTTAAAAATTTACTAAAAACTAAATTGTATGATTTTCTTTTTATGATTTTTTTTTAATTTTTAAGTACTTTTATCAAACAAAGTTATATCCCCACCGTATAACGAGAAATAGTATGAATATATTGATAGCCGATGACCACAGTGTTGTAAGGCAGGGTGTAGCATTGATTTTGAGGGAAGCGTTCAAGACCATTGAAATATATCACGCAGACAGTTTTCAGGAAGTTGTAGTGAAATTGAAGAAGCAATCTGTTAATTTACTTCTTCTTGATATTAATTTGCCCGGCGGCAACAGTGTTGGAATGATTAGCAGGGTTAAGGATTTGCAGCCTGCTACAAAAATTTTGATGTTCTCAGCCTTTGATGAAGAACAATATGCTTTACGATACCTGCATGCAGGAGTTGATGGCTATTTGAATAAGCTTAGCTCTGAAGAAAAAATAATAGAAGCTGTAACCGAGATACTACAGGGCGGAAGATACTTTAGTAATAAAGTAAAGGAACGCATTTTTGAAAATGTAATTAATAAAGTGCCTGATAATCCTTTAGACAGCCTTTCTAACAGGGAGCTTGAAATTGCAGATTTACTGGCAAGGGGAGAGGGTAACCTTGAAATAGCTAACAGGCTGGATATTAAAATGTCTACAGTGAGTACTTATAAAAGCCGAATATTTGATAAGCTGGGTATTACAAATGTTGTATCACTGGTAGAGAAGTTTAAAATGTACCGGGAGCAAAGCTAAACCGTAAACTTTATTGTAATACTGGTTCCGCCTTTTTGGGTGCGGGCAATGTTTATTTTTCCTTCTAAAATATGAACAAGCTCTGCAACCATTGGTAATCCCATTCCTTTAGTTGAGCTTTCTTCCTGCATAAAATTACCCTGAAGTATTTTATTATAGTATTCAAGTTCTTTATCTGTCATACCTTTTCCTGTGTCTTCAATGGATAGAGTTAATCCGTCTTTTTCTGTAACCGAACTTATTATAACCGATCCCTCTGTTGTGTTTTTTGTTGCATTGTCTATAAGATTATGCAATATAATGGATAACAGATGTCGGTTTATGGTAGTTGTAAAGTATTGCGGTACCTTATTATGAATATATGTTTTTTGGGCAAGTGCTATATTTCTGAAAAAGTCTTTTTTCTCTTCAGCCAGTTGATATAAGGAGTAAGGTGTCGACTCATCATTATTAATGTTTGTCTCCTTTGCATATTCTAAAAAGTTATCTACAAAATGATACAGCTGAAATGATGAGGTGTATATAGACTGCAGATTCTCTTTTAAACTATCCTGATTGGTGTCAATATTATTATAAAGATACCTGCCGGTTATGGAAAGAAACTTAAGCGGACTCTTGATATCGTGAGTTATGGATTTGATAAGTTTTTTATGATTATCAATTTGTTTACTCAGGTCATCTTTTGTTCTTCGTAGTGTTAGTATAGTTTCCTGTAGTTGTGAAGTTTGAAGTATAACTTTGTTTTCCAGTACAGTGTTTTTGTATCGTATGTACTTTATACGTAGCTTAATAAAAAGTAGTACAAATAAAATTCCAAGCGTTAGGATGAATAGCTGAAACCAGGTTGTTTGCCAAAATGCCGGTTTTATGGAAAATGCTACATTTTTATAGGTCCATTTTGAACCGAATCCGGTTAGTTTTCTTGCTTTTAGAATATATTCTCCAGGTGGTAGTGTGGAAAAGGATATTGTTTTTTCGGTTAGTACAGTCCACTGCTGATTAACCGGACCTTCCAGCATAAACTCAATATTTTCATTATAGGGCTCGCCAAAGTAAGGACTGTTTACTATAAAGTTCAATCGTCCAAAATTACGGTCAAGCTCAATTGTTTTGCAGGTATGAAGTATTTTGTCGTCTACTATAATCTCATCAATATATAAGGGATTTTTAGGTAGAATAGGGGATATATTATCCGGATTGAAAAAAACAATACCTTCCATTGAAGGGAAATATATTGTTTGGTTTTTAAGGTATACACCACAAGGCTGGCATCCGCCATTAAACTCATTATTAGGGAAGCCTGAGTTTTTATTGTAACTATGATAATATATGCCGGCAGATTCTTTTTCGGCATAGTTTAACAAGTCCTGCTTTTTAATCTGGAATATCCCTTTGTTAGTGGTTATCCAGAAAAAGCCATTGTTGTCTTCTATTATACAGTGGCTGGTTAACAGATATTGGTTTTTATCTGGAGGGAACTGTGTGGTTTTATTATGCTTATAAAGGAAAAAACCTTTGCCGTAACTACAGGCCCATACTTCTCCGGTAGGTTCTACATATAGTGATCGGACGTTACAACTGGGGAAGTCGGGTATTTTGTAGCATTTTTTACTTTTTATATCATATTTGCTTAATCCTTTCCATGTTCCTGTCCATATTGTGGTGTTATTTGGTACGCTAATGGATGCGGCAGCTTCTTTCACTCTCAGGAAAACAGTAGGGCGGCAATACCTGTTTTTAGGGTCAATATAGTACAGGTATCCACCTGTTTCATTTGGTTTAGAAAAAGTTCCAAACCATATTTTTCCGTCAGGAGCTTTAGTCATTGCTGTTATGCCAACATCAAGTGGCCATTTGTCAAATGTGTTATAATCACTGTCTTTTTTAAAGCGGTATAGTACTCCGCCATGTTTAGTCCAAACGTCACCATGATTATCAACTACCATCATGTATTTGTCAGAGTGACCTGCCATACCGGTAATTTGTTTGTAGCCCTTTGATGTAAATACTTCTCCTGTACTGCTTAAAATTTTATTTTGACCAATATCCGAAAGGGCATAGTACACGCCATCTGTCCCTATAGTATGAGGAAGCGAGGGTATAATATGGTTAAAACCTACTTTTCTTACTACAAGCAATCCTTTATTAGCACTTCCCAAATATAGTTTTTTAGAGAACTCATCATATAGAAAGGATATAATGTTGTTATGGGGTATATCGAAGTCTTCTGAAACCAAAACGGTTTCTATTAAGCTGTCATGAGGTTTTAAATAATAAAGCTTTTTTTGGGTGTAAATAAATGATTGTCTTGCTGTATTGTTTGAGAATATGAAATAAGGAGACGAGAATTTTTTGTCATATTCTATAAGTTTGGTTTTTAGATTTGAATCAAAAGCAATGGCTTTACCGTTTTTAGTATCCAGGTAAAGTGTTGAGTTAATTATATAAAACTGAGAGTTAACAGGATATTTGTAAGCAATCTCTAAAGATGTTTTTGTTTGTTTGTTGTACAGTTTTATACTATCGTTCCCTATTATATATAAATTTTGTTTAGCCTGAATATCTATGTATTCACTATCTCCTGTAAACGATAATGACGATACGGGGTTATGGTTGCTTTCAACTATTTCCTTAACCGATTTATAAGGCTCAGATATTTTTTTGTTGAGGTTCTTTATTTTTCTGTTGTTTATAAGTAAGAACTGGTGGCTTTCATTTAATAAGTAAATACTATCGTTTTCGGGAATACCACTAAAAAGGCGGGTTCTGTTTGATATTAGACCATGAATGTTTTCAGAGTTGTAAATATCAAATGTCTGTCCGTCATAGCGGGCTATACCATTCTCTGTAGATAGCCATATATATCCGTATTTATCTTTTACTATAGAGTTAACCGTATTTTGGGGTAGGTTGTTACTATCGGCTGAATACCAGGTATGCAGGAACTTTTCCTGCGCACTAATAGTATTACAGCCAACGCATAGCAGTAATAGGATAAAAGATTGAAAATAATTCATTTTTGGGGGCTATGAATTTAACTTATAAATCAACCAAATTTATTGTATGTTTTTGATCAATTCCTGGTTTGTAGAAATAATTCTACACAACTAAAAATATAATTCTATGCAATGATATAAATTTAATACATAGATTTGCAACGCCCCATTAAATAAAAATACAACTAAAAATTAATTTACTAATGCTATGTTTTTAAAATCCCCCCAAAAAGTTTTAAAGGCATTTAATTTCAATAATGCTCATCAATCTGATAACAAACTTTACAAAACAGAAGTAGATTAGTTTTTGCCTGATTTATTCATGAATGTTTCCTGGTTTAATTACTATGGGATATTGTCGTGTATTTATTTCGGGAGAATTTTGATTATGTAACTGATTTTTTAACTGAATTGTATAAGATAAGCAGAGTAATCTTTTAACTGCATACGTGCAAAAAATGATTATTTGTTATGATTGAATTAGTATTAATTGGCCTGCTCGTTCTTACAGCAGCTACACTTTATATTGCATCGCAAATAAAGTCGGTTTTATTATTCGACAGGATATGTAATGCCTTTTTGGTATTTGCATCACTGCAGGCATTATTTGCCTTAGTTAGTATATATGCCGGTGATAATTACACCTTCATGGCAGTACCTTTCTTTTTGGCATATGGTCCGTTTAAGTATTATGCTGTAAACTCACGTATTAATAATCAGTTTTCAAAGAAAGCGGTTTATGTGCATTTTATCCCGTCTTTTATTTTTTGTTTTGCTTATCTCATTGTAAATGAGTTTAGCTTCCTTAGTGAGTATCTACCTGTATATAATACTATGCTGTTTATCTCGGTCTTTGTATCTATGACATCCTATTCTGTTTGGGCACTTTTATATGGTAAAGCTAAAAATGAACGTGATAATGATCCTTTGGCTCGTAAACTTTTAAACTTTTCGTCAGCTTTAGTTATACTAGTGAGTACTGTTTCTTCAGTTTTTCTCATTAAAGAGTTTTTAAATACGGGTAGAGTGAACCCAATAATTTTTAGCTCAATTTTTTATACACTGGCTTTGTTTTTAGTAGCAGTCGCTTTTAGGTATAAGGTGTATAGCTTTATCGCTTATATGCAATCGGTTAATGATGAGTTTGACCAAGAAGAAATTAAAGAAGAAGTAAATAAATTGTCTGAAAATTTAAGTTTACAAACAGAAAATATAACTGCTCATACAATTGATTTTAATAAGGAGAATGAGGATTTACATAATAACGAAGAAGTTATTTCCCTGAAAACGTCACCTCAAAAATATGCTAAGTCAGCACTTAATGAAAGTATGTTTGAAGTATATGAGGAAAAGCTGCAGCACTTTTTTAAGGATGAAAAAGTATTTCTGGATAATGATATGTCTCTGGAAGTACTGGCAGAGAAAATGAAACTTTCCAAACATCATCTTACTCAGCTTTTTAATGTTTATATAGGAGAAAATTTTAATCAGTATATTAATAAATACCGTATTAGTTATTCATGTGAGCTGCTTCAGGATAATGAAGGTGAGATGACAATGGAAGAAGTTGCCTTTGAGAGCGGATTCAATTCAAAAGTATCCTTCAACAGGCATTTTAAAAATATTATGGGGTGTACTCCGTCTGACTTTACTAAGAAGAAGGAAGGAGTAGCATAACCATAAAATTATAGTATAATACAATACAGTTTTTGATTATTAAATAACGTACTCACGAGTGCTATTATAAGTTTAAGAACCACCCAATACCAATCTATATATACTATCTTTAAAGCCGGACCTTGTATTTAAGGTTCGGCTTTTTTTTGTTTAACAGTCATGTGTGTAAAAGTCTTCTAGATTATTTTTTTACCTACATATGATTTTTAAGGTTACTTGTTTTATTATTATCTCCTGTCAAATCAAAATTTATAAACTGTTTATTTTTTAGGTTACTTGTGTGAATGTTTTTGTTGCTTTTTTTCGATTATTTTTTGTTTTAAAAACTTCATTACATGGTTTGTTTTATGAAATAAACACACTCTCCCAAAGGTAAAATAATAATTGTTTTGTAAATATCATAGTTGTTTCAGTATTAAACTCTAATTAAAGCGTGAATTCTATATTTTGTCTATGTTCAAATAATTGGGAAAGATATTTTTCCAATTATTTTTTACTTCATATGCGATTTAAAATTAGAGATTTGCATCAGAAATTAAGTTTTTATTAACAGAGAACGATAACTGCCCCCAAAAAGTAACCGTTCCTGATTTTTTCCCCTGAGGAGTAAAAAATCTGTGATATAGTTTAAGTGTTATTTAATACTTTTTACAGTTTTTTGAAACAAAAAAGAACATGCTGCAAGAGGTGATGTGGGTTTGCTAGGACAACCCCGTCCGGGTGATTAAAAATTGGAATTTACATAAGGCAGTATTTAAGGCTTTGTTATATGTTAAGATATAATGAGATGTTAAATATGTCTAATATAAATCTAGAAACAAAGATGTAAATTACAAAATTGCCCCCACAAATACCGTAAAATATTTAAAAGTTTTCCCCAAAGACTTTTAGACATCAAAACCAAAAAAAAGAAATTTAATTACTAATGACGATGAAAAACTTATTGTCTGCCCTGGTCTTGTTACTGGGAGCGGCAGCTGCAAATGCGCAGGTAGGTGTAGGAACCTCCAGCCCTAATGCCTCTGCACAACTCGAAATTGTATCTGAAGATAAGGGTATTTTAATACCACAGGTTTCTCTAACAGATGCGACTGACGCCACAACCATAACAAATGGTAATGTTTCAAGCCTTTTAGTTTACAATACTTCACAAACAGCAGATGTAAATCCAGGCTATTATTATTGGTTTGATAATAAATGGAACAGGATTTTAACCGACCTTGATATCTTTAACGAAACCATCACTACGTTAGTAGACAATAGTGACGGTACCTATACCTACACTAGTGAAGATGGTGTAGTAACGGTTATCGATATACCTGGTAATCAAACATTAACCACTTTAGTTTACGATCAAACGGCTAATACCCTTACATACACCGATGAGAACAATAACCCGGTTGTTATTGATTTACCTACATTGGTTCAAAATGCTGAGACATTAACCTCTTTAGTGAAAAATGAAGACGGATCTATTACTTATACCGATGAAAACGGTAACCAAACCAATATTGATTTTACAGGTATAATTCAGGATAATCAGGCAGTGACAAGTATTGTAGCTAATATTAATGCAGGTACAATAACTTTTACAAATGAACTTGGACAGACTACCGTAATTAACATATCAGATTTTGTTACGCAATATGAAACAGTAACCACATTAGTTGATAATGGTGACGGAACTGTTACTTATACTAATGAGGAAGGTACGGCGGTAACAGTAACACTTCCTGCCGGATTAAACGGGGTTGACGGTACTGATGGGCAAAGTGCTTACGAATTATGGTTAGCCGAAGGAAATACAGGAACAATCACCGACTTTTTAACTTCATTAGTTGGAGCAAACGGAGCCGATGGTGTAGCAGGAACAAATGGTACTGATGGCTTAAGTGCATACGAATTATGGTTAGCCGAAGGAAATACAGGAACGATCACCGACTTTTTAACTTCATTAGTTGGAGCAAACGGTACAAATGGTACTGATGGGCAAAGTGCTTACGAGTTATGGTTAGCCGAAGGTAACACAGGAACAATCACCGACTTTTTAACTTCATTAGTTGGAGCAAACGGTACAAATGGTACTGATGGGCAAAGTGCTTACGAGTTATGGTTAGCCGAAGGTAACACAGGAACAATTACCGACTTTTTGACTTCATTAGTTGGAGCAAACGGAGCAGATGGTGCAGCAGGAGCGAATGGTACTGATGGGCAAAGTGCTTATGAGTTATGGTTAGCCGAAGGTAATACAGGAACGATCACCGACTTTTTGACTTCATTAATTGGAGCAAACGGAGCAGATGGTGCAGCAGGAACAAATGGTACTGATGGACAAAGTGCTTACGAATTATGGTTAGCCGAAGGTAACACAGGAACAATCACCGACTTTTTAACTTCATTAGTTGGAGCAAACGGTACAAATGGTACTGATGGACAAAGTGCATACGAGTTATGGCTAGCCGAAGGTAATACGGGAACATTAGGAGAATTTCTTACTTCTTTAATAGGTTCAGCAGGACCGGCTGGTACTGGTATTACTTCTGCGACGAATAATGGAGATGGAACTTTTACATTATCTTTTTCAGACGGAACATCTTTTACAACAGATAATTTAACAGGCCCACAAGGTATAGCTGGTACAAACGGTATCAATGGGACTAATGGTGCAGACGGACTAAGTGCTTACGAGTTATGGTTAGCAGAAGGTAATACAGGAACGATCACCGACTTTTTGACTTCATTAGTTGGAGCAAACGGAGCAGATGGTGCAGCAGGAGCGAATGGTATTGATGGCTTAAGTGCTTACGAACTGTGGTTAGCAGAAGGTAACACAGGAACAATTACCGACTTTTTAACTTCATTAGTTGGAGCAAACGGAGCAGATGGTGCAGCAGGAGCGAATGGTACTGATGGACAAAGTGCATACGAGTTATGGCTAGCTGAAGGCAATACAGGAACATTAGGAGAATTTCTTACTTCTTTAATAGGTTCAGCAGGACCTGCTGGTACTGGTATTACTTCTGCGACGAATAATGGAGATGGAACTTTTACATTATCATTTTCAGACGGAACATCTTTTACAACAGATAATTTAACAGGCCCACAAGGTATAGCTGGTACAAACGGTATCAATGGGACTAATGGTATCGACGGACTAAGTGCTTACGAATTATGGTTAGCCGAAGGAAATACAGGAACAATCACCGACTTTTTAACGTCATTAGTTGGAGCTAACGGGGCAGATGGTGCAGCAGGAACAAACGGTACGGATGGCCTAAGTGCTTACGAGTTATGGTTAGCCGAAGGTAATACGGGAACATTAGGAGAATTTCTTACTTCTTTTATTGGTTCAGCAGGACCAGCAGGTACTGGTATTACTTCTGCAACAAATAATGGTAATGGAACTTTTACATTATCATTTTCAGACGGAACATCTTTTACAACAGATAATTTAACGGGACCACAAGGTATAGCAGGAACTAACGGTACAAATGGAACCAATGGTACTGACGGAGTTGATGGAGTTGATGGTTATAGTGCTTATGATATTTGGATTGCCGCAGGCAATACAGGAACTGAGTCTGACTTTTTAGCATCACTTGAAGGTACGGACGGAACTAACGGTATCGATGGTATTGACGGTGACAGTGCTTATGATATTTGGGTTGCAGCAGGCAATACAGGAACTGAAGCAGACTTCTTAGCTTCACTTGCAGGTACGGATGGAACTAACGGAACCAATGGTATTGACGGAGACAGTGCTTATGATATTTGGATTGCCGCTGGTAATATAGGAACTGAGGCTGACTTTTTAGCTTCACTTGCAGGTACGGATGGAACTAACGGTATCGATGGTATTGATGGAGACAGTGCTTATGATATTTGGATTGCCGCTGGTAATATAGGAACTGAGGCTGACTTTTTAGCTTCACTTGAAGGTACGGATGGAACTAACGGAACCAATGGTATTGACGGTGTTGACGGAAACGGCATTACTTCGGTAACGAATAACAATGACGGTACTTATACACTTAATTTTGATAACGGTACCTCTTTCACTACAGCAGACCTAACGGGTCCAGCAGGAGCAGATGGTGTTGACGGATCAGACGGTGTTGACGGAAACGGTATTACTTCAGTAACGAA